>NZ_JBPFDE010000003.1:0-339995 GCF_051025595.1 Pantoea phyllosphaerae
GGGTCGTGCAGGATTCGAACCTGCGACCAATTGATTAAAAGTCAACTGCTCTACCAACTGAGCTAACGACCCATCTTTAGGTTGTGAAGCGATGCTGAAGTTTCGCAGCAACAGAGAAGAAAACCTGTTCGCTGAGAAGATGGTGGGTCGTGCAGGATTCGAACCTGCGACCAATTGATTAAAAGTCAACTGCTCTACCAACTGAGCTAACGACCCATCTTCAGGCTTGCCAGACACATTTGCAATCTGTCCCGGCAACGGCGGCATATATTACTGATTTACCGAGGTAGCGCAACCCTTATTTTCCGCCCTCGGCGTCAACTGCTTACCTTTCATGCTGCCAGACCAGAAATCAGGCAAAATCCGGTGCTGGCTGCACAAATTACAGCCCGTCGAGACGTTTTTGCGCCTGCTTCGCCGAATCGGTATTGGGGTAAAGTTTTATCACCTGCTGGAAAACGGCCTTGGCTTTCGCCGTATCCTTTTTCTCCTGCATGATAACGCCAACCTTTAGCAACGCTTCAGAAGCCTTTGGCGACTTCGGGTAATTTTTAACCACGGTGGCGTAGTAGTACGCCGCGTCATCTTTTTTACCCTTGTTGTAATTCAACTGCCCCAGCCAGTAATTGGCGTTTGGCTGGTAGGTTGAGTCAGGATAGCGCTTGACCCACGCCTGCAGCGCAGCGATCGCCTGGTCGTACTGTTTTTTTTCCAGAATCAGCGCCACCGCGGCGTTATAGTCGCTGTTGGCGTCGCCGCTCTGCACCGGCGCGCCTGATGAGGCTGCCGCCGCACCGTCTGCGCTGGCCGCTGCGCCCGTATCGGCGCTCGCCGCCGGCGCATCCGCGCCGCTTTGTGCCGTACTGTTCACGCCGCTGCTGCTCAGGCTGTCGATCTGCTGATAGAGCTGCTTCTGCCGCTCGATGACCTGATTAAGCTGGTAGCTGTTTTGCTGGATTTGCCCGCGCAGCGAATCGATATCGCTTTGGTTGTCGCTCATCTGCTGCTGCAGTTGCTGCAGAAGCTGAGCCTGGGCGTTAGAAATGCGTTCAAGAGTGGTGACGCGGTCTTCGACCGAGCCAGAGCCGACGTTACTGATTGATGCCTGGGCATTAGCGGCCCAGGGGGCCGCTACGCCAACCAGTAACGACAGACCCAACAGGTGAAGTCTGAAGTTACTAATCATGTGATTCTCTTAGTAGACCAGAACGGCACGACGGTTTTTGGAGTAGGCCGCTTCGTCATGACCCAGAACAGCCGGTTTCTCTTTACCGTAAGAGACGATAGACATCTGGTCAGCCGACACGCCTTTGCCCTGCAGATACATCTTCACGGCGTTAGCACGACGCTCGCCCAGTGCGATGTTGTATTCCGGCGTGCCGCGCTCATCCGCGTGACCTTCGATGGTCACTTTGTATGACGGGTTGCTGCGCAGGAAGGCTGCGTGCTGGTCCAGCATCTGAGCGTAGTCAGACTGCACGTCATATTTGTCCAGACCGAAGTAGACGATGTTGTTCTGCTGCAGCTGCTGCATCTGCAGACGCGCCTGCTCGTCAGAAGACATGTTGCCGCTGCCGTTCATGCCAGCACCGTTGCCGTAAGCGCCGTCAGCACCCATGCCAGTCTGGTCGTTGTTGTTGTTTTTGTGTGAGCTACAAGCGGCTACAGCCAGAACCGGCAGAGCCAGCATCAACCCTTTCAGCACTTTGTTCAGTTGCATTTTGTTATCCTGTTATATTGTTTATCATACATTTAACCCCCTGCTGCGCAGGGGACCGATGCATTACAGATACGGCGACCAGGCAGGTGACTTGACCTGTCCATCGGTTGCCGGAAGACGCGCTTTGAAACGCCCATCTGTTGATACCAACTGCAACACGGAACCCATCCCCTGAGTAGAGCTATAGATTACCATCGTGCCGTTTGGCGCCAGACTTGGCGATTCATCCAGGAACGTGCTCGTTAACGTTTGAACGGCTCCCGTTACCAGATCCTGTTTGGCGACGTGCTGAGCGCCACCGGCGCTGCTGATCATCACCATGGTTTTACCATCGGCAGAGACGTCCGCGTCCTGGTTTTGTGAACCTTCCCAGGTAATACGCTGAGGTGCACCGCCGTTGATACCAATTTTATAAATCTGCGGCGCGCCAGCCTGATCTGAGGTGTAAGCCAGCGTCTGGCTGTCCGGGAACCAGCTCGGTTCAGTGCTGTTGTAGCGACCGTCGGTGATTTGACGCGTCTGGCCGGAAGCCAGATCCATCACATAGAGGTTCAGGCTGCCCGTTTTCGACAGGGCGAAAGCGAGTTTCGTCCCGTCTGGCGAGAAGGCCGGCGCGCCATTGTGGCGCGGGAAAGAGGCAACCTGGCGAATCGCGCCGTTTGACAGCGTCTGTACCACCAGCGCTGATTTACCGCTTTCAAAGGTCACATAGGCCACTTTGCTGCCGTCTGGCGACCAGGCCGGAGACATCAGTGGCTGCGGCGAGCGATGGACCACAAACTGGTTAAAGCCGTCGTAGTCTGACACGCGCAGCTCATACGGGAACTGGCCGCCGTTGGTCTGCACCACGTAGGCAATACGGGTACGGAACGCGCCTTTAACGCCCGTCAGCTTCTCGAACACCTCGTCACTGGCGGTGTGCGCAGCATAGCGCAGCCACTGTTTAGTGACCTTGTATGAGTTCTGCGCCAGAACGGTGCCCGGTGCACCGCCGGTGTCCACCAACTGATAGGCAACCTGATAGCTGCCATCTGGATTAGAGGTGACCTGACCGACGACTACCGCATCGATACCCAGTGCGCTCCAGGCGGCAGGCTGTACTTCCTGCGCGCTGGTCGGCTGCTGCGGCAGACGTGAACGATCGATGGGATTGAATTTACCGCTGTTGCGTAAGTCAGCAGAGACGATGCCGCCGACATCTTCAGGCGCGGCGCCTGAGCCAGCCCATTTAAAGGGCACCACACCGATTGGACGCGCGGTGTTTACGCCCTGCGTAATTTCAATGCGTACTTCTGCGTGGAGCATTGCCGCCCACAGCAGAACAAAAAAACCTAAGGTTACACGAAGTGCCTGCTTCATCTTTTCTCCCTTACCTGAACCTGGGTTCACGATAATTCGCACAGTTCCTGAAAAACACGAGTATTCATCTAATACGGCAAGCTAACCTTAGTCCAACCTGCCGTGGGTTACTGCATTATTCCGGTTTGAAACGCATCGGCGCGTTTTTAAACACTTCATACACTGCTTGCGAGGGCGGCTTAGGAATATGAGCCTGCTTCGCGGCAGCGATCGCCGCCTGGCATAACGCCGGGTCGCCGCCTTCAGATTTGACGTCAATCAGCAAACCATCCGGCGCCAGCTTGATACGCAGGTTACACTCTTTCCCCTTATAAGTATCAGCATCGTAGAAGCGGCTCTGAATCGCGCCCACAACCTGCCCCAGATAAGAGTTGATCTCTGCGCCCGATGCGCCCGCTTTTTTCTGGTTGCCCTGCCCTGCCGCGCCGCCGCCGGCCGCGCCACTTTTCGGTGCATTCTTACCAGAGGTCAGGCCGCCAAGCAGATCGTCGACGTCGCTGCTGTTTTTCGCCGCTTCCGCCGCCGCTCTTTTCTTCGCGTCGGCAGCGGCCTTGGCTTTCGCCGCGGCGTCCGCTTTGGCTTTGGCGGCCGCATCGGCTTTCGCTTTCGCCTCGGCCGCCGCTTTCTCTTTCGCGGCTTCCGCTTTTTCTTTGGCTTCCTGAGCGGCTTTTTCTTTGGCCGCTTCGGCTTTCTCTTTCGCTTCCTGCGCCGCCTTCTCTTTAGCCGCTTCCGCTTTCTCTTTCGCTTCTTCGGCCGCTTTGGCTTTCGCCTCTGCTGCCGCTTTCGCCTTCGCATCGGCTGCCGCTTTCGCGTCGGCCACCGCTTTCTCTTTGGCGGCGGACGCGGCGGCGGCTTTCGCCTGCTCTTCCGCCTTTTTCTTCGCCTCGGCAGCGGCCTGTTTCGCCTGTTCTTCCGCCTTTTGCGCCGCCTCGGCAGCCGCTTTAGCCTGCGCCTGCGCCTGCGCTTTGGCATCGGCTTTCGCCTGAGCTGCGGCCGCTTCAGCCGCTTTCTGCTGCTCCTGCGCCGCTTTAGCCGCCGCTTCCGCCTGTTTCTGCTGTTCAGCCTGCGCTTTTGCCGCTTCCTGTGCCTGCAGGCGCTCTTTTTCGATCGCCTTCAGGCGCTGCTGCTCCGCGGCCTGCTTCTGCTGCAGCTCTTCAGCCTGCTGCTGCGCCTGCTTCTCACGCTGCTGCTCGGCGCGCTGGCTGTCGCTTTTCTGGTTCTGCTGACGGTTGTACTGTTCAACCACGGCGCCAGGATCGACCATCACCGCGTCGATATCGCTGCCGCCACCGCCGCCGCTCGCCTCAATATTCTCGTTGAAGGAGCTCCAGATCAGCAGAGCGATCAGCACCACGTGCAGAGCCACCGATATAATTATCGCGCGCTTTAACTTCTCGTTTTGCTCGGTTGCCTTCGACACACTCGGTTCCCAAAAAACGGTTCGACTTTAAATCGGCTGCGTCATCAAACCGACAGATTTAACGCCTGCCTGATGCAGCAGGTTGAGCGCTTTAATAATTTCGTCATAGGGCACATCCTTTGCGCCGCCGATTAAAAAGACGGTTTTCGGATTCGCCTCGATGCGACGCTGCGCCTCGTTCACCACCTGTTCCGGCGGCAACTGCTCCATACGATCGTGATCCACCACCAGGCTGTACTGACCGACGCCTGAAACCTCAACGATCACCGGCGGATTATCGTCGCTGGAGACCGTTTTCGAATCGGTGGCGTCCGGCAGGTCCACTTCTACGCTCTGGGTAATAATCGGCGCTGTCGCCATAAAGATCAGCAGCAGCACCAGCAGGACGTCGAGCAGCGGAACGATATTAATTTCCGATTTCAGGTCGCGGCGGCCGCGACCACGTACTCTGGCCATGGGTTACCTCCGCTTACTTCGCGCTGTCGCTGGAGAAGGCCTGACGGTGCAGGATGGCCGTGAACTCTTCCATAAAGTTGTCGTAGCCCTGCTCCAGCTTGTTGACGCGCTGGTTCAGTCGGTTATAGGCCATGACCGCCGGAATCGCGGCGAACAGGCCGATCGCGGTGGCGATCAGCGCTTCAGCGATACCCGGCGCCACCATCTGCAGCGTCGCCTGCTTGACCGCGCCCAGCGCGATAAAGGCGTGCATAATGCCCCATACGGTGCCGAACAGGCCGATGTAGGGGCTGATTGAGCCGACGGTGCCGAGGAAAGGAATGTGGTTTTCCAGCGTTTCCAGCTCGCGGTTCATCGAGATACGCATTGCGCGGCTGGCGCCTTCCACTACCGCTTCGGGCGCGTGACTGTTGGCACGGTGCAGACGGGCAAACTCTTTGAAGCCCGCGTAGAAGATCTGCTCTGAACCGCTCAGCTCTTCGCGGCGTCCCTGGCTCTCCTGATAGAGACGCGACAGCTCAATGCCGGACCAGAATTTATCTTCAAAGGCTTCCGCCTCGCGTCCCGCCGCGTTCAAAATTCGGGTGCGCTGAATAATGATGGCCCATGAGGCAATAGAAAAGCCGATCAAAATCAACATGATAAGTTTGACCAGAAGGCTCGCCTTCAGGAACAAATCAAGAACGTTCATGTCAGTCACTGCTTGAACTCCGCGACAATAGACTTGGGAAGCGCAATCGGCTTCATAAGATGTGGGTTAATGCAGGCAATCAGGACTTCTGCTTCATTCAGGACTCTGCCTTCTGCATTCACGATACGCTGGGAAAATGTCATGGTTGCGCGCGTCATGGCGGTGACTTCGCTCTGGATCTCCAGAAGGTCGTCAAGACGCGCCGCCGCAACATACTCCACCGTCATGCGCCGCACCACAAAAGAAACCTGCTGTTCCAGCAGCGTTTGCTGATTGAAATGGCGCTGACGCAGCATTTCGGTACGTGCTCGTTCATAAAAAGCGATATAGCTGGCATGGTAAACCACGCCACCAGCATCGGTGTCTTCGTAATAGACCCGAACCGGCCAGCGAAACAGCGTTGTACTCACTCTACATCCCGGTCTCGTTTTTAAACGTTGCTACTATACGCAAGAGATTTGGGGTTGGGAATGGGATGCCAGAGCCAGGAGAAAATAATTATCGGAAGGTAACAATCAGAAGGATTTTCAGTAGATTTCTTGACCTGCCGCTGACAATACCTCACCGCCAGCGGCGGACATTTCGCGTCAGCGCCAGAACCAGTAGAGTGCGAACAGCAGAACGATCAGGGCCAGCAGCGGCGAGAAGAGCGCCTGCCAGCGCGTCCGGCGTGGATGAAAGCCTACGCCATGGATAACGCCAGCGCAGACCGCCCAGATAACCAGAATCCCCTGCCAGACTGAGAGCGTGCTGGTGTGCGCGGCGTAGCGCGAAGGATCCCAGAATAAACAGCCCGCGACAACCAGCGCCAGGATGAGCGAAAGGGCCCGCAAAGGCCCTTTGTTCATCAGACGGTATGACGTCCGAATCAGTTTACGCATCAGGCGCGCTCGTCGTTTGCGGCGCTATCTTCAACGTGCTCAAGCGCCAGCGCGGTGATGATGCCAAAAGCGCAGGCCAGCAGGGTGCCGAGAATCCAGGCAAAATACCACATGCGTCGTCTCCTTAATCAGTAGAGAGAGTGCGTATTGCGCTCAATATGTTCTTTCGTAATCCGCCCAAACATCTTGTAGTAGCACCAGCTGGTGTAGGCCAGGATAATCGGGACGAAGATAAGGGCGGCGAAGGTCATCACCGTCAGCGTGCGCTGGCTCGAGGTGGCATCCCACATCGTCAGGCTCATGCCGGGTTCGATGCTTGACGGCATGATAAAGGGAAACAGGGCGATGCCGGCGGTCATAATGACGCACGCCAGCGTCAACGATGAGCTAAGAAACGCCCAGCCGCCCTTCTCGCAGCGCGAGAAAATGACCGTCAGCAGCGGCAGCACTACGCCGAGCAGCGGAAAGAGCCACAGCGCCGGCATCTGGTTAAAGTTCGCCAGCCAGGCACCCGCCTCGCGCACCACGGTTTTGCCCAGCGGGTTCGAGGCAGCATGGTGATCGATGGCGCTGGTAATCACGTAGCCGTCGATGCCATATTTCACCCAGACGCCCGCCAGCACGAAGCAGACCATCATTACCAGCGCCGTCACCTGCGCCACCGCGCGCGAACGCAGATGCAGCTCGCCTGCGGTGCGCATCTGCAAATAGGTCGCGCCCTGCGTCAGGATCATCGCAACGCTGATTACGCCCGCCAGCAGCCCGAACGGATTGAGCAGCTGGAAGAAGTTACCGGTGTAGACGAGGCGCAAAAATTCATCCGCGCGGAACGGCACCCCCTGCAGCAGATTACCGAACGCGACGCCAATCACCAGCGGCGGCACAAAGCTGCCGATAAAGACGCCCCAGTCCCACATGCCGCGCCAGCGCATATCTTCAATTTTAGAACGATAATCGAAACCCACCGGACGAAAAAAGAGCGACGCCAGCACCAGAATCATCGCCACATAGAAGCCGGAGAAGGCGGCGGCATACACCATCGGCCAGGCGGCGAACAGCGCCCCGCCCGCGGTGATCAGCCAGACCTGGTTGCCGTCCCAGTGCGGCGCGATGCTGTTTATCATAATGCGGCGTTCGGTGTCGTTGCGCCCCATCAGCCGCGTCAGCATGCCGACGCCCATATCAAAGCCGTCCGCGACGGCGAAGCCCACCAGCAGAATGCCGATCAGCAGCCACCAGACAAAGCGCAAAACTTCATAATCAAACATGGTTGCTCTCCTTAACCGCGTACCGGCTCGGCCGCCGCCGCGACCTGCTCATGGTGATAGCGTCCGGTTTTCAGGCTGCTCGGCCCGAGGCGCGCGAATTTAAACATCAGATACATCTCCGCCACGAGGAACAGCGTATAAAGACCGCAGATCAGCAGCATGGAGAAGAGCAGATCGCCCACGGTCAGCGACGAGTTGGCCACCGAGGTCGGCAGCACTTCGCCGATCGCCCACGGCTGACGGCCATATTCGGCGACGAACCAGCCCGCCTCGACCGCAATCCACGGCAGCGGGATGCCGTAGAGCGCCGCCTTCAGCAGCCAGCGATGCTTGCCGACGCGGTTGCGGATCACGCTCCAGAACGAGAAGGTGATAATGCCCAGCAGCAGCACGCCCGCCAGCACCATGATGCGAAAGGCGAAATAGAGCGGCGCCACGCGCGGAATAGAGTCTTTCACCGCCTGCCTGATTTGCGCCTCGGTGGCGTCCGCCACGTTCGGGGTATAGCGTTTCAGCAGCAGCCCGTAGCCCAGATCCTGTTTGCTCCGGTCGAAGGCTTCGCGCACCGCCGGATCTTCGCTACCGCTGCGCAGCTGATTCAGCAGCGCGTAGGCTTTCATACCGTTACGGATGCGCACCTCATGCTGTGTCATGAGATCTTTCAGGCCGGTAACCGGCTTATCGACAGAGCGCGTGGCGATCAGGCCAAGCAGGCCAGGGATCTGCACCGCCGCGGCGTTTTCCTGCTTCTCCTGATCCGGCAGGCCAAACAGCGTGAAGGCCGCTGGCGCGGGCTGGGTATCCCATTCGGCTTCAATCGCAGCGAGCTTGGTTTTCTGTACGTCGCCCATTTCATAGCCCGACTCGTCGCCCAGCACGATAACCGACAGCACCGCCGCCATGCCGAAGCTGGCGGCGATGGCGAACGAGCGTTTCGCAAAGGCGACGTCGCGTCCCTTAAGCAGATACCAGGCGCTGATGCCGAGAATAAACATGGCGCCGGTGGTATAGCCCGCTGCCACGGTATGCACGAACTTCACCTGTGCCACCGGATTGAGCACCAGCTCCGAAAAGCTCAGCATCTCCATGCGCATGGTTTCGTAGTTGAAGGCGGAGGCGATGGGATTCTGCATCCAGCCGTTCGCCACCAGGATCCAGAGCGCCGACAGGTTAGAACCCAGCGCCACCAGCCAGGTCACCGCCAGATGCTGCGTTTTGCTCAGGCGATCCCAGCCGAAGAAGAAGAGGCCAACGAAGGTGGATTCCAGGAAGAACGCCATCAGCCCTTCAATGGCGAGCGGCGCACCGAAGATGTCGCCGACGTAGTGAGAGTAGTAGGACCAGTTGGTGCCGAACTGAAACTCCATGGTCAGCCCGGTGGCCACGCCCAGCGCAAAGTTAATGCCGAATAACTTGCCCCAGAATTTGGTCATATCTTTATAGATCTGTTTACCGCTCAGGACATACACCGTTTCCATGATCGCCAGCAAAAACGCCATACCGAGCGTAAGCGGGACAAACAGGAAATGGTACATCGCCGTTAAGGCAAACTGTAAACGCGACAGCTCGACGATATCTAACATAATGACTCCTTGCTCCTCGCATGACCTTACTCTGCGAATAACAACGGCGAACAACGGGTATTAACGCAGAGAATAAGATTCAGGAACGACCGATTATTAATTCCAGCTTTTTGTTACCGACGGATCAGATGCCTCCGCGGCCCGACGTGAGCGAGTAACAGTGGTGAAACTTCCCCGAAAAGCACCATTCAGTTGAATTCAGGCAGGCGAGAGAGAAAAGCCGTCGGCGTTGATATAGCGCGGCCTGGCGCAATCTCCTGGATGTTATTGGAAACGACTGAATTGATGCAGCGCAATTAAAACCGGTTGGCTTACGCTTTGCCAGCGGTAAAGTTTGTTAAATATCGAGGATTATTGATCTGGATTAACGCTTTTAATTTCCAGATATGTAGCCTTGGGGAGATTGTTAATTAGTTGTCACTGAGAAATAGCGTAATTTAGAAAAGCATTACCTTTAATTTTAATTTTTAACTTTCCGCCGTAAAAAGCATCTACTGCTTCTCGCCCGTTACGCGTCTCGCTGCCGGTGCCTGATTTCGCCTTTTCAGCGCCCTGCTCTCTCCTACAGGCAAAAAAAAGCCACCCCGAAGGGTGGCCTGATAGCTGATGCGTGCGCGCTTAGTTAGCCGGCAGCACCGCTTTTACTGCGTCGCCGATGTCCGCAAGGCTGCGCACGGTTTTCACACCGGCCGCTTCCAGCGCCGCGAACTTCTCGTCCGCCGTGCCTTTGCCGCCAGCGATGATGGCGCCCGCATGGCCCATACGCTTGCCTTTCGGCGCGGTCACGCCCGCGATATAGCCAACAACCGGTTTGGTGACGTGCTCTTTAATGAACGCCGCCGCCTCTTCTTCCGCGCTGCCGCCGATCTCACCAATCATGACGATCGCTTCGGTCTGCGGGTCATCCTGGAACATTTTCAGGATGTCGATGAAGTTAGAGCCCGGGATCGGGTCGCCGCCGATGCCGACGCAGGTCGACTGACCGTAGCCGATGTCCGTGGTCTGCTTCACCGCTTCATAGGTCAGGGTACCAGAGCGCGATACGATGCCGACGCGGCCCGGCTGGTGAATGTGGCCCGGCATGATGCCGATTTTGCATTCGCCTGGGGTGATAACGCCCGGGCAGTTTGGCCCGATCATGCGCACGCCCGCTTCGTCCAGCTTCACCTTAATCGTCAGCATATCCAGCGTCGGGATGCCTTCGGTGATGGTGATGATCAGCTTGATGCCCGCTTCGATCGCTTCCAGGATACCGTCTTTACAGAACGGTGCCGGAACATAAATCACGGTCGCCGTCGCGCCGGTGGCTTCTACCGCTTCGCGCACGGTGTTGAACACCGGCAGACCGAGATGGGTGGTGCCGCCTTTGCCCGGCGTCACGCCGCCAACCAGCTGCGTGCCGTAAGCCAGCGCCTGCTCAGAGTGGAACGTACCCTGACCGCCAGTGAAACCCTGGCAAATCACTTTAGTGTTTTTGTCGATCAGAATAGACATTATTTCCCCTCCGCAGCCGCAACAACGCGCTGTGCCGCGTCTGTCAGGCTGGTTGCTGCAATGATATTCAGTCCGCTGTCCGCCAGTTTCTGTGCGCCCAGCTCAGCGTTGTTTCCTTCCAGACGCACCACAACCGGCACGTTGACGCCGACTTCCGCCACCGCGCCGATGATGCCGTCGGCAATCAGGTCGCAGCGCACGATGCCGCCGAAGATGTTAACGAATACCGCTTTGACCGCGTCGTCGGAAAGGATGATTTTAAAGGCTTCGGTCACGCGCTCTTTGGTCGCGCCGCCGCCCACGTCCAGGAAGTTAGCCGGCTGGCCGCCGTGGTGCTTAACGATGTCCATGGTGCCCATCGCCAGACCTGCGCCGTTGACCATACAGCCGATATTGCCTTCCAGCGCCACGTAGTTCAGTTCCCACTGCGTGGCGTGCGCTTCGCGCGGATCTTCCTGGCTCGGATCGCGCATTTCGCGCAGCTCCGGCTGGCGGAACAGCGCGTTGCCGTCCACGCCCAGCTTGCCGTCGAGGCAGACCAGATCGCCCTGCTTCGTGATCACCAGCGGGTTGATCTCAACCAGCGCCAGGTCGCGCTCGAGGAACAGCGTCGCCAGGCCCATAAAGATTTTCGTGAACTGGCTGACCTGCTTGCCGGTCAGGCCGAGTTTAAACGCCAGCTCGCGGCCCTGATAAGGCTGCGGACCCGTCAGCGGATCGAGCGCCATTTTGTGGATCAGGTGCGGGGTCTCTTCCGCGACTTTCTCAATCTCCACGCCGCCTTCGGTCGAGGCCATAAAGACCACGCGACGGGTCGCACGGTCAACCACCGCGCCCAGATAGAGCTCCTGATCGATATCGGTCGCCGCTTCAACCAGGATCTGGTTAACCGGCTGGCCGTCGGCGTCAGTTTGATAGGTCACCAGGCGTTTGCCCAGCCAGTGCTCAGCGAAAGCGCGAATCTCTTCTTTGCTGTTAACCACTTTCACGCCGCCCGCTTTACCGCGTCCGCCGGCATGAACCTGACATTTCACTACCCACGGGCCAGAACCAATTTTAGAGGCCGCTTCTTCCGCTTCGCGTGGCGTAGTGCAGGCGTAGCCGGTGGGTGCCGGCATACCATACCGTGCAAACAGCTGTTTCGCCTGGTATTCGTGTAAGTTCATGATGTTCTATCCATTCAGGTCTGAAAAGAGTAATAAGGTTGGGCGCGCGTTTGGTCGGCGCGCCCGGCAAAAATCAGACGTCCAGCAGCAGACGTGCCGGATCTTCCAGCAGCTCTTTTATCGCCACCAGATAGCTGACCGATTCACGGCCATCGATCAAGCGGTGATCGTAGGAGAGCGCCAGGTACATCATCGGCAGCACCACGACCTGACCATTGACCGCCATCGGACGATCTTTGATGGCGTGCATGCCCAGGATGGCACTCTGCGGCGGGTTGATGATCGGCGTCGACATCAGCGAGCCAAAAACGCCGCCGTTAGTGATGGTGAAGTTACCGCCGGTCAGCTCGTCGACCGTCAGCTTGCCGTCACGGCCTTTCACCGCCAGCTCTTTGATTTTCTTCTCAATGTCCGCCATGCTCAGCGCGTCGACATCTTTCAGCACCGGAGTCACCAGGCCGCGCGGCGTGGAGACGGCGATGCTGACGTCGAAGTAGTTGTGATACACCACATCTTCGCCGTCGATTGAGGCGTTCACTTCCGGGAAACGCTTCAGCGCTTCCACCACAGCCTTGAGGTAGAAGGACATAAAGCCCAGACGCACGCCGTGACGCTTCTCGAAGGCATCGCCGTACTGCTTACGCAGATCCATGATCGGCTTCATGTTCACTTCGTTGAAGGTGGTCAGCATGGCGGTGCTGTTCTTCGCCTCCAGCAGACGCTCGGCCACGCGCTTGCGCAGACGGGTCATCGGCACGCGTTTTTCGCTGCGGTTGGCGACGGCTGGCTGCGGCGCAGCTTCAGCGGCGGCTGGCGCAGCTTTCGCCGCGGCAGGTTTGTTCGCCAGATGCTTTTCCACATCTTCACGCGTAATACGACCGCCGACGCCGCTGCCTTTAATCTGCGTCGCGTCGAGATCGTGTTCGGCGATCAGGCGACGGATGGCCGGGCTCAGCGTATCGTTGCTCTCTTCTTCCAGCGACGCGGTCTGGCGCTGCGCTGGCGTGGACTCGTTGGCTTCGGCTTTGGCGCTGGTCTCTTTGCCAGCGCTGTTGCCCTCTTTCAGGCGACCCAGAATCTGACGCGACGTGACGGTCGCGCCCTCCTCTTCCAGCACGGCTTCCAGCACGCCGTCAGCCTGGGCCGGCACTTCCAGTACCACTTTGTCTGTTTCGATCTCTACCAGCACTTCGTCGCGGCTTACCGCATCGCCTGGTTTTTTGTGCCAGGTTGCCACGGTGGCATCGGCAACGGATTCAGGCAGGTCGGGAACGAGAATATCTACGCTACTCATTATCTTTCCTTTTAAATTAACCAAGGTTCAGCGCGTCATTAACCAGGTCTTGCTGCTGTTGTTGATGTACGGACATATAGCCCACGGCCGGCGAAGCGGAGGCCGGACGGCCCGCATAGCGCAGCGACGCGCCAAACGGAACCACTTCGCGGAAGTGATGCTGGCTACAATACCATGCGCCCTGATTCAGCGGCTCTTCCTGACACCAGACAAAATCCTGCACATGGGCATAATCTTTCAACGCTTCCTGCACCGCTTTATGCGGGAACGGATAGAGCTGCTCGATGCGCACGATGGCGACATCGGTCTGCTCGTTTTTGCGGCGCTGCTCAAGCAGATCGTAGTAGACCTTGCCGGAGCAGAGCACCACGCGTTTCACCTGCTGCGGATCGAGCGCGTCGATTTCACCGATAGCGGGCTGGAAGCTGCCGTTGGCCAGCTCGTCCAGCGACGAGATCGCCAGCGGATGACGCAGCAGCGACTTCGGCGACATAACCACCAGCGGACGGCGCATACCGCGCAGCGCCTGACGACGCAGCATGTGGTAAACCTGCGCCGGCGTGGAGGGCACGCACACCTGCATGTTCTGCTCAGCGCAGAGCTGCAGATAACGCTCCAGACGCGCGGAGGAGTGTTCCGGGCCCTGGCCTTCATAGCCGTGCGGCAGCAGCATCACCAGGCCGCACATGCGTCCCCACTTCTGCTCACCGGAGCTGATGAACTGGTCGATCACCACCTGTGCGCCGTTGGCGAAGTCGCCAAACTGCGCTTCCCAGATGGTCAGGGTACGCGGCTCTGCAGTGGCGTAGCCATATTCGAACGCCAGCACCGCCTCTTCCGACAGCACGGAGTCCCACACCTTAAACTGACCCTGTCCATTATGGATATGGTGCAGCGGCGTGTAGGTCGAGCCGTTAGCCTGGTTGTGGATCACCGCATGGCGGTGGAAGAAGGTGCCGCGGCCGGAGTCCTCGCCGGAGAGACGCACCGGAATGCCCTCATCCACCAGCGTGGCGTAGGCCAGATTCTCGGCCCCGCCCCAGTCGAAGGGCTTGTTGCCTTCGGCCATCTCTTTACGGTCGTTGTAGATTTTCGCCACGCGCGCCTGCACCTCAACGGCGTCAGGAATTTGGCTGATGCGGCGCGCCAGCTCCTGCAGGCGTTTCGGTTCGACGGTGGCCGGGTAGCTCTCATCCCACTCATGGTTGAGGTAAGGGGACCAGGTAAAGGAGTGCAGGCTCATCGGGCGCCATTCGGCGACCACGCACTCGCCCGCGTCCAGCGCGTCGCGATAGAGATTGACCATCTCGGTCGCATCTTCCGCGCTGGCAGAGCCTTCCGCCGCCAGGCGATCGGCATAAAGCTTACGCGGCGTCGGATGCTTTTTGATCTTTTGATACATCAGCGGCTGGGTCGCGCTCGGCTCGTCGGCTTCGTTATGGCCGTGACGACGGTAGCAAACCAGGTCGATAAAGACGTCGCGCTTGAAGGTGTTGCGATAGTCGAGCGCCAGACGCGTGACAAAGGCCACCGCTTCCGGGTCGTCCGCGTTGACGTGGAAGATTGGCGCCAGCACCATTTTACCGATATCGGTACAGTACGGCGTTGAACGGGCGTCGCGCGGGTTAGAGGTGGTAAAGCCTACCTGGTTGTTGATCACGATACGGACGGTGCCGCCGACTTCGTAGCCGCGCGCCTGAGACATGTTCAGGGTTTCCTGCACCACGCCCTGGCCAATCACCGCAGCGTCGCCGTGAATAGTGATCGGCAGCACCTGGTTGCTGCCCGGCGAATCGAGACGATCGAGACGCGCGCGCACCGAGCCCATGACGACCGGGCTGACGATTTCCAGATGGGACGGGTTGAACGCCAGCGCCAGGTGCACCAGGCCGCCTTCAGTCTCGATGTCAGACGAGAAGCCCATATGGTATTTCACGTCGCCCGTGCCGAGGTGATCTTTATGCTTGCCGGAGAATTCGTCGAAGAGATCCTGCGGCTTTTTGCCCAGCACGTTGATCAGCACGTTAAGGCGACCGCGGTGCGCCATACCCAGCACCACTTCGCGCGTGCCGCTCTTGCCCGCGTGACGGATCATTTCGCGCAGCATCGGGATCAGCGCGTCGCCGCCCTCCAGCGAGAAGCGTTTCGCGCCCGGGAATTTCGCGCCCAGGTATTTTTCCAGCCCTTCTGCCGCAGTCAGCTCTTTCAGGAAACCTTTTTTCTCTTCGCTGGTGAAGGCTGCACGACCCGCCGCCGATTCCAGACGCTGCTGGATCCAGCGCTTCTCTTCGGTGTTGTTGATGTGCATGTACTCTGCGCCGATAGAGCCGCAATAGGTCTGCTGCAGCGCATCGAAGAGGTCGGCCAGCTTCATGGTCTCTTTGCCGATGGCGAAAGAGCCGACGTTAAAGCTTTCCTGAAAATCGGCGTCGGTCAGATCGTGAAAGGCGGGATCGAGGTCCGCGACGCGATCCTGCTTCCACAGGCCAAGCGGGTCGAGATTTGCATGCTGATGGCCGCGAAAACGGAAGGCGTTAATCAGCTGCAGGACTTTAACCTGTTTTGAATTAGCGGCCGGGTCGGAGACGGTGGAGGTGTAACGAGATGCATCTTTCGCCAGGCGACGAAAGTATTCGCGCGTGGTGGAGTGAAACTGTTCAGGCTTCACGCCGGTGCCCGGCAGCTGTTGGAACATCGTGCGCCACACTGCATCGACAGAGTCCGGATCGGTCAGGAAATCCTCATAGAGTTGCTCTATGTAAGACTGGTTCGCGCCGGCCAGCCAGGAGGAGTCCAGCCAGGGTTTCATCGCGCTGTTCTGCATTGTGATCCCTTAAGCATTACTATGCTTTTTTGAGGTTTCATTTGTTGCCGCTTTCGCGGTTTGCCGTAGTGAGTTCAGCGATACGAGCCTGTGCGCTCACACGCGCCCTGCCCGTAAGGGAACCTTGCTAAGCGTGGCGTCGCCGCGCTTAGCAAGGCTTCCGTAAAACGCCGGGAACCTGAGGTTCCCGGACGGATACTGTTTTATGCGCCCCGCTGCAGCAGCATCGACTTGATATGGCCGATGGCGCGCGTCGGGTTCAGTCCTTTCGGACAGACGCTCACACAGTTCATGATGCTGTGACAGCGGAAAACGCTGAAAGCGTCGTTCAGATTGTCCAGACGCGCTTCCGTTTCGGTGTCGCGGCTGTCGATCAGGAAGCGATACGCGGCCAGCAGGCCCGCAGGACCGACAAATTTGTCGGGATTCCACCAGAACGACGGACAGGAGGTTGAGCAGCAGGCGCAGAGAATGCACTCATACAACCCATCCAGATGCTCACGCTCGGCAGGCGACTGCAGATGTTCACGTGCTGGCGGATTCTCCCCGTTATTCAACAGGTAAGGCTTAATCTTCTCATACTGCGCGTAGAATTGCCCCATATCCACGACCAGGTCGCGAACCACCGGCAGGCCCGGCAGCGGACGAATAACGATCTTCTTCGTGCCGTTGCCCAGCGCCGACACCGGCGTGATGCACGCCAGGCCGTTTTTGCCGTTCATATTGAGGCCGTCGGAGCCGCACACGCCTTCACGGCAGGAGCGACGAAACGCCAGCGTCGGATCTTTCTCTTTCAGCCGGATGAGCGCGTCCAGCAGCATCATGTCGCGGCCATCTTCCGATTCCAGCGTGTAATCCTGCATGCGCGGCGCGGCGTCGACTTCAGGATTGTAGCGATAAATTGAAAACTCAAGTTTCATGATCGTCTCCGCTATTAGTAGGTACGCACTTTCGGCGGGAAGGCCGCGCGCAGTTTCGGCTGCATGTTCACCTCGCGGCGCGTCATGCTCTCGGTTTCGGGGACGTAGAGACTGTGGCACAACCAGTTTTCATCATCGCGATCCGGGAAGTCGAATCGACTGTGCGCGCCGCGGCTTTCGGTGCGGAAGTTCGCCGCAACCGCCGTGGCGTAAGCCGTTTCCATCAGGTTATCCAGCTCCAGGCACTCAATACGCTGGGTATTGAAGTCCGGTGAACGGTCATCCAGACGGGCTGATTTCAGACGCTCGCGAATCTGCTTCAGCTCTTCCAGGCCCTGCTTCATCGCATCGCCTTCGCGGAATACTGAGAAGTTGTTCTGCATGCAGCGCTGCAGCGCTTTGCGGATTTCTACCGGATCTTCGCCGGTCGTGTTGTTTTCCCAGCGGTTGAAGCGCGCCATGGCGGCGTCGATTTCATCCAGCGTGGCGTCGCGCAGCGGGCCCTGCTGTTCGATGCACTCCATCAGATGCACGCCGGCCGCGCGGCCAAACACCACCAGGTCCAGCAGCGAGTTGCCGCCGAGACGGTTGGCGCCGTGCACCGAAACGCAGGCGATTTCGCCGACGGCGAACAGGCCGGGAATCACTTCATCTTCGCCCTGCGCGTTGACGCGCAGCGCCTGACCGGTCACTTTGGTCGGAATGCCGCCCATCATATAGTGGCAGGTCGGGATCACTGGGATAGGCTCTTTGATCGGATCGGCGTGCGCGAAGGTGCGCGACAGCTCGAGAATGCCCGGCAGACGCGACTCCAGCACCTCGGCGCCCAGGTGATCGAGCTTCAGCTTGATGTGCGGGCCCCACGGGCCGTCGCAGCCGCGGCCTTCGCGGATTTCGATCATCATGGAGCGCGCCACCACGTCGCGGCCCGCCAGATCTTTCGCGTTTGGCGCGTAGCGCTCCATGAAGCGCTCGCCGTGTTTGTTCAGCAGATAGCCGCCTTCACCGCGGCAGCCTTCGGTCACCAGCACGCCTGCGCCGGCAATGCCGGTTGGGTGGAACTGCCACATCTCCATATCCTGCACCGGCACGCCTGCGCGCAGCGCCATGCCGACGCCGTCGCCGGTATTGATGTGGGCGTTGGTGGTCGACTGATAGATACGGCCAGCACCGCCGGTCGCCAGAATGGTCGCTTTGGCCTTGAAGTAGACGGTTTCGCCGGTTTCGATGCAGATCGCCGTACAGCCGACGATGGCGCCGTCCTGATTTTTCACCAGGTCGAGCGCGTACCATTCGGAGAAGATGGTGGTTTTATTTTTCAGGTTCTGCTGATAGAGCGTATGCAGCAGCGCGTGACCGGTACGGTCCGCCGCCGCCGCGGTGCGTGCCGCCTGCTCGCCGCCGAAATTTTTCGACTGGCCGCCGAACGGACGCTGATATACGCGGCCATCCTCCAGACGGGAGAACGGCAGACCCATATGTTCCAGCTCCAGAATCGCTTCCGGGCCGGTTTTACACATATATTCGATCGCGTCCTGGTCGCCGATGTAGTCGGAACCTTTGACGGTGTCGTACATATGCCATTCCCAGTTATCTTCGTGGGTGTTGCCGAGCGCGACGGTAATGCCGCCCTGCGCAGACACAGTGTGGGAACGGGTCGGGAAGACTTTCGATAGCAGGGCGCAGCTCTGGCCCGACTGGGAGATTTGCAGTGCGGCGCGCATTCCTGCGCCGCCTGCGCCGATCACCACGGCATCAAATTCTCTAACTGGCAAATTCATTTACACACCCCACACCACAACAGTTCCATAAATTGCATACGACAACAGCGCGACCACAATCACCAGCTGCAGGATCAGACGAAGCGCCAGACCTTTTATGTAGTCGGTCAGCACCTGCCACATGCCAATCCAGCCGTGAATTAGAATGGAGAACAGCGTCAGCAGGGTGAACACTTTGGTGAACGACGAGGCGAAGAAGCCGCGCCAGACATCATAGGTCAGCGTGTCGGTCAGGGCGATAAAGCCCACGATGTAGAGGATATAGAGCGTAATGAGGATTGCCGAAGCGCGCAGCAGTAGCCAGTCCTGAATGCCGCTGCGGCCCAACGCGGATGCATTGTTTACCATACGAGAACTCCTGCCAGGATTGAAAGCACGACAGTAATGCCGAAGGTGACCCAGGCGGATTGGCGGCCGATAGCCAGCGTCTCAGCAAGGTAACCAAAGTCCATCAACATATGACGAATCCCGCCCACCGTGTGGAATGCCAGCGCGGTAAGGATGCCCCAGAGAATAAACTTCACAAAGAAGCTATCCATAATGGCGGCAGCGTGCTGGAAACCTTCCGGGGAAGAGAGAGAAGTGCCCAGCAACCAGAGCAGGATACCGAGAGCCACAAAGGTGATGACGCCGGAAACGCGGTGGAGAATGGACGATATTGCAGTAACGGGAAACCGGATCGTCGAGAGATCCAAGTTGACAGGTCTTTGTTTTTTCACGGTTTTGCCCACACAGCTCTTTTTTATTTTGCTTCCTCCGGTCCCTGAGGCGGAGTCGAATCACAGGTGTGTTCAGACTTTAACCGTCACCAAATCAGCAACATCCAGTGTTAATTGACGCGGTAGAAACGCTGGGTGGCTCCTGGTGTCAGGGGGTTTCCGGAGACCTGGCGGCAGTATAGGACGATCACATTCTTATTACAATTACCCTACAATCCCTTTGGGTACATTTGCGTGAAACAGTGATCCGACTCACGAATTTCACATTTAATACAAATTTAATTATCTGATTTGACAAAAGTTCAACAATTCAGTTACAAACTAGGGCATCAAACCCCAGTGATGCACAAAAGTTATGGGGATACACTTTCCCCTAAGCACAAGTTATGTAACATTCTGGTTATGAGCACCCTAAAACAACAGGTTGTTGATTACCAGAAAGTTATGTCCCGACCGGATCTTTAACAACCGCGATATGCAGAATTTCATGACTGCCACGTTCCCTGCCGGGAAACGCCTCTCACTCTGTACCCTGCACCCGCGTTGTTACCGCAGAGTGTTATTGTGAAGTTAATGGCGACCGCAACATGACCGCTTTTCAGGTGTCTAAGATCCATACTTACATAAGGCGCTATGGAGACGAAAATGACAGATAAAAAAGTGACGCTAACCCTACAAGATGACACGGCTCTTGAGCTGGACGTGCTGCAAGGCACACTTGGGCAGGATGTGGTTGATGTCCGCGCCCTGGGCTCCAGCGGCCTGTTCACCTTTGACCCGGGTTTCACCTCTACAGCGTCCTGCGAATCCAAAATCACCTTTATCGACGGCGATGAAGGCATTCTGCTGCATCGCGGCTTCCCTATCGATCAGTTAGCGACCCACTCTAACTATCTGGAAGTGTGCTATATCCTGCTGTACGGCGAAGCGCCCACGCAGAAGCAGTTTGAAGCGTTCCGCGAGACCGTGACCCGTCATACCATGATCCATGAGCAGATTACCCGTCTGTTCCACGGCTTCCGTCGCGACTCCCACCCCATGGCGGTAATGTGCGGCGTGACCGGCGCGCTGGCCGCTTTCTACCACGATTCGCTGGATGTGAATAACGAGCGTCACCGTGAAATCGCCGCGTTCCGTCTGCTGTCGAAGATGCCGACCATGGCGGCGATGTGTTACAAATATTCTATTGGTCAGCCTTTTGTTTATCCGCGCAACGACCTCTCCTACGCTGGCAACTTCCTGCACATGATGTTCGCCACCCCTTGCGAAGAGTACAAGGTGAACCCGGTGCTGGAACGCGCGATGGACCGTATTCTGATCCTGCACGCCGACCATGAGCAGAACGCCTCTACCTCTACCGTGCGCACCGCAGGCTCGTCCGGCGCTAACCCCTTCGCCTGTATCGCTGCGGGCATCGCCTCGCTGTGGGGACCGGCGCACGGTGGCGCAAACGAAGCCACCCTGCGTATGCTGGAAGAGATCAGCACCGTTGAGCATATTCCGGAATTTGTGCGCCGCGCGAAAGATAAAAACGACTCTTTCCGCCTGATGGGCTTTGGTCACCGCGTCTACAAAAACTACGACCCGCGCGCCACCGTGATGCGCGAGACCTGTCACGAGGTGCTGAACGAGCTGGGCATGAAGGATGACCTGCTGGAAGTGGCGATGGAGCTGGAGCATATCGCGCTGAACGACCCCTACTTTATCGAGCGCAAACTCTACCCGAACGTCGATTTCTACTCCGGCATTATTCTGAAAGCGATGGGTATTCCGTCTTCGATGTTTACCGTAATCTTCGCCATGGCGCGTACCGTCGGCTGGATCGCCCACTGGAAAGAGATGCATGACGAAGGCATGAAAATTGCGCGTCCGCGTCAGCTCTATACCGGCTATACCGAGCGTGAGTTTACCTCTGCGCTGAAGAAATAACCGCAGCGGCTTCTGTTCAGGCCGCACAGAAGCCTGAAGAGCGGGTAACATAGACCGAAGAGCAAAGCGTCCCACGCCAGGGATGGCGTGGGCCGAGCGTGCAGGGATGCGTAAAGCGACTTTGCGATCGGGCTATGTTACCCGCGTCGGCTCGATATATCAGACTATGAGCGGAGAGAAATCTCCGCTTTTTTTATGAATGCTGAAACCCATCGTCTGAAAGACAGATGCCGGTCGCGTGTAGCAATAGACCGTGCCCTTTTAGTGCTGGCAGCCCGGACACCAGTAAAACGGCCGCGACGACAGCGTCCCCTTCTGAATAATCTCGCCGCAGCGACGGCACTTCTTGCCCTGCCGATGAAACACCTCAAAGCGAAACGCCGCGCCGTGATGGTACTTCTTCATGGTGCCGCGCATCCGGTAGGAGTGACGCGGTATCGCCAGCAGCGCCTCGCTGAGCAGGTCAAGCTGCTCATCCGTTAAATCCTGCGCGCGATGCTGCGCCAGCAGGCCCGCCTGCCAGAGGATCTCCACGCGCAGATAGTTGCCCAGCCCCGCCAGAAACGCCTGATCGAGCAGCAGCCCGCTGAACTGACGGCGGCGAAAGCGCGGCGACAGCAGCCGCTCGCGCACCGTCGCCACGTCAAGCTGCGCGTCGAGCACGTCGGGACCCACGCGATTTAAAAACGGATGCGCCGCCAGCGAGTCGGCGTTCAGCAGTTCGATATCGGAGGCGCTGTAAAGCAAAATGGCGCGATCGGCGACCGCCAGCCGCACGCGCAGCTGACGTTTGGTTTCCGGCACCGTGCCGCTCTCCACGACGCGCCAGACGCCGTACAGCTGATTATGGCTGTAGAGCGTCAGGCCGTTGGAGAAGTGCGTCAGCAGCGCTTTGCCGCGCGTCTCGATGGCGTTGACCTGCTCGCCCAGCAGCGCGGGCTCGTAGGTTTTAAGCTCGGGAAAGGCAAACCAGACGTCCGTCAACGGCTTGCCGACTATCGCTTCTTCAAGCTGATCCGCCGCGCGGCGGATCTCCGGTCCTTCTGGCATAATCGTCCTCTTAGTGCGTGGCGCCGCCGCCGACTTTCAGGTCCGTTTCCGTCTCCAGCGAGACGCGAATGGCGATTTCCAGCGCCTGCATCACGTGATCGCGCGCCATGCTCGGCGCGCCAGGGTGCTGTGCCGCCTGCTCCGGCAGATAGGGAATATGCACAAAGCCGCCGCGCACGCGGTTGCCCTGGCTATGGAGCCGGTGCAGCAGACCGTACATCACGCGATTGCAGGTAAAGGTGCCAGCGGTTTGCGATACCGACGCGGGGATCCCGGCCGCGCGCACCGCGGCGACAATCGCCTTAATCGGCAGCGTGGAGAAATAGCCCGCCGGACCGTCCGCCACAATCGGCTCGTCCACTGGCTGCTGCCCCGCGTTATCGGCGATACGCGCGTCGTCGACGTTAATGCCGATGCGCTCAATGGTGATATCGCTGCGCCCGCCCGCCTGGCCGACCGAGAGAATCAAATCAGGCTCGACTTCATCCATGGCGGCATAGAGCACGCCAAGCACGTCGCTAAAGACCACCGGCAGCTGACGCGCCACGATGCGCGCGCCGCCGATTGTCTTGCCTTCGAGCGCGCGCACCGCTTCCCATGAGGGGTTGATCGTTTCACCGCCAAAAGGCTCGAACGCCGTCACTAATACCGTTTTCATACTGACCTCACCGGAACATCAGGAAATAGAGCAGAAACACGTTAACGATTAACAGTAGCACACCGGTCGGCACCTGAGCCTTGATCACCGCGTTGCGATCCGGCAGCTCCAGCAGCGCGGCGGGCACGATATTGAAGTTGGCCGCCATCGGCGTCATCAGCGTGCCGCAGTAGCCTGAGAACATGCCGATCGCCGCCATCACGGCGGGATCGCCATGATGCTGCAGCACCAGAATCGGAATGCCGACGCCAGCGGTAATAATCGGGAACGCGGCGAAGGCGTTGCCCATCACCATGGTCAGCAGCGCCATGCCGACGGCGTAGACCGTGACGGCGACAAAGCGGTTATCGACCGCCAGATAGTTCTCAGTGAGATGGGAAATGGCGCTGCCAACGCCGGCGCTGGTGAACAGCAGGCCCAGGGTAGCGAGAATTTGCGGCAGGATAAAGGCCCAGCCGATGGCATCCAGCAGTCGACGCGTCTCCTGCATCGACTGCACTGGCTTCTCGTGCGTCATTTTCAGCGCAATCAGCCAGCCAAGCAGACAGCCGATCATCATGGAGAAGAGCGTCACCAGCGTCGCGTGGTTGCCCGCGCCGAATACCGCTTCCTGCAGGCCGGGAATATGGTTAAAGGCGAGCACGCCAATGACCGTCACCACCGGAATCGCCAGCGCGGGCAGGAAAAGCCGGTTGCCGAGGCGGCGAGCGCTGACCTGCTTCTCCTCGTCGCTGCGCTGATGGTAGCGTCCGAGGCGCACGCCGCCACACCCGGCGATCAGCGCCATCGCCACCACCAGCACGCCGACGCCGATGTGCAGATAGCGTGTGCCCAGCTCCGTGGTGCCGAATAGCGCGCTCATCAGCTGCGTGGTCCAGTCGCCGACCAGAAAAATCAGGCCGTAGAGCGCCCAGAACAGGCCGGTGGTGAAGCGGCGCGGGTTATGGCTGTCGCGCCAGGAGAGCACGGCGACGACCAGCAGAATCAGGCCGGCCAGCCACATCAGATACTGTTGCTGAAACATTAGCGGCCTCCTTTCGCTTTCAACGCATCGCCGTTCAGCGCCTGCAGCTCGCGCGCCAGCCGACGATCGAGCCGCACCAGGCGCGCCGAGTGGATAAGAAAGGCCGCCACGGCGGTGGGGATGCCCCAGACGGCGATATGCAGCGGCTCGGTCTGAATATTGGCCGACTCCAGCATAAAGTTGTGCATAAAGATAATGGCGCCGAAGGCGACAAAAATATCTTCGCCGAAGAAGAGCCCGACGTTATCCGTCGCCGCCGACATGGCGCGCAGTCGATGCCGCACCTCCGGCGACATCTCGCCATAGCGGTTTTCGGTCGCCCCTTCCGCCATCGGGGCCAGCAGCGGACGCACCATCTGCGGATGACCGCCGAGGCTGGTCAGGCCGAGCGCCGCCGTCACCTCGCGCACGAAGAGATAGACGATCAGCAGGCGTCCGGCGGTGGCGGTTTTGATCTGCGCGATCCAGGCCTGCGCGCGCTCTTTCAGGCCGTGCCGCTCCAGCAGGCCGATAACTGCCAGCGGCAGCAGCAGGATCAGCGGCAGGTTGCGCGTATTGAGAAAGCCCGCGCCCAGTTTTTCCAGAATATCGCCCAGCGGCATCAGCGCGGCAAAGCCGGTGACGAAGCCGGCGACAATCACTACCAGCACCGGGTTGAAGCGCAGCAAAAAGCCGACGACGATTGCCGCAATGCCCAGAAGCGGCCAGAGGTTTATCACGTTATCCATGTTTACCCTTATGTTGAAAAAGCCCGGCTGCGAGGCCGGGCAAAAAAATGAAAATTCAGGCGCTGGTGACGGCGATCTGCTCGGCGGCGAAGAGATCGCGCAGGCGCTCTGCAAACAGCAACGCGTGCGCGCCGTCGCCGTGCAGGCAAACGGTCTGCGCGTTCACCGCGACCCATTCGCCGCTGACGCTCTCTACCCTTCCCTCTTTGACCATGGTCAGCGTCTGCTGGATAGCGCGCGCCTCTTCTTCAATCATCGCGCCCGGCTGACTGCGCGGCACCAGCGCGCCGCTGCTGAGATAGCCGCGATCGGCAAAGACCTCTTCGCGCGTGCGCAGCCCGTGGCGCGCGGCGGCGCGGATCGATTCACTGCCCGCCAGCCCGACCAGGATCAGATCCGCGTCGATCGCCTTGACCGCGCGCGCGATGGCGTCCGCCAGCGTCGCGTCGACGGCGGCCTGGTTATAGAGCATGCCGTGCGGCTTCACGTGCGCCAGCCGCTCGCCTTCGCTCTCCGCCAGGCTTTTCAGCGCGCCGATCTGATAGATCATCTGCGCGTAGACCGTTTCCGGCGGCAGCTGCATGGCGGTGCGGCCAAAGTTCTCGCGATCCGGGAAGCTGGGATGCGCGCCGATCGCCACGCCGAATGCTTTCGCCCAGCGCACCGACTGCAGCATGGTCTGCGCGTCGCCAGCGTGGAAGCCGCAGGCGATATTGGCCGAGCTCACCAGCTGCAGCAGCGCGCGATCGCTGTCGCCGCCTTCGCCGAGATCGGCGTTCAAATCAATTTTCATTAGCAAGCCCCCATGCCATATGCTCCAGCGCGCGCCGCTGATGCATGCGGGCCTGCATTGCGACCGGCAGCGAACACTGGAGAAAGTGAATCGGCTCGCCCAGACGGATCTGCGCCAGCTGATAGAGATCGGCGTCGATCACGCAGGCGATGCGCGGATAGCCGCCGGTGGTTTGCGCGTCAGCCATCAGCACGATCGGCTGCCCGTTCGGCGGCACCTGCACCACGCCAGGCACCAGCCCGTGCGACAGCAGCTCGCGCGCGGTTTCGCGCTCTAGCTCGGGTCCCTGCAAACGGTAGCCCATGCGGTTGCTCTGCGGACTCAGCATCCAGGGCGTGCGCCAGAAGGCCTGCTGCGCCTCGCGGCTGAACTCGTGATATTCCGGCCCCGGCAGCGCGCGGATGCGGTTGCCCCACAGCAGCTGGCGGACGCCCGCTTTGCGCGTAAAGTGCAGCGTCGGCCTGCCGAGCGGCAAACGGTCGCCATCTTCCAGCTTGCGTCCTTCCCAGCCGCCAAAGCCCGCTTTCAGATCGGTGCTGAGAGAGCCGAGTATCGGTTCGACCTCATAGCCGCCGTGAATTGCCAGATAGCTGCGCATGCCGTGCAGCGGCATAGAGAGCGTCAGCACCTGCCCTTTTTTCACCGGCAGCCGCCAGCCGGTCCAGACTGGTTTATCATCCAGCTCGGCATTGCAGGCGGCGCCGGTCAGGGCGAACCAGCCGTCGCGCATAAACTCAGCCTTGAACTGGCCCAGTACGATTTCCAGCACCGCGCTGTCTGGATCGTTGCCGACCAGTAAATTAGCGGTGCGCATGGCGGGCAGATCGAGCACCCCGCCGACGCTGATGCCGGACTGTCGCCAGCCGGTGCGGCCGCTGTCCTGAAGCGTGGTCGCCAGTCCGGCGCGCAGGATCCTCAACATATGCCCTCCTTTTGCGGCACAAAGCGCACGCTGTCGCCGGGACGCAGCAGCGTCGGCGGCTGCTGACGCGGATTAAACAGCGCGACGGGCGTCTGGCCGAGCAGCTGCCAGCCGCCAGGACTGGCAAGCGGATAGACGCCGGTCTGGCTACCACCGATGCCGACGGAGCCGGCAGGCACGCTGACGCGCGGCTCCGCGCGACGCGGCGTATGCAGTCGGCTGTCCAGGCCCCCGAGGTAGGGGAATCCCGGCTGGAAGCCGATAAAATAGACCATGTAATCAGTGCTGCTGTGCAGCTCGACCACCTGTTTCGGCGTCATTGCCGCGTGATCGGCCACCACCTGAAGATCCGGTCCGGCAGCCTTGCCGTAAACAACCGGGATCTCGACCAGACGGGACGAGATCTCCAGCTCCTCGCTCTCTTCCCACCAGCGCTGCAGATGTTCGATGGCATCCAGCGCGTTCTGCTGCGGGTCGCGCAGCAGCAGCGTGATATTGTTCATGCCGGGAATCACTTCCGCCACCTGCTCATACTGTTGCAGGCGCTGCGTTAATCCCCAAATGCGCTGCTGGCTTTGCAGCGATACCGGTGGTTCAAGCTCCAGCACCACCGCCTGTTCGCCAAGCAGATAACATCGCGCTCGTTGCAAATCCCACCTCCACTTTTCCGCCGCGCGACGCGCGTGGCGGCTGACCATTATCAGAAGAAAGCGAATAGTTATGCGAAAGTGTCAGAACGGTGTCAACAGATTTGCGCCCGAAAGCGGGCGCACGGGGGGAGAATAATCAGGCGGGATTAGGAATATCGATAAAGGTGACATCCAGACCATGCTCGCTGGCCAGCCACTCGCCCAGCGCTTTGATGCCGCCGCGTTCGGTAGCGTGATGGCCAGCGGCGAAGAAGTGAAGTCCCTGCTCGCGGGCGCTGTGAATCGTCTGCTCGGAGACTTCACCGGTGATATAGGCATCGACGCCGAAGGCGGCCGCGCTGTCGATAAACCCCTGGCCGCCGCCGCTGCACCAGGCAACGCGACGGATCTCTGCTGGCGCATTGTCGCCGCAGTGCAGCGGCGTGCGACCGAGTTTTTCTTCAATGCGCTGCGCCAGCGCCTCGCCGCTCAGCGGGGTAGCCAGCTCGCCCCAGAAGACCAGCGGCTGCACCTCGCCTTTCACGTTGATATCGAGCAGCTTCGCCAGCTGGGCGTTATTGCCCAGCGTCGCATGGGCGTCCAGCGGCAGATGCCAGCCGTAGAGATTAATATCATTCGCCAGCAGCGCACGCAGGCGGTTGCGCTTCATGCCTTTGATAACCGCCGGCTCGCTTTTCCAGAAATAGCCGTGATGCACCAGAATCGCATCGGCGTTGCGCGCCACGGCTTCATCCACCAGCGCCTGGCAGGCGGTCACGCCGGTGATCAGGGTTTTCACCTCAGGTCGTCCCTCAACCTGCAGGCCGTTCGGCGCGTAGTCGCTGAAGGCGCTGCTGTTGAGCTGCTGATTGACGATCTTTTCCAGTTCATAGTGATTCATAACGGCTCCATGCCGCCTCAGGCTGCGTTTTTCGCGCGCACAAAGGCGTCTAATGTCTTTTTACGGGCCTGCTTATGTTCCACGATTGGCGCCGGATAATCGAGTTTCTTGTGGTTTTTCTCCGCCCAGCGCTGGGGCTGATGGATATCGCTGTCCGGCACCTCTTTCAATTCTGGCAGCCATTGACGAATAAAGGCGCCGTCGCGGTCGAAGCGCTCACCCTGGGTGGTCGGGTTAAAGATGCGAAAGTACGGCACCGGATCGGTGCCGGTCGACGCCGCCCACTGCCAGCCACCGTTATTGGCCGCCAGATCGCCGTCGATCAGCTTTTGCATGAAGTAGCGCTCTCCTTCGTGCCAGTCAATCAGCAGATCCTTCACCAGAAAGCTGGCGCTGATCATGCGCAGGCGGTTATGCATCCAGCCCAGCGCGTTCATCTGTCGCATTGCTGCATCCACAATAGGATAGCCGGTTTTGCCCGCTTTCCACGCGGTGAAGTGGGCCTCGTTGCGCTGCCAGTCAACGTGGCGTGTCCATTCGACAAAAGGCTGATGACGGCAAAGGGCGGGAAAGGCCACCATCAGATGACGATAAAACTCGCGCCAGATTAGCTCGTTGACCCAGGTGAAGAGCTGACTCTCCTCCAGCGCGTGTGGATGTTCTTTCAGCACGCGGTGCAGGCACTGGCGTGGCGACAGTACGCCGGTGGTGAGATAGACCGAGAGCCGGCTGGTGCCGTCTACCGCGGGCGTATCGCGCGCCGTGCTGTAGTCAACAATCGGCTGGCTGGCGAAATGGCGCAGCCGCGCCAGCGCCGCGCGCTCGCCCGGCGGGAAGCGTTCGCGGTCGTACTCTTCCATGGGATAGTCGAAGCGCGCCGGCGCGGCCCCCGCCTTGATCGCACCGTTGCCGCGCGGTTTCGGCGCGGCGACGCACTCCGGCAGCGCCTGCTGCAGCCGCCGCACAAAGGCTTTGCTGAAGGGGGTATAGACTTTGTACATCTTGCCGTCGCCAGTCTGAACGCTGCCTGGCGGCAGCAGCAGGCTGTCGTCAAAGCCCTGGCAGACCACACCCGCTTTATCGAGGCGCTTTTCCGCCTCGGCGTCGCGCCTGCGCTCGTTGAGCTCATACTGGTAGTTGTAAAACAGCGCATCAACGTGATGCTTCTTGCAGAAAGTGCTCAGCAGATCCAGCGATGCGGCGAAGTCGTCGCACGCCTGCGTAAACAGCGCAATGCCGCGATCGGCCAGCGCCTGCTGCAGTTCGAGCAGGCTGTCATAGATAAAAGCCGCCTGTTTCGGCGCCATATCGTGCTGATGCCACTGCTGCGGGGTAGCAATAAACAGCGCGATCACCTTTGCGTCGCCATCGCGGCAGGCGGCGCTCAGCGCCAGATTGTCGTTCACGCGTAAGTCGTTACGCAGCCAGACTAAATGGGTGCGCATCTTACTGACCGTAGCGCAGTCGCAGCGCCTCCGGGTAAGGATCGAAGTAACGCTGTTGCGTCAGCCAGGGATGCGGATACTGCGACATATAGTGCTTAAGCATGGTGATCGGCGCCAGCAGCGGCTGCACGCCGCAGCGGTAGCGGTCGATCAGCTCCGCCAGCTCCTGACGCTGCGGGGAGCTTAGCTGACGGCGGAAATAGCCCTGCGCATGCATCAGCACGTTGGTGTGGTTGCGACGCGACGCGGGATGCGACAGCAGCTCCATCATGCGATTGCGGTATTCAAAGGCGAAAGCCTCCAGCGAATCCCACTGGCTCATCGAGGCGACAAACGGGCCGAGCTCGCGATACTTCTCCTGCGAATGCGCCAGCATCAGCAGCTTGTAGCGACTGTGAAAGGCAATAAGCTGCGCGCGCGTCAGCCCGCGCTGCCACATCTGGTTAAATTCGTGCAGCGCGCAGATGCGTCCAACGAAGTTTTCACGCAGCGCCGGATCGTGCAGCCGACCGTCCTCTTCGATTGGCAGCCAGGGCAGCTCCGCCTTAAGCTTTTCGGCGAACAGTCCCATGCCCGCTTTACGGTTGTTGTTGGTATCGGGTTCATAGACGCGCACGCGCTCCATACCGCAACTGGGCGATTTGGCGCACAGGATGTAGCCGCACAGGTGATGCAGTGACTTAACCCGTTGCGCTGACCAGTCGTTCATCTGCTGGGTCAACTCTTCACCACCCTCTTTGCTGAAGCAGAGATGGATCTCTTCATCGTCCTGCTTTACCAGCCGCAGCGCCGGACGCGGCGTCGGCAGGCCTATCGCCATTTCGGGGCAGATCGGTTCAAAGCGTACAAAGGGCGCAAGCTCGTTGACGGCAAATGCCAGACGTTTATGACCGCCGTCGAAGCGGACTTGCTCTCCCAGCAGGCAGGCACTGATACCCAGCGGAATTTTTACGCTCATAGTTGTACAACCTCCGAAATCTTGTAGAGGTTTAAGTGTAGCTGAAAATTGAGTGAATAACAGCTCAAGTCAGGGCTGGAGAGGCTTTACTCTGTGACGGGGATTCAGAAACAACAAAGCCCGATGGGGAAATCGGGCTTTGTTCTGTGATGCAGCAGGATTACCAGAAGACGCCGCCTGCGGCTTCGCTCTGCGCCAGCCAGACTGGCTTGGCGCTGGTTTTGCACCACATGCGATGGAGATAGCTGTAGAAACGCGCCCTGTCCCGGCGAAACAGCATCACCGGCAGCGCCACGACGCCAAGCAGGATAACCCACGCGCGGCGCAACAGGATTTTATACATGGGATAGGTTGGATACATCGCTGGCCTCCTTTAAAGCTGTGATTAAAATGTGATCTTGTTCAGATATTACGCTTCCCTGTGTAATTTTACTACTCATCCGACCACTATTTTTCTGCGTTTAAGACACCTCTTCAGATAATAGTGAAAGTAAGTTACATAATGGTTAAAGGCTTGATCGCCATGTGATCAATTCGCAGCCGGATGTTTTGCTGCTACAGTAGCGCCAGGTTTTCAGGCATGGAGCACCGCTGCGTGGCCACCGTATTAATCGTTGAAGATGAAAAAGAGATCCGGCGCTTTGTGCGCCTTGCGCTGGAAGGCGAGACGCTGAAGGTGTTCGATGCCGACACGCTACAGCGTGGGCTAATTGAGGCAGCGACGCGCAAGCCTGACCTGGTGATCCTCGATTTGGGCCTGCCGGACGGCGACGGACGCGACTTTATCCGCGAGCTGCGCCAGTGGAGCGCCGTGCCGGTGATTGTGTTGTCGGCGCGCGTAGATGAGCAGGATAAGATCGACGCGCTCGACGTCGGCGCAGACGACTATCTGACCAAGCCTTTCGGCATCGGCGAGCTGCTGGCGCGCGTGCGCGTGGCGCTGCGCCGTCATCCCGGCCAGCAGCCGGAGCCGGTAATCCGTTTCGCCGATGTTTGCGTCGATCTCGCCGCGCGCCGTGTGGTGCGCGCCGATAGCGAGGTGCATCTGACGCCGATTGAGTTCCGCCTGCTGGGCGTGCTGCTGAGCAATATCGGGAAGGTACTGACGCAGCGCCAGCTGTTGAGCCAGGTGTGGGGGCCGAACGCGGTGGAGCACAGCCACTATCTGCGCATCTATATGGCGCATTTGCGCCAGAAGCTGGAGGCGGATCCGGCGCAGCCGAAACATCTGCTGACCGAAACCGGCATCGGCTACCGCTTTATGCCATAAAAAAAGCGCCCGGAGGGCGCTTGATGCTTGTGTCACTGTGCAGACGCGGATGGCGTGGACCGCTCGCAAAGTCCATGGCATCCATGCTCGTTCGGCCCGCGTGATTACGCACCTCATCCCTGAGGTGCGCCCGTAAACGGGCTAACGCGCAGCGTTGTTCAAAAACGCTCCCGGCGTTTTTGTCCCTGTAGTGGGACGCTTTGCTCTTCGGTCCATACCATCCGCGTTTTGACTATTGAGCCGCCTGAAAAACCCTCTGGTTTACCAGCCAGCTCAATATCATCAGGCGTTTTTCAGCACTTCGCTGACGATCTCTACCGCTTCTTTCTCGATCTGCGCGCGATGCTCCGCGCCGAGGAAGCTTTCGCAGTAGATCTTGTAGGCGTCTTCGGTGCCTGACGGACGCGCAGCGAACCAGCCGTTTTCCGTCATCACTTTCAGACCGCCGATAGAGGCGCCGTTGCCCGGCGCCGCCGTCAGGCGCGCAGTGATGGGATCGCCCGCCAGGGTGTCGGCGCTGACCATCTCCGGCGACAGCTTCGACAGCGCCGCTTTCTGTGCAGAGGTCGCAGGCGCCTGCAGACGGTTGTAGCTCGGCGCGCCGAAGCGTGCAGCCAGCTCGTCATAGTGCTGCTGCGGGTTCTTGCCGGTGACTGCGGTGATTTCCGCCGCCAGCAGGCAGAGAATAATGCCGTCTTTGTCGGTCGACCAGGCGGAGCCGTCGAAACGCAGGAAAGAGGCGCCCGCGCTCTCTTCGCCGCCGAAGCCGAAGCTGCCGTCAAACAGGCCGTCAACAAACCACTTAAAGCCCACCGGCACTTCCACCAGCTTGCGGCCGATATCGTTAACCACGCGGTCGATCATCGCGCTGGAAACCAGCGTTTTGCCGACGGCGACCTCTTTGCCCCACTGCGGACGATGCTGGAACAGGTAGTTGATTGCCACAGCCAGGTAGTGGTTCGGATTCATCAGGCCCGCTGGCGTAACGATGCCGTGACGGTCATAGTCCGGGTCATTGCCGAACGCCAGATCGAACTTGTCTTTATAGGCCAGCAGGCCCGCCATGGCGCATTCGGAGGAGCAGTCCATGCGCACCACACCGTCTTTATCCAGATGCATAAAGCGGAAAGTCTGGTCGATGGCGTCGTTGACGATGGTCAGATCGAGCTGATAGTGCTCGGCGATGCGCTTCCAGTATTCCATACCAGAGCCGCCTAGCGGATCGACGCCCAGCTTCAGGCCCGCTTTCTGGATAGCGGCAAAGTCGATCACCTGCGCCAGCCCTTCTACGTAAGGCTGGATCAGATCTTTTTCGACGATGCGACCGCTGGCCCATGCCTGATCCAGCGGCAGACGTTTGACCTCTTGCAGGCCCGCTTTGATCAGCTGGTTGGCGCGGTCTTCGACCACTTTGGTGACGTTGGTGTCGGCCGGGCCGCCGTTCGGCGGGTTGTACTTGATGCCGCCATCTTCCGGCGGGTTGTGCGACGGTGTAATCACGATACCGTCCGCCTGCGCGCCGCCCTGCTTGTTATGCTCAAGGATAGCGTTGGAGATAGCCGGCGTCGGCGTGTAGCCGTTGTCCTGCTGCACGATGACGTCTACGCCGTTGGCGGCCAGCACTTCCAGCACCGACAAAATCGCTGGCTCAGAGAGCGCATGCGTATCTTTACCGACATAGCAGGGTCCGGTAATGCCGTTTTTCTTGCGCTCTTCCGCGATAGCCTGTGCGATCGCCAGGATATGCTGCTCGTTAAAGCTCTGGCGTCCTGCGCTGCCGCGATGCCCGGAGGTGCCGAATTTCACCGCATGGTCCGGATTCGCCACGTCGGGCTGCAGGACATAATACTGTGATGTTAACTGTGCAACGTTAATCAAATCGCTCTGCTGGGCGGGTTGCCCGGCACGGGGGTGACTGGCCATTGGCGCTTCTCCCTGACGCTTCAGTTTAAATGGTGCCGCAAACTTTCTCTGCCAGCTCCTGCGGGAACTGCATTGAGACCATGATGTGTTCCACCATGCTGCATTTACGGCCGGTATTGGTATTGGTGATCACCCAGTACGGCGTGCCGGGGACATGCTTCGGCTTAGTATGGGTGCCATTTTGCAACAGCGTTTGCTCGTCGCCCGCAAAATAGACGCGAGTACGGCCCTGCAGCGATGCAGTGGCTTCAGCAAACGCTGAAGGATCAAGACGATAGAGCGTTGAGAGAACCATCATAAAGCGATTGACCGCTTTCTTCTGTTCGGCATATTCGTCGGACAGCAGCAGCTCACGCACAGCGCGCACGCGATCCTGCGGGCGGTTTTCCGCGCGCACAGGCTGGATCGTTTTCTGCGCCGCATCGCCAGCGGCTAACGGCGCCGCTGCCGCAGGCGCACTTTGACCGGCATTAAATTTTAGCATCCGCCGTAAAATGTCAGAGGCGCTTTCGCCGATATGTTGCGTGTGGCTGGCGATATAGCGGTAGAGGTCTTCGTCAACTTCGATCGTTTTCATCTTTTTCCGTACGGTTTCGACTCGTGACAGAACCACGCCAGCCTGAAAAACGCCGTTGCAACACTCGGTTGTTCGCGGAGCGGGCGGGTTCTAACATAAGGATTATAAAGTTAAATCCAGGCGGGCTGATAGCCTTCGCACGCGCATACGGCAAAAGTCGGAATATGCCCTAAAGCCTGCCGCATCCTCGCGCCTGGAAAGGTGAAAGCATGATAACCTAACCCAAGGTCCCCATCTTAAGAACTTTGCCATGATTTTAAATGCTCGTCTGCAAACTGACCAATCAATCGCTGATTCCTTACCCATCCTGTTAATTCACGGCTTGTTCGGCAGTCTGGATAACCTCGGCGTGCTGGCGCGCGGCCTGAAAGACGCAGGCCCGCTGCTACAGGTGGACGTGCGCAACCACGGCCTGTCGCCGCGTGCCGACGAGATGAGCTATCGCGCCATGGCGCAGGATATGCTCGACACCCTGGATGCGCATCAGATCGATCGTGCCGCCGTTATTGGCCACTCAATGGGCGGAAAAATCGCCATGGCGATGAGCGCGCTGGCGCCGCAGCGCCTGGAGAGGCTGGTGATGATCGACATCGCGCCGGTGGATTATCAGACGCGACGCCACGACGAGATTTTCGCCGCCATCCGCGCCGTTAGCGCCGCAGGTGTGCGCCAGCGCAGCGAGGCCGCGCAGGTGATGCGCGCCCATATAAAAGAAGAAGGCGTCATCCAGTTTATTCTCAAATCGTTTCAGGATGGCGAGTGGCGCTTCAACGTTCCGGCGCTATGGGAAAATTACGCTACAATATCTGGCTGGGAAGCGGTGCCGCCCTGGCCGCATCCCGCGCTCTTTATACGCGGCGGCGACTCGCCCTATCTCGACAACCAGCATCGCGATGCGCTGCTGCGTCAGTTTCCTGCGGCACATGCGCACGTCATCAGCGGCGCCGGCCACTGGGTGCACGCCGAGAAACCTGATGCCGTATTGCGCAGCGTCCGCCGCTTTTTTGCGCTTTAAAAGCAAAAGCTTGCCGTTCGCGGTTTACCATTGGCGTCATCACTTCGGCTGGAGTATGATGGCGCGCTAAATTTTGCCGCTGCCTATTTTTTTGCCGCGGTAATGGCCCATTTCGTTATAAACGCGCCTGCTCGCGCCGCTAGTTTTACTAACCCATGGCAAAAGAACACACTGACCGCACTACGCTGGATCTGTTTGCAAACGAGCGTCGGCCCGGTCGACCGAAAACCAGTCCGCTCTCGCGTGATGAACAGCTGCGCATCAATAAGCGCAATCAACTGAAACGTGACAAGGTGCGCGGGCTGCGTCGTGTCGAACTCAAAATGACCAGCGAAGCCGTGGATGCGTTAAACACCCTGGCTGAGCAGCGCAACATCAGCCGCAGCGAACTGATTGAACAAATGCTGCTGGCGCAACTCAAACTGGGCTGAATAGCGTAAAGCGCACGCAGAAGCAAATGGAGCGGCTTTTCGAGTTCCGCCCTTTTGCCCGCTCTGCTATCATTCGCTTAATTGTGCGCTCTGCGCATGCACTCATCATCAGGATTTAAGAGGTTATTTACTCCATGGCAATCGTAGGCATCTTCTTTGGCAGCGATACCGGCAACACCGAAAACATTGCAAAAATGATCCAGAAACAGCTGGGCAAAGAGGTTGCGGAAGTGCATGACATTGCCAAGAGCACGAAAGAAGATCTCGAGGCGTTCGATATCCTGCTGTTGGGCATTCCAACCTGGTACTACGGCGAAGCGCAGTGCGACTGGGACGACTTCTTCCCGACGCTGGAGGAGATCGATTTCAACGGCAAGCTGGTCGCACTGTTCGGCTGTGGCGATCAGGAAGACTATGCAGAGTATTTCTGCGACGCGATGGGCACGATTCGCGACATCATCGAGCCGAACGGCGCGGTGATCGTCGGCCACTGGCCGACCGAAGGCTACCACTTCGAAGCCTCTAAAGGTCTGGCGGATGACAAACACTTCCTTGGCCTGGCGATTGACGAAGATCGTCAGCCGGAACTAACCAACCAGCGCGTCGAAGCCTGGGTTAAGCAGATTCACGATGAGCTGCAGCTGCAGGCCATCATCGACGCCTGATTAGCCACATACTCAATGTGGGCGCTGGCTCACATTGAGTTAATGGTTTTTCCTATAGAAATAATAGCTACAGATTTTTAACTTTTATCTCTGATTCTGTACAATACCCACATCGGTTATCTGCTTATTTCTTCCGCGAGGTCAGGAAGTTAGCGAGATGATAACGAACCTCCTGCATTTCTCCGCCCGGCGCCGTTACGCTTCTTCTTACAGCCCGTGTTGATTTCAGGCGTTTCCCTCGGTTTTCATTTCAAAACTTCGCCTCTATAATGAGACGCAAATGAGAATAGACACCGAACGACATTCAAGGCAAGGCGCCTCAAGTAACCAGCAAAGTAACAGGACAATATCCGCATGACTGACAACAATACCGCATTAAAGAAGGCTGGCCTGAAAGTCACGCTGCCCAGACTGAAAATTCTGGAAGTGCTTCAGGAACCTCAGTGCCATCACGTCAGCGCGGAAGATCTGTATAAACGCCTGATTGATATGGGCGAAGAGATTGGTCTGGCTACCGTTTATCGCGTACTGAATCAGTTTGACGATGCGGGCATCGTTACGCGTCATAACTTCGAAGGTGGAAAATCGGTTTTCGAACTGACCCAGCAGCATCATCACGATCACCTGATCTGCCTCGACTGCGGCAAAGTCATCGAATTCAGCGATGAATCAATCGAATCACGCCAGCGAGATATTGCTACCCGTCACGGCATCAAGCTGACGAACCATAGCCTTTATCTCTATGGACACTGCTCGCTGGGCGATTGCCGCGAAGACGAAACGCTCCACGATCAGTAAAAATGTGTGCTATGCAGTAATGCTATAAGCCGGTCTATGTACCGGCTTTTTTTATGGCCGTCAGGCGACCAGCGTTTCGTGCAGGTAGCGCCAGCGGGGGATTGAGGTAGTGCAGTCGAGGATCGCCAGCGAAATGCGCGCCTGATCGCTGCCGTTCATCATCTGCAGCTCGCGATACTGAATAGTGATCTCATCTTTGCTCTGAGAGATCACCGCGTGTTCGCTGGTGGCGATGCGCATGCCTTCGCGACGCCCCTGCAGCTGCCGAAACAACGCTTCAGTTTGATTCAAATCGAGCAGTCGCCCCTGGGGTGTGACCATGCGGAAATCGGGATGGAAGTGCGAGAGCAGCAGATCGAAGGTATCGTCTTCGCCTGAAGGCTGATTGAATATACGTTCGATTAACTGATGTAAAACTACCACGCTGTGTTTTGCTTCCTGACCAAGAGCTGTCATCATTTTTCCTTTTTATGCCCGCATAGCCTCTTCAAAGAGCGAATAGCCTACCTGAAAAAATGAAATTCACATCTGGAAATTGATTAATTTTCGTTAACTCAGACAACTCCCAGTCTGGTCTGACAAGAGATAATGGATTGTTACATAACAAAAAATGGTCTTGCCGCTAATTGCAGATATAAAAAAGGGCGATTGCTCGCCCTGTCGTAAATGCATATCAAGCCGAATGCGAAAAAATTACTCGCCGATTTTCGCCCAAGTGTCGCGCAGGCCCACGGTGCGGTTAAACACCAGCTGGTTCGGACGCGAATATCGGCTGTCGGCACAGAAGTAGCCTTCACGCTCAAACTGATAAGGCGCTTCCGGGCTGGCGTTCTGTAAGCCTGGCTCGACAAACCCCTGACGAATCTCCAGCGAGTTCGGATTGATGGTGGTCAGGAAATCCTCTTCCGCACCAGGGTTCGGCACGCTGAACAGGCGATCGTAAAGGCGGAATTCCGCCGGCAGCGCATGGTCGGCGGAGACCCAGTGGATCACGCCTTTTACCTTGCGGCCGTCAGCCGGATCTTTGCTCAGGGTATCGACGTCGCAAGTGCAGTAGATGCAGGTGATATTCCCCTCTTCATCTTTTGCCACGCGCTCGGCACGGATCACGTAGGCGTTGCGCAGACGCACCTCTTTGCCCAGCACCAGACGTTTGTACTGCTTATTGGCTTCTTCGCGGAAGTCAGCGCGATCGATCCAGACCTCACGGCCAAACGGCACGTCGCGCGTGCCCATCTCCGGCCTGTTCGGATGATTCGGCATGGTGATGATTTCGTTATGGCCAGCCGGCAGGTTCTCAATCACCACTTTCAGCGGATCGAGCACCGCCATGGCGCGCGGCGCGTTTTCGTTCAGATCGTCGCGAATGCAGGATTCCAGCGACGCCATCTCAACCACGTTATCCTGTTTGGTGACGCCAATACGGCGGCAGAACTCGCGGATCGAGGCGGCGGTATAGCCGCGACGGCGCAGGCCCGAAACGGTCAGCATGCGCGGATCGTCCCAGCCTTCCACCACGTTTTCGTTGACCAGCTGTGTCAGCTTGCGCTTCGACATCACCGCATATTCGAGGTTGAGACGCGAGAACTCATACTGGCGCGGATGCACCGGTATCGAGATATTATCCAGCACCCAGTCATAGAGGCGACGGTTATCCTGGAACTCCAGCGTACAGAGCGAATGGGTGATATTTTCCAGCGCATCGGAGATGCAGTGGGTAAAGTCGTACATCGGATAGATGCACCACTTTTTGCCGGTCTGGTGATGCTCGGCAAACTTAATGCGGTAGAGCACCGGATCGCGCATCACGATAAAGCTGGACGCCATGTCGATTTTGGCGCGCAGGCAGGCCTTACCCTCGGCAAATTCGCCGTTGCGCATTTTTTCGAACAGCGCCAGGTTCTCTTCGACGCTGCGATCGCGCCAGGGGCTGTTTTTGCCCGGCGCGGTCAGGGTGCCGCGATATTCGCGGATCTCTTCCGGCGTCAGCTCATCGACATAGGCCAGACCTTTGGTGATCAGTTCAACCGCGTAGTGATAAAGCTGATCGAAGTAATCTGAGGAATAACGAACGTCACCACTCCACTCAAAGCCCAGCCACTGCACGTCGCGCTTGATGGACTCGACGAACTCCATATCCTCTTTAACCGGGTTGGTATCGTCGAAACGCAGGTTGCACTGACCCTGATAGTCCTGAGCAATGCCGAAGTTCAGGCAGATCGATTTAGCATGGCCAATATGCAGGTAGCCATTGGGCTCAGGCGGAAAACGGGTATGCACGCTACTGTGCTTGCCGCTCGCCAAATCTTCGTCGATGATCTGACGAATAAAGTTAGTTGGGCGGGCTTCAGCCTCACTCATCTCTCAATCCTCAATACGTATAGCGGGTGGTTTGTACCACGAAGTAACGGAGTATGATCCACAAAGCGCCGAAGGGAAACAACCGGTTTGTTAAGGCGATAAAACGAAAACAGGCAGGAATCGCTTCCTACCTGTTTTTTTTTACGGCAATGCGATTAGAGGCTTAGCCTTTTACCTCGTAAAGCGGGGTTTCGCCAGCCACCACTTTCCCGGTCGCCAGCAGCGTCAGCCCGGCGAAATCTTCGCTGTTGCTGATCACAACCGGACTGATCATCGAACGCGCGTTGGCGTTGAGGAAGTCGAGATCCATCTCCAGCACCGGCTGACCCGCCGCGACCGTCGCGCCCTCTTCTACCAGCCGGGTAAAGCCTTTGCCGCCCAGCGCCACGGTGTCGAGGCCCATATGCACCACAATTTCGACGCCGCTGCCGGTTTCCAGGCAGAAAGCATGGTTGGTATCGAAAATTTTCACCACGGTACCGGCAACCGGCGCCACTACGGTTTTACCGGTCGGCTTGATCGCCAGCCCTTCGCCGACCGCCTTGCTGGCGAAGGCTTCATCAGGCACTGCGTCCAGGGCGACCACTTCGCCGCTCACCGGTGCCATCAGCGTCACAATGGCTTTGGTTTCGCGGTTCATCACTGCCTGAGGCTTTACCGCTGGCGCGGCGGGGGCTGCTGACGCGCCGCCCGCCGAGGCGACCGGCCCTTTCGTCAGCACTTTTTTCATTGCGGTGGCGATGCTTTCTGCCTGGGTGCCGACAATCACCTGCACGCTCTGTTTATTCAGGCGGATAACCCCGGACGCGCCCAGATGTTTGGCGACGGACTCATTGACCTGCGCCGAGTCTTTTACGTTGAGACGCAGACGCGTGATACAGGCGTCGATACCGGTCAGGTTGTCGGAGCCGCCGATGGCGCCGATATAGCGACGCGCCAGCGATTCGGTCGCGCTCTCGCCGTTGTCGGTTATGTCGACGTTAACGTCGTAGCCGTCTGTTTCATCACCCGCCACCGCCAGCTCGCGGCCCGGCGTCATCAGATTGAATTTCGTGATGGTGAAGCGAAATACCACATAGTAGAGCGCAAAGAAGACGATGCCCTGCGGGATCAGCATCCACCAGTGTGTCGCCAGTGGATTACGGCTCGACAGCACCATATCCACCAGACCGGCGCTAAAGCCGAAGCCGGCGATCCAGTGCATGCTGGCGGCGATAAATACCGAAATGCCGGTCAGCACCGCGTGGATAACGTAGAGTACCGGCGCGACAAACATAAAGGAGAACTCCAGCGGCTCGGTAATGCCGGTGAAGAAGGCCGCAAAGGCTGCGGCCAGCATAATACTGCCGACTTTAACGCGGTTTTCCGGACGCGCGCAGTGATAGATCGCCAGCGCTGCGCCAGGCAGGCCGAACATCATGATTGGGAAGAAGCCCGCCTGATAGCGTCCCGTGATGCCGACAATGCCGGTGCCGTTAGCGATTGACTGCGCGCCGCCAAGGAATTTAGGAATATCGTTGATGCCCGCCACGTCGAACCAGAATACCGAGTTAAGCGCGTGATGCAGGCCAACCGGGATCAGCAAGCGGTTAAAGAAGGCGTAGACGCCTGCACCGACCGATCCCAGCTTCTGGATATGTTCGCCAAAGCTTACCAGTCCGTTAAAGATCAGCGGCCAGATATACATCAGAATGAACGCCACTGCGATCATCAGGAAGGAGACGAGAATAGGCACCAGGCGTCGTCCGCTGAAGAAAGCGAGCGCCTTCGGCAGCTCGACATGGCTAAAGCGGTTATAGACCTCCGCGGAGATAATGCCCACCATAATGCCGACAAACTGGTTTTCAATTTTGCCAAAGGCGGCGGGCACCTGATCAAGGGGTATTTTCTGGATCATCGATACGGCAGCTGGCGAGCAGAGCGTCGTCACCACCAGAAAACCGACAAAGCCGGTCAGCGCCGCTGCGCCATCCTTATCTTTTGACAGCCCATAAGCCACGCCGATAGCAAACAAGACGGACATATGCTCAATAATCGCCGCGCCCGATTTTATCAGCAGCGCAGCAAAGGCGTTGCCTGCGCCCCAGGCGTCCGGATCGAGCCAGTAGCCGACCCCCATTAATATCGCCGCTGCCGGCAGGGTTGCTACCGGCACCATCAGCGCGCGGCCAACCTTCTGTAAGTAACCTAACATTTGTCCTTTCCCCCTATGAGACTGGCTTGTCGCCCTGCGCCGCTTGTTTTTTATTGTCAGCCGCAGGGGTTGATTGACACTACACTTCACGTTGCGCAGTGTAATGACAAATTAATTCGCCTCGCAAATTATACGCGTCTCTTCTGTGATAATTATCACCAAAAAGCACCATTAACTGCCGAGGCATCTGGCGAACAACCCTAACTTATTTTATGATAAAAAATATTAAGACGCAGCGATCGCAGGCTGAAATCGTTTCACGGCGTTAACGTGATAATGACCGCTACGATGAATGCGTCACCCCCCTTTTCTTTTCTCAGAATGAGGTGAAACATGCGACTGATTCCTTTGGCTACCCCTACGCAGGTCGGTAAATGGGCAGCCCGTCATATCGTCAACCGCATCAATGCTTTTAACCCTACCGCGGATCGCCCCTTCGTGCTGGGCCTGCCGACAGGCGGCACGCCGCTGGAAGCGTACAAGCATCTTATCGAGATGCACAAAGCGGGCCAGGTCAGCTTTAAGCATGTGGTGACGTTCAATATGGACGAATATGTCGGCCTGCCGAAAGAGCACCCGGAAAGCTATCACAGCTTCATGTACCGCAACTTTTTCGATCACGTTGATATTCAACCAGAAAACATCAATCTTCTGAATGGCAATGCGTCAGATATTGACGCAGAATGTCGCCAGTATGAAGAGAAGATTCGCGCCCTGGGCAAAATCCATCTGTTTATGGGCGGCGTCGGCAACGATGGCCACATCGCCTTTAACGAACCGGCCTCTTCCCTTGCCTCGCGCACCCGCATCAAAACGCTGACGCACGATACCCGCGTGGCGAATTCACGCTTCTTCAACGGCGATGTGGATCAGGTGCCGAAATATGCGCTGACGGTCGGCGTCGGCACGCTGCTGGATGCGGAAGAGGTGATGATTCTGGTGACAGGCCATGTCAAAGCGCAGGCGCTGCAGGCCGCCGTAGAAGGCAACGTCAACCATATGTGGACCATCAGCTGCCTGCAGCTGCATGCGAAATCAGTGGTGGTATGCGACGAACCCGCCACCATGGAACTGAAAGTGAAAACCGTAAAATATTTCCGCGAAATGGAAGCGGAAAATATGAAAGGCGTGTAGGAAAATGTTGTAAATGCCCGCCGCGAGGCTCTGGCGGGCTCAGCCGGGAGAACCACGATGTACGCATTAGTTAACGGCCGGATTTATACCGGCCATGAAATTCTGGATAATCACGCGGTGGTTATCACCGATGGGCTGATCGAACGCGTCTGTCCGCGCGACGCGCTACCCGCCGATATCGCGCTGCGCGACGTTTCCGGCGCGCTGATCGCTCCCGGCTTTATCGATTTACAGCTGAACGGCTGCGGCGGCGTGCAGTTTAACGACGACATCGACGCCCTGAGCGTCGAGACGCTGGAAATCATGCAGCGCGCCAATGAGAAGTCAGGCTGCACCAGCTTTCTGCCCACGCTGATCACCAGCAGCGACGCACTGATGAAGCGCGCCATCGACACCATGCGCGCCTATAAAAGCAAGCATCAACACCAGGCGCTCGGCCTGCATCTGGAAGGCCCCTGGCTGAATAAAGCCAAAAAAGGGACCCATAATCCTGACCTCATCCGCCTGCCCGATCCGGCGCTGGTGCGCTATCTGTGCGATAACGCCGACGTCATCACCAAGGTGACGCTGGCACCGGAAAACGCTGGCGACGCGGTGATCCGCCAGTTGACGCAGGTGGGCATCATCGTCTCTGCCGGCCACTCCAACGCCACCTATGACGAAGCCAAAGCGGGTTTCCGCGCGGGCGTGACCTTCGCCACTCATCTCTATAACGCCATGCCCGCTTTCGCCGGACGCGAGCCGGGCCTGATTGGCGCGCTGTTTGATGCGCCGGATGTTTATTGCGGCATTATTGCAGATGGGTTGCACGTCCATTACGCTAACGTACGCAACGCGAAACGCATCAAAGGCAATAAGCTGGTGCTGGTCACCGACGCTACCGCCCCTGCAGGCGCTGAAATTGATAAATTCATTTTCGCTGGCAAAACAATATACTATCGCGATGGCCTATGCGTGGACGAGAACGGCACGCTGAGCGGCTCTGCGATTACCATGATTGAATCGGTGCGCAACGCCGTCGAACAGGTCGGCATCGCGCTGGATGAAGCGCTGCGTATGGCAACGCTCTACCCCGCGCAGGCAATGGGCGTGGACAAACAGCTGGGCACGGTCGAAGCGGGAAAAGTCGCCAACCTCACTGTTTTTACGCGTGATTTCAAAATCATTAAGACGTTTGTCAATGGAGACGACGTCCTGAGCGAGTAAGCACTGAATGACCACTGGCGGCCAGGCACAAATAGGAAATGTCGATCTTGTTAAGCAACTCAATAGCGCGGCCGTTTACCGGCTAATCGATCAGCAGGGCCCTATTTCGCGCATCCAGATTGCCGAACTGAGCCAGCTTGCGCCCGCCAGCGTCACCAAAATTACCCGTCAGCTCATTGAACGCGGGCTGATTAAAGAGGTGGATCAACAGGCCTCCACCGGCGGTCGCCGCGCCATCTCTATCGTCACCGAAACGCGCCAGTTCCACGCTATCGGCGTGCGGCTCGGCCGCTATGACGCCACCCTGACGCTGTTCGATCTCAGCGGCAAATCGCTGGCGCAGGAGGATTATGCCCTGCCGGAGCGCACGCAGGAGACGCTGGAGCATGCGCTGTTCGCCGCTATCGACAGCTTTATCGCGACCCACCAGCGTAAAATTCGCGAGCTCATCGCCATCTCAGTGATCCTGCCCGGCCTGGTCGATCCGATAAATGGCGTCATCCGCTACATGCCCCATATCGCCGTCAGCCACTGGCCGCTGGTGGCCGGACTGCAAAATCGTTTTAACGTTACCAGCTTCGTCGGCCATGATATCCGCAGCCTGGCGCTGGCAGAGCACTACTTTGGTGCAAGCCGCGACTGCGCCGACTCGATTCTGGTGCGGCTCCATCGCGGCACCGGCGCCGGCATCATCGCCAACGGCCATATTTTCCTCGGCAGCAACGGCAACGTAGGCGAAATCGGCCATATCCAGGTCGATCCGCTCGGCGAACGCTGCCACTGCGGCAATTTCGGCTGTCTGGAAACCATTGCCGCCAACGGCGCGATTGAAAACCGCGTGCGCCATCTGCTCAGCCAGGGCTACCCCAGCGTGCTAACGCAGGACGCCTGCCAGATGGCGCAGATTTGCAAAGCCGCCAACCAGGGCGACGCGCTGGCCTGTGAAGTCATTGAATATGTCGGACGCTACCTGGGCAAAGCGATCGCCATTGCGATTAACCTGTTCAACCCGCAGAAAGTGGTGCTGGCGGGCGAAATCACCGACGCCGAGAAAGTGCTGCTGCCGGCCATTGAAGGCTGTATCAACACGCAAGCGCTCAACGCCTTCCGCAAAAATCTGCCAGTCGTGCGTTCCGAGCTCGATCATCGATCGGCGATAGGCGCCTTTGCGCTGGCAAAACGCGCTATGCTCAACGGCATTCTGCTACAACATTTACTGGAAGAGTAAACGCGACCCGGACTGAACCTATGACGATAAAAAGCGTAATTTGCGATATTGACGGCGTGTTGATGCACGACAACACCGCCGTGCCAGGCGCGCAGGAGTTTCTGCAGCGCATCCTGCAAAAAGAGATGCCGCTGGTGGTGCTGACCAACTATCCTTCACAGACTGCGCAGGATCTGGCAAACCGCTTCGCCAACGCTGGCGTCGAGGTGCCCGACTCGGTGTTTTACACCTCTGCGATGGCGACCGCCGATTTTCTGCGTCGCCAGGAAGGGAAGAAAGCCTACGTAATTGGCGAAGGTGCGCTGATCCATGAACTCTATAAAGCGGGCTTTACCATTACCGACGTCAATCCCGATTTCGTCATCGTCGGTGAGACGCGCTCCTTCAACTGGGAGATGATGCATAAGGCTGCCTTTTTCGTCGCCAGCGGCGCGCGCTTTATTGCCACCAACCCCGATACCCACGCGCGCGGCTTTGTGCCCGCCTGCGGCGCCCTCTGCGCCGGCATTGAAAAGATCTCCGGCCGGCGCCCGTTTTACGTCGGCAAACCGAGCCCTTACATCATGCGCGCCGCGCTGAATAAAATGCAGGCTCACTCTGAAGAGACGGTGATCGTCGGCGACAACCTGCGCACCGACATTCTGGCCGGCTTTCAGGCGGGACTGGAAACTATTCTGGTGCTCTCTGGCGTTTCGACGCTGAGTGATATCGACGCCATGCCTTTCCGTCCCGACTGGATCTACCCTTCTGTCGCGGATATCGATCTCTTTTAATTCTACCTGCCGCGCCGCCTGACGCCAGGCGGCCGCTTCTCTCTGAAACCGTCTCTGACCTGTCTCTTTTTTAGCCAAGCCTGGCCATTCATTGCCGATCCGTTAATGAAATGCGCATTAAATTGAATAATATTCAAATAAAAAGCCCAGCAAACAATCTTTTTATCAGTAAAAGGCAAATATGCTTGCATTGACTGCATGAAATAGCGCATTTTCTTATACATCACGCAGCCGCTGGCTGCCGGACAAGGCAACGATAACATCGCCGACAGGCGAGCTCAGGAGTCAGAATATGTGTTCTATTTTTGGTGTGCTGGATCTGAAAAGCGATCCGATTGATCTGCGTAAAAAAGCGCTGGAGAGTTCTCGCCTGATGCGTCACCGCGGACCGGACTGGTCTGGCGTGTATGCCGACGATAAAGCGATTCTCGCGCATGAACGCCTCTCTATTGTCGACGTCAACAACGGCGCTCAGCCACTCTATAACGCCGATCACACCCATGTTCTGGCAGTCAACGGCGAGATTTACAACCATCAGGCGCTGCGCGCCGAGCTGAGCGATCGCTACCAGTTCCAGACCGGCTCCGACTGCGAAGTTATTCTGGCGCTCTATCAGGAAAAAGGCGTCGACTTCCTCGACGAGCTGGAAGGCATGTTCGCCTTTATTCTGTGGGACAGCGAAAAGCAGCAGTACCTGATCGGCCGTGACCATATCGGCATCATCCCGCTCTATATGGGCAACGACGAACACGGCAACCTGTTTGTCGCGTCAGAAATGAAAGCGCTGGTGCCGGTGTGCCGCTCAATTAAAGAGTTCCCGCCGGGAAGCTACCTCTCCAGCACCGACGGCGAAATTCGTCGCTACTGGCAGCGCGACTGGATGGAGTACGCCGCGGTAGAACATAACGTTACCGATGCGGCGGACCTCAAGCATGCGTTGGAAGAGTCGGTGAAAAGCCACCTGATGTCGGACGTGCCGTATGGCGTGCTGCTCTCCGGCGGTCTGGACTCCTCTATCATCTCGGCGGTAACCAAACGCTTCGCCGCGAAACGCGTCGAAGATCAGGACAAGAGCGACGCCTGGTGGCCGCAGCTGCACTCTTTCGCGGTCGGCCTGGAGGGCTCGCCGGATCTGAAAGCGGCGAAAGCGGTGGCTGAACATCTGGGCACGGTGCATCACGAGATTCACTTTACCGTGCAGGAAGGGCTGGACGCGATTCGCGATGTGATTTACCACATTGAAACCTATGACGTCACCACCATTCGCGCCTCGACGCCAATGTACCTGATGTCGCGTAAAATTAAGGCGATGGGCATCAAGATGGTGCTCTCCGGCGAGGGTGCGGACGAAGTGTTTGGCGGCTATCTTTACTTCCATAAAGCGCCGAACGCCAAAGAGTTTCATGAAGAGAACGTGCGCAAGCTGATGGCGCTGCATATGTACGACTGCGCCCGCGCCAACAAAGCGATGTCCGCCTGGGGCGTGGAAGCGCGCGTGCCTTTCCTCGACAAGAAATTCCTCGACGTGGCGATGCGTATTAACCCGCAGGATAAAATGTGCGGCAGCAACGGCAAGATGGAAAAACACATCCTGCGCGAATGTTTCTCCTCCTATCTGCCGGAAAGCGTCGCCTGGCGTCAGAAAGAGCAGTTCTCTGACGGCGTCGGCTACAGCTGGATCGATACCCTGAAAGAGGTTGCGGCGCAGCAGGTCAGCGATCAGCAGCTGGCAACCGCGCACTTCCGCTTCCCTTACAACACGCCGGCGTCGAAAGAGGGCTACCTCTATCGCGAAATTTTTGAAGAGCTGTTCCCGCTGCCGAGCGCGGCTGAATGCGTGCCGGGCGGCCCGTCGGTGGCCTGCTCCTCCGCCAAAGCGATTGAGTGGGACGAAGCGTTCAAGTCGATGGACGATCCTTCAGGTCGCGCGGTGGGCGTGCATCAGTCTGCTTATAAATAAGTAAACTAAGCCATAGCAAAATGGGCCTTGCGGGGCCCCTTTTTTTTAGCTTTGATGTGGTTACGATCAAAACTTGCCGAATAATTCGCCACCCTGGTTACAAGCCAGACAAACAGGCGTGCGAAGGCGAAAATCGGCAAAAAATGTGTTGACGCTCCAGAGCTCAATACGCATAATGCGCCCCGCAACGCCGATGAAGGTAACGCGAAAAAAAGATGGCTACGTAGCTCAGCTGGTTAGAGCACATCACTCATAATGATGGGGTCACAGGTTCAAATCCCGTCGTAGCCACCATCTTTTTTGCGGGAGTGGCGAAATTGGTAGACGCACCAGATTTAGGTTCTGGCGCCGCAAGGTGTGCGAGTTCAAGTCTCGCCTCCCGCACCATTTCAGTCTTCGGCAGCCGGATGGGGTATCGCCAAGCGGTAAGGCACCGGTTTTTGATACCGGCATTCCCTGGTTCGAATCCAGGTACCCCAGCCAATCCGATACGCTCTCGTGGATACGAGTCGACGAATGGGATATCGCCAAGCGGTAAGGCACCGGTTTTTGATACCGGCATTCCCTGGTTCGAATCCAGGTATCCCAGCCACATCGGGTGCAGTAAGCAGTACATTTGGCTACGTAGCTCAGCTGGTTAGAGCACATCACTCATAATGATGGGGTCACAGGTTCAAATCCCGTCGTAGCCACCAAACTATTGGGGTATCGCCAAGCGGTAAGGCACCGGATTCTGATTCCGGCATTCCGAGGTTCGAATCCTCGTACCCCAGCCATACAAGACAATTTGAAAAGACACTATTGGGGTGTCGCCAAGCGGTAAGGCACCGGATTCTGATTCCGGCATTCCGGGGTTCGAATCCCTGCACCCCAGCCAAATTGACAACAGGCCCGCTTTTGCGGGCTTTGTTGTTTTTGTCGTCTGGTCACTTTTGCTTTAAAACAGCAACACTGCTGTTAAGTCCGGTCACAGAGGCGCTTCCCGAAGAGCAAAGCGTCCCGCGCAAGGGACTGCGCGGGCCGAGCGGTCATGGATGACGAACAGCGACTTTGCGATCGGGAAGCCCCCTCTGTGGCCGCGCACGGATACCGCAGCCACACCTGTTCTCAGGCCCCCATATTATAGCCACGCCCGCTCTTCGGCCCGAAAGACGCAGCCGCGTCTACAAACCCAGCGCGTAGCGCAACACCTTACGCTTCAGCGCGCCCGAACGCTCAGCGGCCATCAGCCCCAGGTTACGGGCAAACTTCAGCGGCGGCAGCCGATTGCTGAAGGCAAAATAGAACAGATCCATCCCGCCCTGCATCAGCAGATTATCGCGACGTCGCTGCGACTGATAACGACGCAGCACATTCTCAGACGCCCACTCCTGCGCGTTGGCGCGCGCCTCCACCAGCACCTCAACCAGCGCGTCGACGTCGCGATAGCCCAGATTAACGCCCTGCCCCGCCAGCGGATTAATGGTATGCGCCGCATCGCCGATCAACGCCAGGCCCGGCAGCACATAGCGCTGCGCATGACGGCGCACCAGCGGAAAACCGCCCGCCGCATGCGTTTTAAAACGCCCCAGCCGCGCAGGAAAGGTCGCGGCGATCTCTTTTTCCAGCTGCGGCAGCGGCATCGCCTGCAGCTGGCGAATGCGCGCTGGCGCGTCATACCACACCAGCGAAGCGCGATTATCATACAGCGGCAAAAAAGCGCGCGGCCCCTGCGGCGTAAACTGCTGCCAGGTCGCGTCGCCCGCCGGGTGCTCGCAGGTCACGCTAATCAGCAAACAGGATTGCGCATAGCTCCAGCCGTCGATGCCGATGCCCGCCATCTGCCGTACCTGTGAGTTGGCGCCGTCGGCGCCGACCACCAGCCGGGCATGCAGTGCTTCGCCATCGCTGAGATCGAGCCGCCAGCCGCCGTTCTCCTGCTGTAAACCTGCGAGCGTCGCGGGACACCGCAGCGTAATACCGAGCTGCGCCATCCTTTCCCACAGCGCGCGCTGCAGCACGCTATTCTCGACCATAAACCCCAGCTCCGGCAGGCCGAGCGACGCAGCGTCGAAACTCACGTGCGCCGTCTGCCACTCCCAGGTCTCCAGCTTGCGATAGGGCGCGCAGCGCATCGCCTGCACGCGTGGCCAGACATCGATCTGCTTCAGCAGACCCACCGAGGCGCTGCCGATGGCGGAGATACGCACGTCGGGATCGCTGTCGGCCTCAAAAGGCGCAGGCTCGGCGCGCTCCACCACCGCGACGCGAAACTGCTGAAGCGCCAGACCGCACGCCAGCGCGGCGCCGACCATGCCGCCGCCCACCACCACCACATCAAAGCGGTTATCCTGCATTGCTCATCTCCTTCTGAATCTTTACCCGCGGCAAAAAGCGGGATAACTGGCGCAAAGTGTACCGGAAAAACGCCCGGGCGGCAGAAATCGCCTGCCTGGCAAGAGAGGGATCGCCGCTTGTGCCGCAGATATGCGAAGTATGGCGGCTCTGCGCTGGTCACAACAGCGTCAAAGCATTACAATACGCGCCCTGCACCTCACTGCACTGAATCAATGGCTAGTTCGACAATGAAAAAACTGCATATCAAAACCTGGGGCTGTCAGATGAATGAGTATGATTCATCCAAGATGGCTGACCTGCTAAACAGCACCCACGGCTACACGCTGACCGAGGAAGCTGAAGAGGCGGACATTCTGCTGCTCAACACCTGCTCAATTCGCGAAAAGGCGCAGGAAAAAGTTTTCCACCAGCTGGGACGCTGGAAAAGCTTAAAAGAGCGCAACCCTGATTTGATTATCGGTGTCGGCGGCTGCGTGGCGTCGCAGGAAGGGGATCATATTCGCCAGCGCGCCAGCTATGTGGATATCGTATTCGGCCCGCAAACCCTGCATCGCCTGCCGGAAATGATCAACAGCGTGCGCGGCAGCAAAAGCCCGGTCGTGGATATCAGCTTCCCGGAAATCGAAAAATTCGACCGCCTGCCGGAACCGCGCGCGGAAGGCCCCACCGCCTTTGTCTCCATCATGGAAGGCTGTAACAAATACTGCACCTTCTGCGTTGTGCCCTATACGCGCGGCGAAGAGGTCAGCCGTCCCTGCGACGATATCCTGCTGGAGATCGCGCAGCTGGCAGCGCAGGGCGTGCGAGAAGTCAACCTGCTCGGCCAGAACGTCAACGCCTATCGCGGCGCGACTTTCGACGGCGAAATCTGCACCTTTGCCGAACTGCTGCGCCTGGTGGCCGCCATTGACGGCATCGACCGCATCCGTTTCACCACCAGCCACCCGATCGAATTCACCGACGACATTATCGAGGTCTACCGCGACACGCCTGAGCTGGTGAGCTTCCTGCACCTGCCGGTGCAGAGCGGCGCGGACCGCATTCTGACGCTGATGAAGCGCGCCCATACCGCGCTGGAGTACAAAGCGATTATCCGCAAGCTGCGCGCCGCGCGCCCGGATATCCAGATCAGCTCTGACTTTATCATTGGCTTCCCTGGGGAGACCCAGCAGGACTTCGAACAGACCATGAAGCTGATCGCCGACGTCAACTTCGACATGAGCTTCAGCTTCATCTACTCCGCGCGTCCCGGTACGCCGGCGGCGGATCTGCCGGACGACGTCACGGAAGAGGAGAAAAAGCAGCGCCTCTATATCCTGCAGGATCGCATCAACCAGCAGGCGATGGCCTGGAGCCGCCGTATGCTCGGCACGGTGCAGCGCATTCTGGTGGAAGGCACCTCGCGTAAAAACGTCATGGAGCTGTCTGGCCGTACCGAAACTAACCGCGTAGTGAACTTCGAAGGTTCACCGGCGATGATTGGCAAATTCGTCGATGTGGAGATCGTCGATGTCTACACCAACTCACTGCGCGGCAAAGTGGTTCGCACCGAAGATGAGATGGGCCTGCGCATCGTCGAAAGCCCGGCATCGGTTATCGCGCGCACGCGCAAAGAGAACGAGATCGGCGTCGGTACCTTCCAGCCTTGATACGCGCTTCACTCCGCGGCGGCGCCTGCTGCGTCGCCGCTCTTTTCTTCTGCTCGCCCTTGGTTTCTGGACGCGCTGCCCAAATATCATTAGCGATGCTTGCGCCCCGGCGACATGCCATAAATAATTTCTCAAAATGCCGTCGTTAATTAACCCGGCATCAGCACACATTCTAACTGGCCCTGAGTGACCCAAAGGATTCGTTTGAATATCGAAACTCGTGAAATCGCCCTTGAACCGGCAGATAACCGCCGACTGATGAGCCTGTGCGGTCCGTTCGACGACAACGTCAAACAGCTTGAGCGTCGTCTGGGCATTGAAATCAACCGTCGCGACAACAGCTTTAAGCTGGTTGGGCGCGCGCTCTGCGTCAACGCCGCTGAAGATATTCTGCGTACCCTTTACGTCGATACCGCGCCGGTGCGCGGCGTTATCCCGGATATCGATCCAGAGCAGATCCATCTGGCGATTAAAGAGAGCCGCGTGCTGGAGCAGACCGCCGACAGCGTGCCAGACTTCGGCAAAGCGGTGCATATCCAGACCAAACGCGGCGTCATTAAGCCGCGCACGCCGAATCAGGCGCAGTACATCGCCAATATTCTCGACCACGACATTACCTTTGGCGTCGGCCCGGCCGGTACGGGTAAAACCTACCTTGCGGTTGCGGCGGCGGTGGATGCGCTGGAGCGCCAGGAGATTCGCCGTATTCTGCTGACGCGTCCGGCGGTGGAAGCGGGCGAAAAGCTCGGCTTCCTGCCTGGCGACCTGAGCCAGAAGGTCGATCCCTACCTGCGTCCGCTCTATGACGCCCTGTTCGAAATGCTCGGCTTCGAGCGCGTCGAAAAGCTTATGGAGCGCAACGTAATTGAGGTCGCGCCGCTGGCCTATATGCGCGGCCGCACGCTGAACGACGCCTTTATCATTCTTGATGAGAGCCAGAACACCACCATCGAACAGATGAAGATGTTCCTGACGCGCATCGGCTTCAACTCCAAAGCGGTGATCACCGGCGACGTCACGCAGATCGACCTGCCGCGCAGCACCAAGTCGGGACTGCGTCACGCCATTGAAGTGCTCTCCGACGTCGAAGAGTTGAGCTTTAACTTCTTCCACAGCGAAGACGTGGTGCGTCACCCGGTTGTCGCGCGAATCGTCACCGCCTATGAAGCCTGGGAAGAAGCGGACCAGAAACGGCGCGACAAGCTGGCGGAAGAGCGCAAACGCGACGCGCTGGCGGCGCAGATCGAAGCACAGGAGAGTAAATGAGCCAGGTGATTCTTGATCTGCAGCTGGCCTGCGAACAGACTGGCGGCCTGCCTGACGAGGCCGCTTTCCAGCGCTGGCTGGAGGCGGCGGTTACCCCTTTTCAGCCGGAAAGCGAAGTCACCATTCGCCTGGTGGACGAGGCGGAGAGCCATGAGCTTAATCTGACTTATCGCGGCAAAGATAAGCCGACCAATGTCCTCTCTTTTCCCTTCGAGGCGCCGCCGGGCATTGAGCTGCCGCTGCTGGGCGACCTGATTATTTGTCGTCAGGTAGTGGAGCAAGAGGCGGAAGAGCAAGGTAAAAGCGTTGAAGCGCACTGGGCCCATATGGTGGTGCACGGCACGCTGCATCTGCTCGGCTATGACCATATCGAAGATAGCGAAGCGGAAGAGATGGAAGGGATTGAGACGGAGATAATGCTTGCTCTTGGTTATCCCGATCCGTACATTTCGGAAAAAGAAGACGCCTGAGCCGCTGGCTCAGTTTATCCCGCTGTCGGCGAGGACGCCGACAGCAACCACCCTCACCAGAGAGATCTCTAAAAAAACGCCATGAGCGACGACCATTCTCAAAACAGCGACGCACCCAGTAGTAAAAAGGGATTTTTTTCCCTGCTTATCAACCAACTGTTTCACGGCGAACCGCAAAACCGTGATGAACTACTGGAGCTGATCCGCGACTCCGAGCAAAAAGAGCTGATTGACGAAGATACCCGCGACATGCTCGAAGGGGTGCTGGATATTGCAGAGCAGCGCGTGCGCGACATCATGATCCCGCGTTCGCAAATGATTACCCTGAAGCGCAACCAGACGCTGGACGAGTGCCTGGATGTGATTATCGAATCTGCGCATTCACGTTTCCCGGTAATCAGCGAAGACAAAGACCATGTCGAAGGCATTTTGATGGCGAAAGATCTGCTGCCGTTTATGAGCAGCGAATCAGAGCCGTTCAGCATGGAAAAAGTGCTGCGCCCGGCGGTTGTGGTGCCGGAAAGCAAGCGCGTCGACCGCATGCTGAAAGAGTTTCGTTCTCAGCGCTATCATATGGCGATCGTTATTGATGAATTCGGCGGCGTCTCCGGCCTGGTCACCATCGAGGATATCCTTGAGCTGATCGTCGGTGAAATCGAAGATGAGTATGATGACGAGGAAGATCGCGATATCCGTCAGCTGAACCGTCAGACCTATACGGTGCGCGCCCTGACCCCGATTGAAGATTTCAACGAGGTGTTCGGCACGCAGTTCAGCGACGAAGAAGTGGACACCATTGGCGGACTGGTCATGCAGGGATTCGGCCATCTTCCCGGACGGGGAGAGAGCATTGACATCGACGGTTACTATTTCAAAGTCGCGATGTCCGACAGCCGTCGCATCATCCAGGTGCACGTCAAGATTCCGGAAAACGCGCCGTTACCCCAACTGGATGACGAATAACCCTATGTCATTGGCCTTACTTTACCCGCGCCAGCGGGTACGTTTGTTGCTGGCGGTAGTAACGGGTGCCCTCGGCACCCTTGCCTTCTCACCCTATGATTTCTGGCCCGCCGCGCTGCTGTCGCTGGGCGGCCTGCAGCTGCTGACGCTGGATCGGCGCAGCGGCCAGGCCACCGCTATCGGTTTCGCCTGGGGATTTGGCCTGTTCGGCAGCGGCATTAACTGGGTCTACGTCAGTATCGCCACCTTTGGCGGCATGCCCGGCCCGGTCAACGTCTTCCTGGTGGTTTTGCTGGCCGCCTGGCTGTCGCTCTATCCTGCGCTCTTTGCCGGCGTGCTTAACCGCCTCTGGCCGCGTGCGACGCTGTGGCGCCTGGCGCTGGCCGCGCCGGCGCTGTGGCAGCTTAGCGAATTTCTGCGCGGCTGGGTGCTGACCGGCTTTCCCTGGCTGCAGTTCGGCTATAGCCAGATCGACGGCCCGCTAAAAGGGCTGGCCCCGCTGGCGGGCGTGGAAACCCTGACCTTTATTCTGATGATGGTCGCAGGCCTGCTGGCTTACGCCCTTCACCAGCGCAGCGTGAAAAGCGCGGTCGCCGCGCTGCTGCTGCTGGCGCTGCCGTGGCCGCTGCGTTATATCCACTGGACCCAGCCGCAGCCGGCGCGCAGCGTCGAGGTGGCGCTGGTTCAGGGCAATATTCCGCAGTCGATGAAGTGGGATCCGCAGCAGCTGCTCAACACGCTGCGCGCCTACAACGGCCTGAGTCAGCCGCTAATGGGCAAGGCCCCGCTGATTATCTGGCCGGAGTCAGCGATTACCGATCTGGAAAGCAATCAGCAGCCCTTTTTGCACGCGCTGGACGGCGAACTGCGCCAGCGCGGCAGCGCGCTGATTACCGGCATCGTCGATTCCCGCCTGGAGCAGAACCGCTATCACGACTACAACTCGGTGATCGTGCTGGGCGGCGAGAAGCCCTACAGCTATCAGAGCATGAACCGCTACCAGAAAAACCATCTGGTGCCGTTCGGCGAGTTCGTGCCGCTGGAGAACCTGCTGCGCCCGCTGGCGCCCTTCTTCGATCTGCCGATGTCCTCTTTTAGCCGCGGCGACTATCTGCAGCCGCAGCTGCTGGCGGCGGGCTACCACCTTACCAGCGCCATCTGCTATGAGATCGTGCTGGGCGAGCAGGTGCGCGCCAATTTCCATCCCGACACCGATTTTCTGCTTACCGTCTCTAACGACGCCTGGTTCGGCCACTCTATCGGCCCCTGGCAGCACTTCCAGATGGCGCGCATGCGCGCACTGGAGCTGGGGCGTCCGCTGCTGCGCGGCACCAATAACGGCGTGACCGCTGTGGTGAATGCGCAGGGCGACGTCGAGAAGATCCTGCCGCAGTTCACCCGCGGCGTGCTGCTGGATAAGGTGACGCCGACCACCGGCGAAACGCCTTACGCCCATGCCGGCCTGTGGCCAGTCTGGCTGCTGACGCTGGGTGCCGCGCTGCTGGCGCTGTGGCGCCGCAAAGCCTGACCTGCCGTACACGGCGGTGAGCACCCTGCTCGCCGCTTCTCCCCATATTCCACTCGCTTTCTCGCTCTCTGCCCCGATTTTCTGCTGCGCCGTTGACCTGGCACGATGCTTGCTACCAGTAACCCTGTTTCCTGTAAACCTGGCGGACTAACGCGTTAACGCGAGCTGCGCTGCACCGTTTAAAGGCAGAGCGACGCACCCTGAGCGCGCAACCTGAAAAATACGCCTCAATTTGGTGCGGAACACTTCGCAAAATAAGAAACTTTTTCGTTTCATAACGTTAACAATCCGCTATGTTAGTGAATATTCTTAGCGCGCCGACGCGATGAGATAACAAAAAAAGCAGCAGGAAATACACACAACATCACACATCTGCGCAGTTTATATTCTGCGCGACATCTCTTGAAGGAGTTGGACCATGCAGATTCGCAAAGTGGCACTATCGCTTTTGCTGGCAGGCGTTGCGGCAGCGGGCGCAGCTCAGGCGGAAGACCTCAGCGGCACCCTGAAGAAAATCAGCGATAATGGCGTTATCGTCGTGGGGCATCGCGAGTCATCTGTTCCTTTTTCTTATTACGACAATCAGCAAAAAGTCGTGGGCTATTCGCAGGCTTACTCCAACGCCATCGTCGAGGCGATTAAAGCGAAGCTGAACAAGCCGGATCTGCAGGTCAAAATGATCCCGATCACCTCGCAGAACCGTATTCCGCTGCTGCAGAACGGCACCTACGACTTTGAGTGCGGCTCGACCACCAATAACCTCGAGCGCCAGAAGCAGGCGGCGTTCTCCGATACCATTTTCGTTATCGGCACGCGTCTGCTGGTGAAAAAAGGCGGCGACATTAAAGATTTCGCCGATCTGAAAGGCAAAACCGTGGTCGTGACCTCCGGTACCACCTCGGAAGTGCTGCTGCATAAGCTGAACGACGAGAAGAAAATGGATATGCGCATCATCAGCGCGAAAGACCATGGCGACTCGTTCCGCACGCTGGAAACCGGTCGCGCCGTCGCCTTTATGATGGATGACGCCCTGCTGGCCGGCGAACGCGCCAAGGCGAAGAAGCCGGATAACTGGGAGATTGTCGGCACGCCGCAGTCGAAAGAGGCCTATGGCTGTATGCTGCGTAAAGATGACGCCCCGTTCAAAACGCTGGTGGACGATACCATCGCCAAAGCGCAGACCTCGGGCGAAGCCGCGAAGTGGTTCGACACCTGGTTCAAGCAGCCGATTCCGCCGAAGAACCTGAACCTGAACTTCGATCTCTCGGCAGATATGCAGGCGCTGTTCAAAACGCCGAACGACAAAGCACTGAACTAACAACGACAACAAGGGCGGCCTCGCTGCCCTCTCGATTGCTGAAAACCCGGCGCGGACAGACAAGCTGCTCAGGTCGTTCCCCTGAAGCAGGCAATACAGACGCCGTTCATCAATCTTCAGGGTAGCTTAGCTACCCTTTTTTACCGGAGCTCGTTATGGGTATCGACTGGAACTGGGGCATCTTTCTCGAACAGGCCCCGTTCGGCAACACGACCTACCTTGGCTGGCTGTGGTCCGGATTTCAGGTGACCATTGCGGTCTCCTGCTGCGCCTGGATTATCGCCTTTCTTGTAGGATCCTTATTCGGCATTCTGCGCACCGTGCCTAACCGCCTGCTTTCGGCGATCGGCACCTGCTACGTAGAGCTGTTCCGCAACATTCCGCTGATCGTGCAGTTCTTCTTCTGGTATCTGGTGGCGCCGGAGCTGGTGGGCGAGAAGCTCGGCATGTGGTTTAAATCGGAGCTGGACCCCAATATCCAGTTTTTCACCGCGTCGGTCATCTGCCTCGGCCTGTTTACCGCCGCACGCGTCTGCGAGCAGGTGCGTGCCGCCATTCAGTCGCTGCCGCGCGGGCAAAAGAACGCCGGTCTGGCGATGGGCCTCACCCTGCCGCAGACCTATCGCTATGTGCTGCTGCCCAACGCCTACCGTGTGATTGTGCCACCGATGACGTCGGAAATGCTCAACCTGGTAAAGAACTCCGCTATCGCCTCGACCATTGGGCTGGTGGACATGGCGGCGCAGGCGGGCAAACTGCTCGACTACTCGGCGCACGCCTACGAATCCTTTACTGCGATTACGCTGGCCTATATCGCCATAAACCTGGTGATTATGCTGATCATGAGTCTGGTGGAGCGCAAGGTGCGCCTGCCGGGTAATCTGGGAGGAAAATAATGTACGAGTTTGACTGGAGTTCCATTCCTCCCAGCCTGCCCTACCTGCTTAACGGTATGGTGATTACGCTGAAGATTACCGTGACTGCGGTGGTGTTCGGCATTATCTGGGGCACGCTGCTGGCGGTAATGCGGCTGTCGAGCTTTAAGCCCATCAGCTGGTTCGCCAAAATTTATGTCAACCTGTTCCGCTCGGTGCCGCTGGTGATGGTGCTGCTGTGGTTTTATCTGGTGGTGCCGAGCTTTCTGCAGCAGGTGCTGGGGCTGTCGCCCAAAACCGATATCCGCCTGATTTCCGCCATGGTCGCGTTTTCGCTGTTCGAAGCGGCCTATTACTCAGAAATTATTCGTGCCGGCATTATCAGTATCTCACGTGGGCAGGGTAACGCCGCGCTGGCGCTGGGCATGACGCAATGGCAGGCGATGCAGCTGATTATTCTGCCGCAGGCGTTTCGCGCTATGGTGCCGCTGCTGCTGACGCAGGGCATCGTGCTGTTCCAGGATACCTCGCTGGTCTATGTCTTGAGCCTGGCGGACTTTTTCCGCACCGCATCGACGATTGGCGAGCGTGACGGCACCCAGGTGGAAATGGTTCTCTTCGCCGGTCTGGTCTACTTCGTTATCAGCCTGAGCGCATCGATGCTGGTCAGCTATCTAAAAAGAAAAAGGACGGTTTAAATGATTAACCTGAAAAATGTTTCTAAGTGGTATGGTCACTTTCAGGTGCTGACCGACTGCACGACCGAAGTCCAGAAAGGGGAAGTGGTGGTCGTATGCGGGCCGTCAGGCTCGGGCAAATCGACCCTGATCAAAACCGTTAACGGCCTGGAGCCGATTCAGCAGGGCACCATTCTGGTGAATGGCACCGAAGTGAACAACAAGAAAACCAATCTGGCGCAGCTGCGCAGCAAGGTTGGCATGGTGTTCCAGCACTTCGAGCTGTTTCCCCATCTCAGCATCATCGATAACCTGGTGCTGGCGCAGGTGAAGGTGCTGAAGCGCGACAAGAGTGCCGCGCGGGACAAAGGCCTGAAGCTGCTGGATCGCGTCGGGCTGACCGCGCATGCACAGAAGTTTCCCGGCCAGCTGTCGGGCGGCCAGCAGCAGCGCGTGGCGATTGCGCGCGCGCTCTGCATGGATCCTATCGCCATGCTGTTCGACGAGCCGACCTCGGCGCTCGATCCGGAAATGATCAACGAAGTGCTCGATGTGATGGTAGAGCTGGCGCAGGAAGGCATGACGATGATGGTGGTGACGCACGAAATGGGCTTCGCCCGCAAAGTGGCGAACCGCGTCATTTTTATGGATGAAGGCAAGATTATCGAAGACACGCGTAAAGACGACTTCTTTAATAATCCACAGTCAGATCGCGCGAAAGATTTCCTGGCGAAAATTCTGCACTGATTATCCTGACGCACGTCATCAACCACTGAACGACGACGCATTTGCCAGGCAAGCGGATGGGATGGCGCGAAGTACAAAGCGTGCCGCGCGTTTTAAACACCCCAACACCTTGGCCCGTGCCGGGCGCACCTCATGGATGAGGGGCATATCCACACGGGCCACACGAGCAGGGAGGCGCAAAACGCCTTTACGATCGGGCTATCTCCTCCGCATTAGCCCAATCGCCCCGCTCGCCTCTTTTTACGGCTCAAACGGCTGGCGCTGGAACTGATCGTGCCCGCACTCCGGGCAGCGCGTTAATGTCTCTGGGGTATAAATCGCGCGCGTGAAGTGACATTTCTCGCACACCAGATTGCCCAGCCCCACCACCTCGCCGCTCTGATACACGCCGTGATGATGGAGATCCTGAAACACCTCGCGCCACTCCAGCTGGCTTTTATCGGTAATATCCGCCAGCTCCTTCCACAGGCTCTCACGTATAATGCGCATAAACAGCGAATCATTCGCCTTCTCTGGCTGATGGATCTCCTGATAGCTGCGTGCAAACTCCTCTAAATCGCGTCGAACCGCCGCCAGCGCCTGGTCGATCTCGCCCGGCGTCGCGGAGTCGCTGGCCATGAGCTGCTGACGTCGCGACGTCACCAGCGCGTCGATATCCCGATCGCCCTGGCGCAGTCGCTCCGTCAGCGCGGCCAGGGATTCACGGTAAATGTGCGCCACTTTGTTCATTTTATTCTCCTTTCTGCGCGGGTAAGCCAGCTTTAAGTTTAGCCGCTTTGCGCCGTTTGCCGCGTTGTTTAGCAAAGCGAATCGCAATATGAGAGCAGGATGCGGCCTTCCGCGAGAAATCGCCGCAACAGGGCGGTGAAGTGTTGTTGACCGGCAGCCATATGGGTATGCTATGCGGATCTTAAAGTAAGCTAAGCGTTATTCATTAAGGACCACAGGCTGCCATGCAAGAGCAATACCGCCCGGAAGAGATAGAATCCCGCGTCCAGCAACACTGGGACGAAAACCAAACGTTCAAAGTGACCGAAGATGAGAGCAAAGAGAAATATTACTGCCTCTCCATGCTGCCCTATCCTTCCGGCCGCCTACATATGGGCCACGTGCGTAACTACACCATTGGCGACGTGATCGCCCGTTACCAGCGTATGCTCGGCAAAAACGTGCTGCAGCCGATCGGCTGGGACGCGTTCGGCCTGCCAGCGGAAGGCGCGGCGGTAAAAAACAACACCGCGCCCGCGCCATGGACCTATGACAACATTGACTATATGAAGAACCAGCTGAAACTGCTGGGCTTCGGCTATGACTGGAGCCGCGAGCTGGCCACCTGCAAGCCGGAATATTATCGCTGGGAGCAGTGGTTCTTCACCAAACTCTATGAAAAAGGCCTGGTTTATAAAAAAACGTCTGCGGTGAACTGGTGCCCGAACGATCAGACGGTGCTGGCTAACGAACAGGTTATCGACGGCTGCTGCTGGCGCTGCGACACCAAAGTCGAGCGCAAAGAGATCCCACAGTGGTTCGTTAAAATCACCGACTATGCCGACGAGCTGCTTAACGACCTCGATACGCTGGAAGAGTGGCCGGAGCAGGTCAAAACCATGCAGCGCAACTGGATTGGCCGTTCCGAAGGGGTCGAGATCACCTTTGACGTCGCCGACAGCGAAGAGAAAGTGACCGTTTACACCACGCGTCCGGACACTTTCCTTGGCGCCACCTACGTCGCGGTCGCCGCTGGCCATCCGCTGGCAGTGCAGGCGTCGATGGGCAACCCGGTGCTGGCTGACTTTATCGCCGAATGCCGCAATACCAAAGTTGCTGAAGCAGACATGGCGACGATGGAGAAAAAAGGCATGGCGACCGGCCTGTTCGCCATCCATCCGCTGACCGGCGACAAAGTGCCGGTCTGGGTCGCCAACTTCGTGCTGATGGAGTACGGCACCGGCGCCGTCATGGCGGTTCCGGCGCACGACCAGCGCGACTGGGAGTTCGCCACCAAATACGATCTGCCGATTAAACCGGTGGTGCTGAGCCAGGACGGCGGCGAGCCGGACGTCAGCGCCGCCGCAATGACGGAAAAAGGCACCCTGTTCAACTCCGGCGAATTCAGCGGCCTGAGCCATGAAGCGGGCTTCAACGCTATCGCCGACGCGCTGGCCGCAAAAGGCGTCGGCGTGCGCAAGGTCAACTACCGTCTGCGCGACTGGGGCGTCTCCCGTCAGCGCTACTGGGGCGCGCCGATTCCGATGGTGACGCTGGAAGATGGCACCGTGATGCCGACGCCGGAAGATCAGCTGCCGGTGATCCTGCCGGAAGATGTGGTGATGGACGGCATTACCAGCCCGATAAAAGCGGACCCGGAGTGGGCGAAAACCACCGTCAACGGCCAGCCAGCGCTGCGTGAAACCGACACCTTCGATACCTTTATGGAGTCCTCCTGGTACTACGCGCGCTACACCTGCACCAACTATGATGAAGGCATGCTGGATCCAGCTGCGGCAAACTACTGGCTGCCGGTCGATCAGTATGTCGGCGGAATCGAACACGCCATCATGCACCTGCTCTACTTCCGCTTCTATCACAAGCTGCTGCGCGATGCGGGCCTGGTCACCTCAAACGAGCCAGCGAAGCGTCTGCTGTGTCAGGGTATGGTGCTGGCGGACGCCTTCTACTACCTCGGCGTCAACGGCGAGCGCAACTGGGTCTCTCCGGTCGACGTCACCGTCGAGCGCGATGAGAAAGGCCGCATCGTGAAAGCGACCGACAGCCAGGGCCGCGAGGTGATCTACGCTGGCATGAGCAAAATGTCGAAGTCGAAAAACAACGGCATTGACCCGCAGCTGATGGTCGAGCGCTACGGCGCAGATACGGTTCGCCTGTTTATGATGTTCGCTTCGCCAGCGGAAATGACGCTGGAGTGGCAGGAGTCAGGCGTCGAAGGCGCAAACCGCTTCCTCAAGCGCGTGTGGAAGCTGGCCTACGAGCATACGGCGAAAGGCGCAACGGTTGCGCTGGATATCAGCAGCCTTAACGACGATCAGAAAGCGCTGCGTCGCGATCTGCACAAAACCATCGCCAAAGTTTCCGACGACATCGGCCGTCGTCAGACCTTCAACACCGCCATCGCGGCGATCATGGAGCTGATGAACAAGCTGGCGCGCGCGCCGCAGGAGAGCGAGCAGGATCGCGCGCTGATGCAGGAAGCGCTGCTGGCCGTCGTTCGCATGCTCTACCCGTTTACTCCGCACGCCAGCTATGTGCTGTGGCAGGAGCTGGGCGGCGAAGGCAGCGTAGATAACGCCGACTGGCCGGTAGCGGACGAGGCGGCGATGGTGGAAGAGTCGCTGCTGGTGGTTGTGCAGGTAAATGGTAAAGTGCGTGGTAAAATTACCGTGGCCGCCGACGCGACGCAGGAGCAGGTTCAGGCTCGCGCCGCCCAGGAACACCTGGTAGCGAAGTACCTTGAGGGCGTCACCATCCGCAAAGTGATTTATGTACCCGGCAAACTGCTTAACCTGGTCGTAGGTTAAGTTCAGGAGGAACTGTGCGACATCTGATTATCAGGCTGTTTGTCCTGTTGGCGGTGATGATCACCGCCGGCTGTGGTTTTCATCCGCGCGGCACCACCCAGGTGCCGAGCGAGCTGAAAACGCTGATCTTGAACAGCGGCGATCCGTACGGCCCGCTGGCGCGCACGGTGCGCCAGCAGCTGCGTATCAACAACGTCACTATCGTTGAAGATACCAGGCAGAATCGTACCGATATCCCGACGCTGCGCCTGGGCGCTGAAACGCAGGGCCGCGACACCGCCTCGGTGTTTATCAGCGGTACGACGGCGGAATACTCGCTGATGATGAACGTGACGGCGCAGGTTCTGCTGCCTGGCAAAGGCATCTATCCGATCAGCACCACGGTGTATCGTTCGTTCTTCGATAACCCGAACGCGGCGCTGGCGAAAGATGCCGAGCAGGATATGATCGTGCAGGAGATGCGTCAGCGCGCCGCAGAGCAGCTGGTGCGTAAGCTGCTGACCGTGCATGCCGCGCAGGTGAACCAGAAAGAGACGCTGCCGGCGTCGGCCAGCGAACCTGCGGTGCCCGCGCCAGCCTCCTCCTCTTCCGCTACCCGTACGCAATGATCAGGATCTATCCTGAGCAACTCGGCGCGCAGCTCCGTGAGGGGCTGCGCGCTTGCTATTTGTTAGCCGGAAACGAGCCGCTGCTGCTGCAGGAGAGCGCTGACGCGGTTCGCGCCGCTGCCGTCGCGCAGGGGTTCGAGGAGCATCTCAGCTTTACGCTTGATGCCCAGACCGACTGGGAAAGCCTCTTTGCCAGCTGTCAGGCGCTCAGCCTGTTCGCTCAGCGCCAGACGATGACGCTGCTCTTCCCGGAAAACGGCCCCAACGCCGCGATGGCCGAACAGCTGAATAAGCTGGCGGGCCTGCTGCATGCCGATATTTTGCTGATTTGCCGCCTGGCGAAGCTGACTAAAGCCCAGGAGAACAGCGCCTGGTTTAAAGCGCTCTCCGCCCATGGCGTGCTGGTGCCGTGCCAGACGCCGGAGCAGGCGCAGCTGCCGCGCTGGGTGGCGACGCGCGCCAAAAGCATGAAGCTCTCGGTAGACGACGCGGCGATCCAGCTGCTCTGCTACTGCTATGAGGGCAATCTTCTGGCGCTGGCGCAGGCGCTGGAGCGCCTGTCGCTGCTCTGGCCCGACGGCAAGCTGACGCTGCCGCGCGTGGAAGAGGCGGTCAGCGATGCGGCGCACTTTACCCCATTTCACTGGGTGGACGCGCTGCTGGCGGGCAAAAGCAAACGCGCGCTGCACATTCTGCATCAGCTGGAAAAAGAGGAGAGCGAGCCGGTTATTCTGCTGCGCACCCTGCAGCGCGATTTGATGACGCTGCTCCACCTGCAGCGCCATCAGGCGCAGCAGCCGCTGCGCGCATTGATGGATCAGCAGCGCATCTGGCAGAATCGCCGCGCGCTGTTTACTGAGGCGCTGCAGCGCGTAGATGGCGTGCGCCTGCAGCGCGCAATTCGCCTGCTGACGCAAATTGAACTTACCCTGAAGCAGGATTACGGGCAGCGTATCTGGCCGCAGCTGGAGACGCTCTCTCTGCTGCTCTGTCATCGACATTTTCCTGCGAGCTTCGCCAGTGTCTGAACTTCACGCCCTGTTCGGCGGCACCTTCGATCCCATCCACTTTGGTCATCTACGGCCGGTAGAGGCGCTGGCGCAGCAAACCGGCCTGGCGCGCGTGCTGCTGCTGCCCAACAACGTACCGCCGCACCGCCCGCAGCCGGAAGCGAGCGCGGCGCAGCGCGTTGAGATGCTGCGCTGCGCCATTCAGGACCGGCCGCTGTTCGATATCGATACCCGCGAGCTGCTGCGCGAAACGCCGTCGTGGACGGTGGCGACGCTGGAGGCGCTGCGCGCCGAACGCGGGCCAGAGCAGCCGCTGGGATTTATCATTGGCCAGGACTCGCTGCTCAACCTGTCGGGCTGGCACCGCTGGCACGATTTGCTGTCGCTTTGTCATCTGCTGGTGTGCAAACGTCCCGGCTATCCGACCGAGATGGCCTCGCCGGAGATGCAGCGCTGGCTGGAGGAGCATCTGGCCGTTAATACCGCGCAGCTGCATCAGCAGCCCGCCGGTTTTATCTGGCTAGCCGATACCCCGCTGGTGAACATTTCTGCCACGGAAATCCGGCAGCGCCGTCACGCCGGCCTGTCGTGCGAAAAGCTGTTGCCGCCAGCCGTTATTGACTATATCGACCGCGCCGGCCTCTATCTCAAATAAGCGCGCGCCGGGCGTATATCGCACGGGCAAAGGCGTGCTATACTGCGCGGCTTAATTTTTTGGCTGCCTTATCGGGGCCAGCAGCCGGCCCGCTACTATCCGTATTAAAGGGGAACCTTTTGCAAGGTAAAGCACTCCAAGAGTTCGTTATTGATAAGATTGATGATCTTAAAGGTCAGGATATCGTCGCGATCGACGTTCAGGGTAAATCCAGCATCACCGACTGCATGATCATCTGCACCGGCACCTCGACGCGCCACGTCTCCTCTATCGCCGATCACGTCGTGCAGGAGTCGCGCGCCGCCGGTTTGATCCCACTCGGCGTGGAAGGCAAAACTGCTGCTGACTGGGTGGTGGTCGATCTGGGCGACGTCATCGTGCACGTCATGCAGGAAGAGAGCCGCCAGCTTTATGAGCTGGAAAAACTCTGGAGCTGACGCGTGAAACTGCAGCTTGTGGCCGTGGGCACGAAGATGCCCGACTGGGTGCAAACCGGTTTCACTGAGTATCTGCGTCGTTTTCCCAAAGATATGCCGCTGGAGCTGGTGGAAGTGAGCGCCGGAAAACGCGGCAAAAACGCCGATATCAAGCGTATCCTGGAAAAAGAAGGCGAGGCGATGCTGGCCGCAACCGGCAAGGGCAACCGTATCGTAACGCTCGATATTCCCGGCCAGCCGTGGGAAACGCCCCAGCTTGCACAGCAGCTGGAGCGCTGGAAACAGGACGGCCGCGACGTCAGCCTGTTGATTGGCGGCCCGGAGGGGTTATCGCCCGCCTGCAAAGCCGCCGCCGAGCAGAGCTGGTCGCTTTCCGCGTTGACGCTGCCTCATCCGCTGGTGCGCGTGCTGGTCGCTGAAAGCCTCTATCGCGCCTGGAGCATCACCGCCAATCATCCTTATCATCGTGAATAACCGGTAAGGCTAACCCCGACATTTTAAGTAGCGGATGAAATTACAAAGCAACGCCTTTCGCGATTACAGTGCCGAGCAAAAACTCTTTGTCCGTCGGGCGTTAATTGCGTTCTTCGGAATTCTGGTGCTCTCCAGTGTGCTGGTGGTCAATCTTTACCACCTGCAAATCCTGCGCTTTGAAGATTACAGTACCCGCTCTAACGAAAACCGCATCAAGCTGGTGCCGGTGGCGCCAAGCCGCGGCATTATCTACGACCGCAACGGCACCGCGCTGGCGCTTAACCGTACCATCTATCAGGCGGAGCTGGTGCCGGAAAAAGTCGACAACCTCAGGCAGACGCTGGAAGATTTGCGCCCGGTACTGGATATCACCGACGAGGACATCGAGGCTTTCGACAAAGAGCGTAAGCGCTCGCGTCGCTTTACCTCGATTCCCGTTAAGGTCGGCCTTAACGACGTGCAGGTGGCGCGTTTCGCCGTCAATCAGTACCGTTTTCCCGGCGTTGAGGTGAAAGGCTATCAGCGTCGCTACTACCCCTACGGCCCGACGCTGACGCACGTCGTCGGCTACGTCTCCAAAATCAACGATCGCGACGTGGCGCGCCTCGATAAAGAGGGCAAGTGGCCGAACTACGCCGCGACGCACGATATCGGCAAGCTGGGCATCGAAAGCTACTACGAAGATGTGCTGCACGGCATTACCGGCTATGAAGAGGTCGAGGTGAATAACCGCGGCCGCGTGATCCGCCAGCTGCACGAGCAGTCGCCACAGGCGGGGCGCGACATCTGGCTGACCATCGATCTCAAGCTACAGCAATACATCGAAACGCTGCTGGCCGGCAGCCGTGCAGCGGTGGTGGTCAGCGATCCGCGCACCGGCGAAATTCTGGCGATGGTCTCCACGCCCAGTTACGATCCCAATCTTTTCGTTGACGGTATTTCGAGTAAAGATTACCGCGGCCTGCTCAATGACGAAAACCGCCCGCTCTATAACCGCGCCATTCAGGCTTCCTATCCGCCCGCCTCGACGGTGAAGCCCTATGTGGCGGTCTCCGCGCTGAGCGCTGGCGTCATCAACCGCAATACCAGCCTGTTCGATCCGGGCTGGTGGCAGTTGCCTGGCTCGGAAAAGCGTTACCGCGACTGGAAAAAGTGGGGCCACGGCCGCCTTAACGTGACCAAATCGCTGGAGGAGTCGGCGGATACCTTCTTCTACCAGGTGGCGTATGACATGGGTATCGATCGCCTGTCGGAGTGGATGAACAAATTCGGCTACGGCCACCGCACCGGCATCGATCTGCCGCAGGAGAGCGCAGGCAACATGCCCACACGCGACTGGAAGATGAAGCGCTTTAAAAAGCCATGGTATCAGGGCGACACCATTCCGGTCGGCATCGGCCAGGGTTACTGGACCGCCACGCCGCTGCAGATGAACAAGGCGCTGATGATCCTGATTAACGACGGCGTGGTCAAAGTGCCGCACCTGCTGCGCGCCACCCGCGAGGGACGCACCATGGTGCCCTGGCGTCAGCCACCAGGCGAACCCATTGGTGACATTCACTCCGGCTACTGGGAGATCGCCAAAGACGGCATGTACGGCGTAGCGAACCGCGCAAACGGCACGGCGCATAAGAGCTTCGCCGATGCGCCCTATAAGATCGCCGCCAAATCGGGTACCGCGCAGGTCTTTGGCCTGAAAGAGAACGAAACCTACAACGCGCACAAGATCGCCGAGCGTCTACGTGACCATAAACTGATGACCGCGTTTGCCCCCTATGACAAACCGCGCGTCGCCGTCACCATGATTCTGGAGAACGGCGGCGCAGGCCCGGCCGTCGGCACGGTGATGAGACAGATTCTCGACCACATTATGCTGGGCGACAACAATACGGCTCTGCCGGACGCAGCCCCTACCCCGCCCGGCTACGAAGGTGAATAACGATGTCGATGAATGACAGCCCGCAGAAAAGATCGATCTGGATGCGAATCCATATTGACCCGCTATTTATGCTGGTCATCCTGGCGCTGCTCGCCTATAGCGCCATCGTAATCTGGAGCGCCAGCGGCCAGGATCCAGGCATGATGGAGCGTAAAATCGGCCAGATTGCGATGGGCCTGGTGATGATGCTGGTGCTGGCACAGGTGCCGCCGCGCGTCTATGAGGGCTGGGCGCCCTATCTCTATATCGTCTGCGTCATCTTGCTGATCGCGGTGGACGCTTTCGGCCATATCAGTAAAGGGGCGCAGCGCTGGCTCGACCTCGGCGTGGTGCGCTTCCAGCCCTCAGAAATCGCCAAAATCGCCGTACCGCTGATGGTGGCGCGCTTTATCAACCGCGATGTCTGCCCGCCGACCTTGAAGAATACCGGCATCGCGCTGATCCTGATCTTTATGCCGACGCTGCTGGTCGCGGCGCAGCCCGACCTCGGCACCTCTATCCTGATTGCCGCCTCCGGACTGTTCGTGCTGTTTCTTTCCGGCATGAGCTGGAAGCTGATTGGTGTGGCGGTGCTGCTGGTGGCGGCCTTTGTTCCGGTGCTCTGGTTCTTCCTGATGCACGACTACCAGCGCGACCGCGTGATGATGCTGCTCGATCCGGAAAGCGATCCGCTCGGCGCGGGCTACCATATTATTCAGTCTAAAATCGCGATTGGCTCCGGCGGATTGCGCGGCAAGGGCTGGCTGCACGGCACCCAGTCGCAGCTGGAGTTTTTGCCGGAGCGTCACACCGACTTTATCTTTGCCGTGCTGGCGGAAGAGCTGGGTCTGGTGGGCGTGCTCATCCTGCTGGTGCTCTACCTGCTGCTGATCCTGCGCGGGCTGGTAATCGCCGCGCGCGCCCAGACCACCTTCGGCCGCGTGATGGCGGGCGGATTAATGCTGATTTTGTTCGTCTATGTTTTCGTTAATATTGGCATGGTAAGTGGTATCTTACCGGTGGTGGGCGTCCCTCTGCCGCTGGTCAGCTATGGCGGCTCGGCGCTTATCGTCCTTATGGCGGGATTCGGCATCGTTATGTCGATCCATACTCACAGAAAAATGTTATCTAAAAGCGTTTAAGAGGCTGCACATGCGTAAGGAATGGCCTGCTGTTGCTCTGGCACTACTGGTTTTGACTGCCTGTACCACCACTCAGGAACCGCAAAACACCGCGCCGCCGCAACCGGCCTATAGTGGCCCGGTGGTGGAAATCCCGGGCGTCGAGCCAAAATATGAGCCCGTTAATCCCGGCACCAGCCAGGATTACAGCGCGAACGGCAAGTCTTACCGTATCGTGAAGGATCCCTCTAACTTCAGCGAAGTGGGTTTAGCCGGCTGGTACGGCGAGGAAGCGCAGGGCAAGCGCACCGCTATCGGCGAAAGCTACGATCCCGATGCGCTGAGCGCGGCGCACCCTACGCTGCCGCTGCCCAGCTACGTGCGCGTGACCAACCTCGCCAACGGTCGCCAGATCGTGGTGCGCGTCAACGATCGCGGTCCTTATACGCCGGGACGCATTATCGATCTGTCGCGTGCGGCGGGCGATCGCCTCAATATCTCTAACAATAGCCGCGTGCGCGTCGACTACATCAAGGTTGCGCCGGATGGAACCCTCTCTGGCCCCGGCACTATTGGCACCGTAGTGGCGAAGCAGAGCTACGCCCTGCCCGCCCGCCCCGATCTCGGCGGCAACGGCGTGATGAACGGCAGCAGCGCACCTGCCGCCGCGCCGGTGCCGGCGCAGGATATTCGCGCCGTTGATAACCGTACCCTGCAGAGCAACGGCGAGATGGGCGCACCTGTCAGCAGCAGTGGCTTCCTCGGCGCCCCGCAGCCGCTGGCAAATGGCGTGCTGGAGGGCAGCGAGCCTGCGCCACAGCCAGTCGCCGCGCCTGTGGCCGTACCCGCGCCGGTCGCCAGCAGCGCGACCGCGCAGCCGTCCGGCAGTTTCGTGGTGCAGGTGGGCGCTATTAACGACGCCGCGCGCGCGCAGCAGATGGCGCAGAGCCTCGGCGCAAAATATGGCGTGCCCGGCTCGGTGGAGAATGCGGGCAACAACGTCTATCGCATTCAGCTCGGCGGTTTTAAAAACCGCGCCGACGCCGCTGCCCTGCAGCAGCGCCTGAACGCCAACGGCCAGGCTTCATTTATCACCAGCGCGCGTCGTTAAACACACGGCTTGCCGCGCCGGACATCTCTGCTAACAACAGAATGCCAAAGCCAGATGCCTGTAAAACAGGCATTTGCTATGATGAGCCACTTTTTTTAACCTTAACTCACGGATGTTGTAGTCCATAACATGAACACGCTGAAACCCTCTCGTTTTCTGAAACGCCTGACAGTGGGATCACTGGTCGCCTTTTCACTCAGCCACGTAGCATTTGCTGATGACGTTAACCTTAAAACAATGATCCCGGGCGTGCCGGATATCGATGCCGAAGCCTATGTGCTGATCGACTACAACTCGGGCAAAGTGCTGGCCGAGAAGAACGCCGATGCCCGTCGCGATCCCGCCAGCCTGACCAAAATGATGACCAGCTATGTAATTGGTCAGGCGGTCAAAGCAGGCAAGATTCACCAGGATGATATCGTGACCGTCGGCAAAGACGCCTGGGCGACCGGCAATCCGGTGTTCAAAGGCTCGTCGCTGATGTTCCTGAAGCCGGGCGATCGCGTGCCGGTTTCCCAGCTGACGCGCGGTATCGTGCTGCAGTCGGGCAACGACGCCTGCGTGGCGATGGCGGACTACGTCGCCGGCAGCCAGGATGCCTTCGTCGGCCTGATGAACAACTACGTGAAGGCGCTGGGCCTGCAGAATACCCACTTCCAGACGGTGCACGGCCTGGACGCGGACGGCCAGTACAGCTCGGCGCGCGATATGGCGCTGATCGGCCAGGCGCTGATTCGCGACGTGCCGGATGAGTATTCGGTTTATAAAGAGAAAGAGTTCACCTTTAACAATATCCGCCAGACCAACCGCAATGGCCTGCTGTGGGATACCAGCCTCAATGTTGACGGCATTAAAACCGGCCACACCGAAGCGGCAGGCTACAACATCGTCTCTTCCGCTACCGAAGGCCAGATGCGTCTGATCTCGGCAGTGCTGGGTGGCCGCACCTTCAAAGGACGCGAAGTCGAGAGCAAAAAGCTGCTCACCTGGGGCTTCCGCTTCTTTGAAACCGTGGCGCCGCTGAAGGCGGGCAAAGAGTTCGCCTCTGAGCCGGTCTGGTTCGGCAACAGCGATCGCGTACAGCTGGGCGTGGAAAAAGACGCTTACCTGACCATTCCGCGCGGCCGTATGAAAGATTTGAAAGCCAGCTATGTGCTGACCAACAGTGAACTGCACGCCCCGCTGCAGAAAAACCAGGTGGTAGGCAGCATCAACTTCCAGCTTGACGGCAAGACCGTAGAACAGCGCCCGCTGGTGGTGCTGAACGAAGTGCAGGAAGGCGGATTCTTCAGCCGCATCATCGATTACATCAAGCTGATGTTCCATCACTGGTTCGGCTAAATGGCCTGGCGGTTGAAAAGTCGCCACGTCGTCGCCATAACTACGCTATGATAATGCTCCCGCTTCGGCGGGAGCCTGTTTTTTATGCACCGGAGTCAATATGAAAACCAAACTGAATGAACTGCTCGAATTCCCTACCCCTTTTACCTATAAAGTGATGGGACTGGCGCAGCCGGAGCTGGTTGATCAAGTGGTTGAAGTGGTGCAACGCCATGCGCCAGGCGACTACTCGCCCGACGTCAAGCCAAGCAGCAAAGGCAACTACCACTCGGTATCGATCACCATCAACGCCACGCATATCGAACAGGTGGAAACCCTGTATGAAGAGCTGGGCAATATCGATATCGTGCGCATGGTGCTGTAAGTGCCGGCGTCGGCGAAGGGTCTTGGTCTTGCCCTTTGCCGACGTTATACTCAGCCTTTCCTCCTTAACCGGACCGCCGTTTTGTCAGCAGATACGCTTCTTATTCGTCAGCTCGGCCAGCGCGACTGGCAACCCGTCTCCGATGCCATGCATCAGTTCACCGATCGCCGTAACGGCGACAGCCGCGACGAAGTCTGGCTGGTGGAGCATCACGCCGTTTTCACCCAGGGACAGGCCGGCAAGGCCGAACATCTGCTGATGCCGGGCGATATTCCGGTGGTCCAGAGCGATCGCGGCGGTCAGGTCACCTATCACGGCCCGGGCCAGCAGGTGATGTACGTGCTGATTGACGTTAAGCGCCGCAAAATCGGCGTGCGCCAGCTGGTGACCGCGCTGGAAGAGACGGTGATCGGCACGCTGGCACACTTCGGCGTCGCGGCGCGCGCGCGTCCCGACGCGCCGGGCGTCTATGTCGGCGAGGAGAAAATCTGCTCGCTCGGCCTGCGCATCCGTAAAGGCTGCTCGTTTCACGGTCTGGCGCTTAACGTCGCGATGGATTTAACCCCCTTTCTGCGCATCAACCCCTGCGGCTACGCCGGGATGCGCATGACGCAGCTCAGCGCTTTTCAGCCCGGCGTCAGCCTGGCAGACGTGCAGCCGCTGCTGGTGGCCGCCTTCGCACGCCAGCTGGGCTTTACCCAGGTTGAGTGGCTGGCGGCTGAAACTGCGCCGCTGCCTTAACCGTGCATGCGACTTTACAAAATTGTAACTTTTCCCGCCGCCGGACGGCTGCTTCTGCCAGGCGGAACTGATATAATTTTTGAAATTTTATCAAATAAAGTTGAAAGCTTTACCACTGACCTGAAGGCGAAAGCTCTCACTACGCAATCCGACCGGAACCTGCAGACTTATGAGTAAACCAATTCAGATGGAACGCGGCGTCAAATATCGTGACGCAGATAAAATGGCGCTGATCCCGGTGAAAACCGTGGTGACAGAACGTCAGGAGCTGTTACGCAAGCCCGAATGGATGAAAATCAAGCTGCCTGCGGATTCCAGTCGAATCCAGGGCATCAAGGCGGCGATGCGCAAAAACGGCCTGCACTCGGTGTGCGAAGAGGCCTCCTGCCCTAACCTGGCCGAATGCTTTAACCACGGCACCGCGACCTTTATGATCCTCGGCGCCATCTGCACCCGCCGCTGCCCCTTCTGCGACGTGGCGCACGGCCGCCCTAACGCGCCAGACGCCGGCGAGCCGCTGAAGCTGGCGCAGACTATCGCCGATATGGCGCTGCGCTATGTGGTCATTACCTCGGTGGACCGCGACGATCTGCGAGACGGCGGCGCGCAGCACTTCGCCGACTGCATCAGCGCGATTCGCGAAAAGAGCCCGACCATCAAAATAGAAACCCTGGTACCTGACTTCCGTGGGCGTATGGATCGCGCGCTGGAGATCCTCACTGCCACTCCGCCGGACGTCTTCAACCACAATCTTGAGAACGTGCCGCGCGTCTACCGCCAGGTGCGTCCGGGAGCCAATTACGAGTGGTCGCTGAAGCTGCTGGAACGCTTTAAAGAAGCGCACCCGTCGATCCCGACGAAATCGGGTCTGATGGTGGGCCTGGGTGAAACCAATGCGGAAATCATCGAAGTGATGCGCGATCTGCGCCGTCACGGCGTCACCATGCTGACGCTGGGCCAGTACCTGCAGCCGAGCCGTCACCATCTGCCGGTTCAACGCTACGTCAGCCCGGCCGAGTTCGACGAGATGAAAGAGGAAGCGCTGGCGATGGGCTTTACCCATGCCGCATGTGGTCCTTTTGTACGCTCCTCCTATCATGCGGATATGCAGGCGAAAGGTCTGGAAGTGAAATAAGCTCCGCCCTGTCGCAGGCAATAAAAAACCAGACGCTGTAAGGTCTGGTTTTTTTATGTCCGTGAGAAATAAATATTTACATCTATTCTCTGGCGGTCATGCATCACTCTTTATGGGTGACGCGCTCTGCCGGAACATCTTCAGCCGTTGTCTTGGTTGCGGTGGGTTCTTCATCTTTCATGGCTTTTTTAAAGCCTTTGATCGCGGAGCCCAGATCGCCACCCAGTGAACGTAACTTGTTGGTGCCAAAAAGCAGTACGATGAGCGCACCGATGATCAGCAGTTTGGCAATACTGATACCTTCCATACTTTACCTTTCAACCTAAGCGAAAATGAACAGTGCTATTTACGCGCAGATCGCCGCCAACCTCAACTAGATTCTGTAACAGAGTAAGATTGTTGATGCAGCGTTAAATAAAACGGCTCAGAAACGCCTGGGTGCGCGGATGCTGCGGCTGGGCGATCACCTGCTCGGGCGGCCCCTGCTCCACTACCACGCCGCCATCCATAAACACCACCCGATCGGCCGCTTCGCGGGCGAAACCAATTTCGTGGGTCACGACGATCATGGTCAGTCCCTGATCCGCCAGCGTGCGCATGGTGGCCAGCACTTCCCCGACCAGCTCCGGATCAAGCGCCGAGGTCGGCTCGTCAAACAGCATCAGCGTCGGCTTAATCGCCAGCGCGCGAGCGATCGCCACACGCTGCTGCTGACCGCCGGAAAGATGCCGCGGCCAGGCGTCCGCCTTGTCGCTCAATCCTACCGTCGCCAGCAGCGATCGCGCATAGGCGATGGCTTCGTGACGCGGAAATTTATGCACGCCGATCGGCGCTTCGATAATGTTCTGCAGCACCGTCAGGTGGGGATAGAGATTGAACTGCTGAAACACCATACCGATCTTCTGCCGCTGGTGGGCAATCTTACGTGGCGAGAGACGATGCAGAATGCCCTTTTTCAGCTCGTAGCCAATCTGCTCATCTCCCACCATGATCGAACCGCCGTTCATATCTTCCAGATGGTTGATGCAGCGCAGAAAGGTCGATTTTCCCGAGCCGGACGGCCCGAGTATCACCACCACCTCGCCGGGAAAAACGTCGAGATCGATCCCTTTCAGTACCTGGTTATGGCCGTAACTTTTATGAACGTTACGCGCGCTGACCAGGGGTGCAAGCGTACTCATATATCCTCCTTTTGCATCAGGCGCGCGCCGGAGAGCGGCGTGGATGCCTGCGGTTTCGCCGCCTCGACCGTGCGGCGGGTGCCGCGCGCATAGTAGCGCTCTATCGCCGACTGGCCGACGTTCAGGATCGAGGTAATCAGCAGATACCAGATTACCGCTACCATCAGCATCGGGATAATTTCAAAGGTGCGGTTATAAATAGCCTGCACCGAATAGAGCAGGTCGCCCATTGCGATGACGCTGACCAGCGAGGTCGCCTTAATCATGCTGATCAGCTGGTTGCCGCTGGGCGGAATAATGGCGCGCATCGCCTGCGGAATAATGATGCGTCGCAGCGCGCGGCTGCGGCTCATGCCGAAGGCCTGGGTGGTTTCAACCTGGCCGTTGTCCACCGACAGCAGGCCGGCGCGGATAATCTCCGCCATATAGGCCGCCTCGTTCAGCGCCAGCCCGGCGATGGCCGCCGTCAGCGGCGTGATCAGGTCGTTGGTGTTCCAGCTCGCCCAGGTCACGGATGTCCAGGGCAGCGTCAACGAAAGCGTGGGAAACAGCGTCGACAGGTTGTACCAGAATATCAGCTGCACCAGCAGCGGCGTGCCGCGAAAGAACCAGATATAGAGGCTAGCGATGCCGCTCAGCAGCCGGTTCTCCGACAGACGCCACACCGCCAGCAGCAGTCCCAGCCCGGTGCCGAGGATCATTGAGACGACGGTCAGGCCGAGCGTGATTTCCAGCCCCTTCAGCACCGATTCCTCGGTAAACCACTGCAGCACCACCTGCCATTCGAAGTTAGGATTGGTCGCCACCAGCCAGAGAAAGTTGGAGCCGAGGATCAGCGCCACAATCCAGGAGACCCAGCGTCCCCAGGCGGGCGCGCTGCGGGCGAAAGCCACGTCGCGCTGCTGCACGTCGGGCCTGTCCGTGGCTCGTGTATTGTGGATGTCTGAACTCATTTTACCGCCCCTTTCGCCAGGTTGAGACCCGGCGCGCTAATCATATTGCCGTCCAGCTTCCACTTTTTCATGATGGCGGCGTAGGTGCCGTTTTGGTAAAGCACCTTATAGCCATCCAGCACCACCTGGCCTAACGGCGATCCTTTCGGCACCACCGTGCCCTGGAAAATATCGCCGAAGCCGTTTTTCTGCCCTTTGCCCGCCAGCTCAAGCTGACCGCTCGCCTGCTCAATAAAATATGTCAGCGGCGCCTGCGAGGAGAAGAAGGCGTCAGATCGCTTCGAGCGTACCGCCAGAATCGACGAAGGCTGATCGGTAAAGGATTGCACCACCACGGCCGGTTTACCTGCCGCCACGCACGCTTCCGACTGTTTGCGGATCACCTGCTCTGCCGATCCGGCCGCCATCACCGCGATGCGTTTGCCGCAGGTATCCTCCAGCCCGTTAATCTTTTGCGGATTGCCTTTTTGTACCCCGAACACCACGAACTCCTGCACGAAGTCGATAAAGTCCACTTTCTGCTGACGATCCGGGTAGTCCCCAATCGGGCCGATCGCCAGCTGATAGCGCCCCGAGTTAATGCCGGAGAGCACGCCAGAAAGACCGCTGACCGTGGCGTGTTCGATTTTCACCCCCAGCAGCTGGCTCAGCGCGCTGCTGAGGTCGGCGGAAGCGCCGTCCATAGCATGCGGGCCGTTGACGATTTCATAGGGCGGAAAGGATCCGTTGTTAACCGAGATCATCTTGCCCGCCTGCTTAATGGCGTCGGGCAGGCGGTCATGCAGTCCCTGGTCAACCTGCTGCGTTGGAATAGCCTCGGCGGCGTGGGCCAGCGAGGCGCTCAGGCCAAGCGCCAGCAAAATGGCGGTTGCACTCTTTTTCACGGTGATTTCTCCCAGACGTGCTTATTCTGTTTTAAGTTCTGGACGGACGAAGCGACGATTTTCCAGTACCGGCAGCACGCTGCGCGCATAGGCGATACGCTGCGGATCGAGCTCTGCAAACACCAGCGCGGTCGACTCCGGCGCTTTGGCGATGGCGACGCCCAACGGATCGACGACCAGGCTGTTGCCGATATTGCGCGGGCCGCACTCGCCCACCGCTACCATATAACAGGTGTTTTCCAGCGCGCGCGCCGTGGTGAGCAGTTCCCAGTGCATCTCTTTCAGCGGACCTTTCACCCAGGCGGCGGGCAGCACCAGCACCTCGGCGCCGTCCAGCGCCAGACGCCGCGCCAGCTCAGGAAAACGCACGTCGTAGCAGGTCATCAACCCCACCTTCATGCCGGCGACCTCAACCAGCGGCGGGATAGCGGCACCGGGATTAACGCGCTGTGATTCCTGCATGGCGAAGGCGTCGTAAAGGTGCAGTTTTTCATAGGCGGCGATGATTTCGCCGTTGCGCAGCGCAACCAGCACGTTCAGCGCTTTGTCGCCCTCAGTCGGCACATGAATGCTCATCATGGTGGTCAGCGCGCTGTCACGGCTTTTTGCCAGCAGCTGCGTCAGAAACGGGCCGTCCAGCGGCTGGGCCGCTTTCAGCACCAGATCGGGATCGGCGATATCACGCGCCAGCACCCCTTCCGGCAGCACCAGCAGATCGGCGCCGCCTGCTTCGGCGCGCGCCATCAGATCGAGGCAGATAGCCGCGTTTTCCTGCCACTCGCGGCTGACCGCGAACTGCCCCATCGCTACTTTCATCATATGTCCCCCTTGCTGGCCGCCGGGAAGAGCGCTTCCGGCGTCAGGCGCGTTTTCGTTAAACCCTGCAGATAAAGCTCATCGGCGAAGTCGGCAATCATCTTCTTGTTAACCTCAAACCCGTTCTGATTCCAGCTGGCGGGCAATTCCTGCGCGGTGCGTCGCAAATCGTCCAGCAGCCAGGGCGTGGTGTCGGCGTACTTCTCCCGCTTTTGCATCCACAGCCGCCATGAGCGATCGATAATCTCGCTGAGCGCCTGCGGCAGCCAGGGGTGCGCCTCGGCCAGCGCCGGCTTGAGCGCCAGGATATGAATACCCGGCACATAGCCGACGCGGCGGAAATAGTCGCGCTCCGCCTGCTGGAAATCGACCTGTAGCTGACGCAATCCGGAGTCTGGCAGGAAAAAGCCTTCCGGCATAAAAGGCGTAAACAGCGCGTCCAGCTCCCCTGCCCGCAGCAGATCGAGCAGCGGACGCTCGCCCGGCGCCGCCTCGATGCGGCCTGGACGGCCAAAGCCTGCCAGGCGATCGACAACAGGATGCGCCTCCGTCAGGCGACCGGCATACCAGTAAGCATCGTCGATCTCTATGCCCGCCTCGCGCAGCACGGCACGCGTCCAGGTGTTGCCGGAGTCCTGCCAGCCGGTGACGCCGATACGCTTGCCTTTCAGCTGCGCTGGCGTCGTGAGCGGGCTGTCGACGGTGGTGATAATGCAGCGCTGACGAAAGCCGCGCATCAGAAAGTGCGGCAGCCCGAGCAGGCCGGTTTCGCCGCGCGCGCGTCCCTGGGCATAGCGGCTGAAAGAGACTTCACCGCCCTCATAGTCGGAACTCACTGCCAGGTTATCGACCAGCGTGCCGACGCGGTCAATCACCAGCTCAAAGCCCTCCGGCCGCAGGTCGCCCAGCGCCAGCGGCGTAAAGTAATCCCAGTCGCGCACGGCCAGTCTGACGGTTAATCTGCTCATGTTTGCCCCGTTAGCAGGCAGCGCCCTGCGGCGCCGCTTTTTTATTCATCAAATAGTGCTTGAAATTGATACTAGTTCGGGAATACTAATCTGAACAATCATTAATTTGTTACTGAACAAAGTATTTTCTTATGACGCAAACGGTGGATATCGACTGGCTGAGCGAGCAGATAAGCGACGCTTCAGTAAAAGGCATTGCGCTGGCCGCTTCCACGCTGATCCGCGAGGGCAAGATTACGGTAGGTATGCAGATGCCTGCAGTGCGCGAGCTGGCGGAGAAGCTGGGGGTCAGTCCGGCAACGGTGTCGGCGGCCTGGGGGCAGCTTAAAAAACATAAGGTGCTGGCGGGTAAAGGACGCAGCGGCGTCTGGGTGTCGGGCAATACCGTGATGCCGCGCCCAATTCGCTTTGAAAAGATCGGCAACTACGGCGACAGCATCCGCGCCGATCTGGCGATGGCCTCGCCCGATCCCGCGCTGCTGCCCGATCTGCAGCCGGCCCTACAGGCCGCGCTGCAGTCGCCGCATCTGAACAGCTATGTACGCGAAGCCATTTCGCCGGTGCTGTTGTCCGCTATTAAGCCGCGCTGGCCTTATGCGGCCGAAGCTTTTCTGGCGACGGACGGCGGCTTTGACGCGATGAATCTGGTGGTGCAGACGCTGGTATCGCCGGGCGATCGCGTGGTGATTGAGGATCCCACCGCCACGCGACTGCTGGATATGCTCGATAACGTCGGTGCGGAAATCCTGCCGTTAGCCTGCGACGATGAGGGACCGCTGCCGGAGATGCTTGCCGCGCTGCTGCAGAAGTCGCCGGTAATGGTGATTTACCAGCCGCGTACCCATTCCGCGACCGGCAACAGCGTCAGCGAAGCGCGCCAGGCCGCGCTGGCGCAGACGCTGGCGCACAGCACGACGCTGATTGTCGAAGATGACGGGCTGGGCGATCTCTCCGCGACCCCCGCCTGGAGCCTCGGCAATATTTTCCCTGACCGCACGCTGCACGTCCGCTCCTTTTCCAAAGCGTACGGCCCCGATCTGCGGCTGGCGGTGCTCTCCGCGACGGCGGAGATGGTGAGGCGCATTCAGGCGTGGCGTAACTTCGGCGTCAGCTGGACCAGCCGAATTTTGCAGGATAGCGTCGCCTGGCTGCTGCAGGACGCCGCCACGCAGGCGACCATCGCTGACGCGCGCGCGATCTATCGCCAGCGTCGCGAGCACATGCTGGCGGCGCTGGCGGCGCAGGGGCTGCGGCTGCCGATGCGCGACGGCCTGAGCATCTGCATACCGGTGGCGTCGGAGCAATATGCGATGATCACTCTGGCGGCGCGCGGCATCGCCGTGCTGCCCGGCGAACGCTGTCGGCTGGGGCCGACGCAGTTTATCCGCGTCAGCATCGCCTGTTTGCAGGAGAGGCAGCTGGAGATGCTGGCCAGTGCGCTGGCGATTGCCGCCGGACGCGAGACGCGGCTTAGCTCAGACCTTTGATATGGTAGCGCGGCGACTCTTCATAGCCTTCGCGCAGGTAAAACTGGTTCGCTTTGAGCCGCGAGGCGTGGCAGTGTACTTCCATACGGTCGCAGCCGCGCTGCATCGCTATCGCTTCGGCGTGCTGGAGCAGCTGCTGACCAACCCCCTTGCTGCGCTCCCCTTCTGCGATGCAAAAATAGCTGATGCGCGCAAAGTCGCCCGCCAGCGCCAGCTGAGGAATAAAATGCATCGACAGGAATCCCAGCACCTGGGTGCCGTGCTCCGCCACCAGCAGCATCTCATCGGGATCGCTGCGCAGCTGGGCAAGACGTTTGTCGATAAAGCTCTCGGTGCCGCCATAGCCTAATTCGGCCAGCAGTGCACCGAGCGCAAAGCTGTCTTTCGCCTGTGCCTGACGTATATTCATCCTGCCTCCTGAAGAAGATAATGCTGCCGCTCTGTTATATAGCGTCGGCAACAAAAAAGCTGTAAATAAGGATTGTTATAATAATGTTATGAGGATTTTATGTGACTGGCGCCGCAGTTCGTGCGGCGTCAGGCATGCATCGTGCACGAATCAGGTGAGGCGAATGCTGGTCAGCAGGTGGGGCAGGTTTTGCGCCTTTTTAAGGCATAAAAAAACCCGCCATAGGGCGGGTTTTTGAAATTCTGACTGTTAACTTACAGGCTGATAACGTTAGCAGCAGATGGGCCTTTGGCGCCTTCGGTGATTTCAAACTCTACGCGCTGACCTTCAGCCAGAGTTTTGAAGCCGTTGCTCTGGATAGCAGAGAAGTGTACGAACACGTCTTTGCTGCCATCTTCCGGAGTAATGAAACCGAATCCTTTGGATTCATTAAACCACTTAACGTTACCTTTAATCTTGGACATCTATATTACCTTTACATGAAAAATGGACACTAAACTGTGTCGCCATCTAGTACAGCAATTGCCGTGACATTTGTCCAGTGAGAATTGATGAAAAAGTGATAAATATCGCCTTTTTTTCACTTCTCCCCCGCCTGGCCGATGCCCCGAAAAGTTAAAACTGAAACCGCAGCCAGGCGAAGTAAACGTTGCCGTTATTGTAAGTGCCCGGAATATAGGTCATCTGAAAATTCAGCGGTCCATAACCTACCGACGCCAGCGGCAGCAGCGCGGGCACCGGAATATAGTGCCAGTTATCGCGCGCCGTGACGCCAGCGGTATAGCCCGCGCCGATATGGAAACGGCTCCCGTCGATGGGATGCCACGTCGCCTCCCAGCCGTAGCCGGTGAACGGCTCCCACTTGTTATAGGAGTCCTTGAAGGCCATCAGGTAGAGGCCGTGCCAGTTGCCCTTGTCGTCATAGCGCGAGATGCCGCCGCCCGCGCCCCAGGGGCGCTCATTGTAGCGCCGGATATGCTCGTCGTCGTAGGTCCAGCGATTATGCCAGGTGATGGCAGGCAGATAAAAATCGCTGTTCTGCGGCTGATGCCAAGTCTGCTGCACGTTGCTGGTAAAGGTATTCCAGCCGTTCTGTGCAGGCGAAAGCGCCGCAGCCTGAAGGGAAGATGAAAAAATAAGCGCGGAGCAGGTGCCGACTATGGCGCCTGAAGAAAACCGGTTCACAACTCTTTTCCTGTATAAATCGGCGGCGCATCGATCGGCTTGCTCCTGTCCGATCGCTTACGTCCTGGTTGAATACAATCCTGCGTCAGGGGCGCGATTATATCTGACTGAAACCAAACCGAAACCAAACTGAAACCAAACCGAAAAAAGTGACGTTTTTAGACGCCTGTACAGGGCGGCTTGCGCCCTTTCAATGCTTTGTCAGGTCGCTTCTGGTATGCCACTCCGCGTCAACGTCACCCAAAGCAACAGTAACAACATGCAATTATCAAATAATTAAACATAAATTCAAAAAGATAACGCGCATTAATTGTTTAGGATTTTTGATAAATAAACTGGAGGGATTTGTTAGAATGTCGCCTGTTCGATTGAGGCAAGGAGAGCAGTAGTATGGTAATGAAGATTCGCTGCACCGCCTGTGGCAGTGCGAAGTTTACTTTTACCCACAATCTTTCAGCCGATCCGGCCTTTCATGGTGCACGCTGCGCCAGCTGCAATAAGCGCCTGACGGCACGTGATCTGCTGCCGAACACGTTCGGCGATCCTATCGCGCGCTGTCTGGTTGCGCAGGCATCAAAGAAAAGCAGAAGCAAGGGCACCTGAGCGGTGCCCGCGTTGATTCAGAAAATTAACTTAAATACGCCGGTCAGCGTCAGTAATCCAACAATGAAAATGATGGCGATAATCCACAAAATTATTTTCATATCCATGTTCCTTTGCCAGTAAAAAACCTTTCCAGATAAGAGTATAGACTGTCACTGCGTTTTTGCTGGGCTCCTTTCCACGCAGGCCTGCGCGCCTGCTCTCCAGATAAGCCTGAACTATTTTTGCGACGCCGGTCGCAGCAGCTCTTTTTTTAACCGCCTTACGCTTCGTTTCCCTCTTTTGCATCCGCTAAACTTTTAGCGGCAAAGGCAGGCCTCTGCGACGATCACCGTTAGATGAGCAAGAAGGAGACACCATGAGCATGATAAACACCAGTATGGGTCGCTACAGCCTCAAGGCGAAAAATGCTGGCGACCATATTAAAGGGTCTTTCGCTATCAATGATGAAGGCGGCACGCAGCTCAGCATGCAAGAGTTCAATGAGCACTATATTGATGATGTTATCAACAATGTCATCTACCCCGTGACCGGCGGTAATCGCGAAATTTCGCGCGCACTACGCGAGCAAATGGTCAAAGCCGGCTTTGAACAGCCGCATTAACCGCCTCTTTGGGCCACGCATTGTGGCCCATCTCCTCTCCTGAATTCTCAATGCTGAATGAAGCAGAAGCCTTTCTCGACTGGGTGAGACGATCGCCGCAGAGCGGCAGCGAGCCGATTCAGGTGCCGGGAGAGTGGGAAGAGGCGAGTCGCGCGCAGCGCGAGGGAAACCTGCTGGGCGCCAGCAGCTGGAGGCAAATTTGCCTGGCGGCGACCCAGATGGGAATATCTGACGAGAAGCTGGCCGCGTTTCGCGCGCTGGCCAGCTAACACGCATCGCCGGGCGACGCCCGGCGGTGAAGCTTAAATCACCATCGACAGCAGCATACAGCCCACCAGACCGCACACCGAAATAATGGTTTCCAGCGCCGACCAGGAGCGGATGGTCTCGCCAATCGTCAGGTTGAAATACTCCTTAAACAGCCAGAAGCCGGGATCGTTGACGTGGGAGAAGATGACGCTGCCTGAACCTACCGCAATCACCATGAGCTCCGGGCTGGCACCGCTGCTGGCGATCAGCGGCGCGACGATGCCGCCCGCGGTAATCGCCGCCACGGTGGCGGAGCCGAGCGCAATACGCAGCACTGCGGCAATCGACCAGGCCATAAAGATCGGCGAAACGTTGCTCTCCTGCATCATCGCGGCGATATATTTATCGACGCCGCTGTCTACCAGGACCTGTTTGAACGCCCCGCCGCCACCGATGATCAGCAGCATCATGGCGATAATTTTAATCGAATCGGTAATGGTGCCCATCACCTCATCCATGCTGCGTCCGCGATTGAGGCCAAAAGTAAAGATGGCGATCAGCACCGCGATCAGCGTCGCCATTACCGGGTCGCCGAAAAACTCCGCATAGGGCAGCAGCACATGCCCTTTCGGCAGCACCATTTCCGCCAGCGCGCGCAGCGCCATCAGCACCACCGGCACCAGCGCGGTCCAGACGCTGACGCCAAAGCCCGGCATCTCTTCTTCGCTAAAAGTTTTCGGGTTATAGAGCCCTTCCGGGATCGGTTTATCGATGCTTTTCAGGAAGCGGGCGTAAACCGGACCGGCGAGGATCACCGTCGGGATGCCGAGCAGCGTGCCCCACAGCAGGGTTTTGCCCATATCGGCGTTAAACAGCGTCGCGATCGCCGTCGGACCGGGATGCGGCGGCAAAAAGCCGTGCGTCACCGACAGCGCAGCCGCCATCGGCACGCCGACGTAGAGCAGCGGCACGCGCGCCGACGCGGCGATGCTGAACACCAGCGGCAGCATCAGCACGAAGCCAACCTCATAAAAGAGCGCGAAGCCGACGGTAAAACCGGTCAGCACCAGCGCCCACTGAATATGCTGCTTGCCAAACTTCTCAATCAGCGTGGTGGCGATGCGCTGCGCGCCGCCGCAGTCGGCCAGCAGTTTGCCGAGCATGGCGCCGAAGCCCATAATCAGCGCCAGACTGCCGAGCGTGCCGCCGACGCCGTTTTTAATCGAAAGGATCACTTTGTTGACCGGCATGCCCTGCATCATGCCGACCACCAGCGCCACCAGAATGAGCGCGATAAATCCATTAAGTTTGAAGCGGATCATCAGCAGCAGCAGTAACGCCACGCCGAGCGCCACAATAAGTAAGGGCATAGGTTTTCTCCACCTTACTGACCGGCCAGCGCCAGCAGCATATTGTTATCATGAGTCCAAAACGGACATTGGGTACGGCATCGAAAAAAGGGCGTAACAGCCAGATACAACCTGTTACCAGTAACATGTTAAGGGTAACATCCTGATGAAAGCACCTCCCCGCACGGGCTGAATTTCTGTTTTGCGAAGGTGATCAACTTTTCATCGCCGTGTTATCAGAAAGTTTGCCGCTGCCGCCGTTCGGCTTTTGGTTACACTCTCTCTTTTCCTGATGACATAAGGATGTAGCGGTGAGTGAGAACCTGATCGAGCTGTACAGTAATCAACGAACCCTCTCTGGACGCGGCAGCATCAGTAAGCTGGTGCCGCTGCTGAGCGCCGATCCTCAGCCTACACTGCTGTTCTGCGGGCGCTCTTTTCTTAACGGCCCCGTCTATGCGCGGCTGAAAAGCGAACTGAACGATCTCATTATTGGTTATGAAATCGTGGCGCATGAAGCGTCACCGGCTGAGATTGACGCCTGGGTCACACGCTGGCGCGGCCACGTGGATCGCGTAGTGGCGATTGGCGGCGGCAGCGTGCTCGACGGCGCCAAGGCGTTCAGCGCCATGGTGCAGCATCCGCTTCCCACCGCGCGCTATCTGGAAAAGGTCGGCGATACGCCGGTGCAGGCGGTCACGCTGCCGCTGATCGCGGTGCCGACCACGGCTGGCACCGGCAGCGAGGCGACGCAGAACGCCGTGGTGACCGATCAGCATGACATCAAGATTAAGGCGTCGCTGCGCCATCCGGTATTTGTGCCGCAGGTGGCGATTCTGGATGCGGATCTGCTTAAAGGCGCGCCCGATCAGGTGCTGGCGACCTGCGGTATCGACGCCTTTACCCATCTGTTCGAGGCCTATCTCTCCAGCAAGGGGAACCTGTTCACCCGCCAGCTGGCGCTGACCGGGCTGCGCCAGTTTATTCAGGCCTGGCCCGCGCTGAACCGCGATGATGCGCAGGGCGACGCGGCGCGCGAAGCGATGATGATGGCCTCCTGGCTGGGCGGCGTCTGCCTCAGCAGCGCCGGACTGGGCGTAATCCACGGCATCGCTGGCGAGCTGGGTGCCATCAAGCCTTATCATCACGGCGAAGTCTGCGGTCGGCTGCTCTTTCCGTTTCTCGATCTGCTGGCGGAAAGCGACGATACGCAGCAGCAGCAGCTGATGCAGGATCTGCAGCAGCAGCTTTTCGCCACGCCGGAGGCGCAGCCCGCGCGCTTTTTGAAAAACTGGCTGCAGCAGCAGGCGATTGCGCCCTTCTGGCAGGCAGAACAGACGCTGAGCAGCGAAGAGGTGGAGTGGATTCTGGCGCGCGCCAACAGTAAAAATTCGCTGGTGAACTACAGCCAGCAGGCGATGCGCGCAATGCTAACGCAGGCGTGGCGCGCGATGCCCGCGCAGGCATAACGGGCAGCGCCGCCGCCGCCCGCGCAGCCTTCAGGCGAACGGCGGCGCGCCCGCCAGCATCGTCTCAATCACCTGCAGTACGCCCGCCTCGTTATTGCCGGGCGCAGCGTAGCGCGCCGCCTCTTTCACCCGCTGCGGCGCGTTGGCCATGGCGAAGCTGTATCCGGACTGCCTGAGCATCTCCAGATCGTTGCCGCCGTCGCCAAACGCCAGCACCTGCTGATGATCGATGCCCCAGCGCTGCGCCAGAATATTCAGGCCGTTGGCCTTGTGGTGGCCCGGCACGATAAGATCCACCGAGCCGTGACCGCTTGAGGTCGCCGCCGCCGCGCCCGCGTGCAGCCGCTGAATATCCGCCATCAGCGGCTCCACATAGTCGTCGGAGAGGTTAAGCGCGAACTTGAACAGCCGATCGTCGCCGGTCTCTTCCAGCGAGTCGATCGCCTTCAGCCGATGGCAGTAGTGGCGCATTTTCGCCAGCCACTGCTCTTCCACCACGCCACTGAAGTAGTAGGCGCTTTCGCGCCCGCACAGGATATAACGCAGCCCGGGATAGTTGCCGTTTTGCAGCGTATCCAGCACCGCGTGCACGTCCGGGCGAGAAAATGCGCCACAGAACAGCTCTTCTTCGCCATCCAGAATCCAGGCGCCGTTTTCCGCCACAAAGGCGATCTCGCTGGCGATAGCAGGAAAGAAAGATTTCAGCTGGTAGTACTGATTGCCGCTGGCGACGACAAACTTAATGCCGCGCGCTTTCATCTCTTCATAGCAGCGCATAAAGCGCGGGCGATCGTACTGCTTCTGGTTATCAAGGAAGGTGCCGTCCATATCGACCGCCACCATTTTTACCGCTGTCATCTCGACTCCTTATCCGGCGAAAGGGAACAGTGTGGAAGCAAAGCATAGCCTGGGGAGCGTGAAAAAAAGAGGAAAAGGCGTGGGCGCAGGCAGCCGGTTTTCAGACGAGCGAGGCGGGAACCAGGGAGAACGGGCGGCCCGGGGCCGCCCGAATGGCAGGCTTAGTTAAAGGCGTTGCCGAGGATCAGCGAGGTGATAATGCCGGTCGCGGCGGCAATCAGCACATAGTTGCCGTCGATATAGGACCAGTACTCGCCGCGCGGCGGCTCCGGCAGGCGGCGTGCGCGCCAGTCATCTACCCGATAGTGCGGGCCGCGATATTCGTGCGGCATTGGGTGGCCGCGGCGAAAATCGTGTCCGTTCCAGGCGAAATGATCGCGATCGCGGTCGCGATAGTCCTGTCGGTCACCATGCGGGTTGCCGGCAAAACGGTCGCGATCCGGGCCATGCCCCTGCGGACCACGGCCGCGATCGTCGTGGCGGTCGCCATCGCGACGATCGCCGTCATGCTGCCAGGGCTGGCCATGATGGTCGCCTGGACCATCAGCCCAGGAAACGGTAGAAATCAGTGAGCTGCATGCAATAAAAGTCGCGATAACGCGTAACGTTGTTTTTTTCATCGTAAACCTCCAGTGGCAACAGCGAATGTCGCGCCGTTGAGCGCTACTATCGGCGATCTGGATGGCGTTTTCATCTCCAAAACTCTTAAAAATCTGCAACTTACAGAATATTACGCCGTTTAGCGCTTCCTTAACACTCGGCAGAAATTATGGAGAGCGCGGGAGCGGCGGGCGGCGTGATAAACAGAATGGAGGCGTAACGCGTAAAATAGCGGTTGAAGAGTGAGGAAAAGAGACTCAGGCAGAAATGAAAACCCGACCGAAATCGACCGGGGGAATCGAAATTCCTGAATACCGAAAACCGGCTAATCCTTGCCAAATCAAGGAAAAAACTAGAGGAGACAACACCACATCACTAGTGTTGAGCAAAGAGATTAACACTGTCGCTATTATTTTGGCAGCGTTAACTCTCCTGATTAGGATATTTCCTGATATATGCCCCACCGCACCCACTTATATTTCGGCGTGAATCAGAAGCGACGTTAAATATCCGCCTCGCAACATTTTAATCAGGCAAAACAGGTATGGGGTCTGACCAGAGAGCGGAATTAATTATTTGCCCTATTAATTTGGCTGCTAAATATTGCCCTGTGGAATTTTTTGCACGCGGCCTGGCGGTTTGCCCGGCTACCGCGTCAACACGGCGCGTAACGAAGTCCAGCGCGAACGTAAAAACAACCTTATTTTCGTTTTATTTACGTTTTACCCGCCCTGCTTAGCCAGGCTCATTCATTGCGCGCTTTTAACGAAAGCGATAGCGCGCGCAATAAAAAGCGTCAACCGAAAAGCTGTGGTAAATCCTCTATCTCCAGCGCGCTAAAATAGTGTCCCTGCAGACCGTAAAGCGGAATATCTTCCAGCGTCGCCAGATCCTCTTTATTCTCGACGCCCTCTACGATGATCTGCGGACAATAACGCTGAATATTGGCCATCAATACCGAAAAGATCGATTTATCCTTCTGCTCCCAGAAAAAGCGCTTGTCGATTTTTACCGCCTCAAACAGGCCGGTATAAAGTGCTGCCAGATTGGCGAAGCCGGTGCCGAGATCGTCGAGAAAGAAACGAATGCCGCGCGCCTTTAGTCGATGCAGCGTGTCGCGCGCCTCGCGATCCTGATGAAAGTCGATCGCTTCAGAAACCTCTAACCGTACGACGCTGGCGGTGCTGAGCAGCCAGCCCAGCCGCACATCCTCCTCCAGCATGGTCACCATGTCGCGGTCTACATTGATACTGACGAACAGGTTGCGCGCCTCAAGCAGCGCCACGACCGGCGACAAATCGCTCAACTGCTCATAGAGCAGATCGCGCTTTTCGCTGCGCGGCATATTTTCAATCACCATAAAGGGATTGCGCGATTTCCCCGCCAGCGAGGTATAGCGCGTCAGCAGTTCAAACCCGACAAAGCGGCCGCACTGCGACATAACCGGCTCAAGAATAAATTTTTTACTCAGCGTTGAGGCCAGGGAGTGTGAATTCATAAATACCTCGGGCAGAGCCTGAACGGCAGCGTTCTGTGCAGAAAGCCCGCTGGCTAACCTGACGGCGACGCTACCTCATTGATCGTCAGTTTTGCACTCCCTGCTGCAGGGTTTATTGCGTCCGCGCGAAATAAACGCGCGCATTTCACCACGTTTTTTTTGGCAATCTTTTTCAACTGGCGGCACAAAAGGTGCATGAAAATAGCGGAAACAAAAGTAAACGGCGGTATGTTTAAGCGTAGCGAAAGTTCGCGCGGCAGGAAGGTAAATTAACCGCGCGTTTTGTCAACGCGCGGTGGGCGGCTCAGGGCGCGCTTAAGGTGATCGGCGCGTCCGGCAGGTGGGTAAAGTGGGTCACGATATAGTGGAAGTCGGCCGTGGGATCGAGCTGTGCAAACGTCTGTGGATAGAGATCTTTCGCCAGAATCTCCATGCCGATGATGTTGTAAGGATGGTTATAGAAGTGGTGATAAACCCCATAAACACGGCCATTCTTGACCGGGGCGATCTGCTTCAGGCCGGTGCGGTTCAGCAGGCCGCTAAAGGTGGCGGAAACCTCCTGCGGCGGCGTGTTATAGCCAAACGGCAGCACGCCAGAATTAGGACGCTTTGAGCCGGTCATAATATAAACGTCCGGCTTCATGGCGATAATCTTTTCCAGTGAAACGAAGCCAGCGTTGCCCGGCAGCAGCGCGGAGCCGATATTCTTACCGCCTACCGCCTCTACCAGTCCGCCCCAGCCGTTATGGCCGTGCGTGAAACAGCAGTTGTCGCTGTTGCCAGCGATCGGCTCGATAAACACCGTCGGCTTCTGCGGCACTGTTGCGATAGCCGCGTCGAGCTGCTGTAAACGCTGCTGATAAAAGGCGGTATAGTCGGCCGCCTCTTTCTCCCGGTTAAGCACCTTACCGAGCAGCGTCACGCTGCGCGCAGTGTTCTCTTTCGGGTGCAGCTCATAGTCGATAAACAGCACCGGAATGTTGAGCCCTTTTAGCGTATTCAGCACGCCTGACTGCTGCAGCGCCGATTTCGCGCGCAGCTGGGCGATCATCAGGTCCGGCTTCTGCGCCAGCACGCTTTCGAGATTAACCTGCCCCTGATCGTTGAAGCCCATATCAACAATGCTGCTCGCCTGCGGCCAGCGCTGCTTCAGCAGATCCCAGGTCTGGGTATCCTGCTTTTTCGGCAGGTTATTCCAGGCCACCACGCGCCTGAAAGGATTGTCGCGGTCGAGCAGCGCCAGCGCCAGCACGTCGCGGCCATCCTGCAGGATCACATGCTGCGGCTCATGGTCGAGCCGAATGGCGTTGCCGTCGAGATCGGTGATCTGCAGCGGGTATGTGGTGGCGCCGCACGCCGCCGACGTCAGCAGCCCAGCCAGCAGAAGTCCCTTTTTCATCGTTCACTACCTCAGTAACTAATAACTATTCTCAACAAAGTTAGCATGGCGCGCGACGGGAAAGCTATACCGCCGCTAAAACGGCCCGCGGGTAGCGGGCGCTTTCTCGTTAGCTGAGCAGCGAGTAGAAGATGGCGGAGATCGCCACCAGCCCAACCAGCACCACGAACAGATTGCTGAGATGCCCGCTGTATTTGCGCATCGCGGGAACGTGGCGGATGGCATACATCGGCATCAGGAACAGGATTATCGCGATCACCGGCCCGCCGAGGGTTTCGATCATGTTGAGAATGCTCGGGTTCCAGCTCGCCACCAGCCAGGTGCTGAGCAGCATAAACAGCGCCGTTACCCGGTTCAGCTTCGCAGGCGCCAGGCTTTTGCCACGGCTGTGCAGCATTTTATTGACCAGACCGTTAAAGCCTTCGCGCGCGCCGAGATAGTGGCCGAGAAAAGATTTGGTAATGGCGACGATGGCGATCAGCGGGCCGAGCCAGGCGATCACCGGGACGTTAAAGTGATTAGCGAGATAGGAGAGAATCGAAATATTTTGCGCCTTTGCCGCGGCGAGATCCTGCGGCGACAGGCTGAGCACGCAGCTAAACACGAAAAACATCACCGTCGCCACCATCAGCAGATGGGAACAGGCGAGAATACGCGAGCATTTGCGCTCCGCGTCTTCGCCATACTCCGCGCGCTTCGCCACGGCAAACGAAGAGATGATCGGCGAATGGTTAAAAGAGAAGACCATCACCGGGATCGCCAGCCACAGCGTCATCGCGATGTTTTTGCCGCCGCCGCTGTGGTGCAGCGACAGGGTCTGCAGCGCCGCGCCGTGCCAGTGCGGGATCAGATAAACCGCCAGCAGCATCAGCACCGCGACAAAGGGGAAAACCAGAATGCTCATCGCTTTGACGATCATCTGCTCGCCGAAGCGCACCACCGTCATCAGGCCGATAATCAGGATCAGCGACAGCAGCACGCGCGGCGGCGACACCAGCCCTAACTGATGTTCGATAAAGCTCTCTACCGTATTGGTGATCGCCACGCTGTACATCAGCAGAATGGGGAAGATGGCGAAGAAGTAGAGCAGCGTAATGATTTTGCCCGCGCCGGCGCCAAAGTGCTCCTCCACCACGTCGGTAATATCTTCACCCGCGTGTTTGCCGGAGAGCACAAAGCGGGTCAGCGCGCGGTGAGCGTAAAAGGTCAGAGGAAAGGCGAGGATCGCCATAATGATCAGCGGCAGCAGCCCGCCGACGCCCGCGTTGATCGGCAAAAAGAGTACCCCTGCGCCGATTGCGGTGCCGTAGAGCCCCAGCATCCAGGTGGTGTCGGTTTTGCGCCAGCCGCGTTCAGCGGGCGCCTCTGCGGCTGCGGTCAGCGCGCCGGTTTGCGTGGTTTTCATCTGCCTGTCCTGTCTTTATGACGTTAACGCCGTCGACGGTGAGTGGACATCGACGGCTACATTGCCGCCTCGCCCTGCTTTGCCGCTTTGCGGCGGCACGACGATGCGCGCAAAAAATCTCTCTCCACGGCGGGAGTAAACGATTGCGCAGGATTCTTACACACCTTGACGACCGGCTTCAACCACGATGCGCTAATCGTGCATGGCCAGGCTGATTATCCGTTAACGCGGCGATGCGGACGCGTCGCCGCGCCCGATTTAAATTTTTAAACGAAACCACAGATTGGCATTACAAAGCGCGCCAGGCGTTCTATAGTTCACCCGCAACACTTAACCCTGAGGTTTATGCATGCGTGTTAAAGGACTCAATATCGGTTTCTTTATCGTCATTCTGGCGATAGTGACCGCCGCGTTTTTTGATGTACTGGCGCCCTACTTTTCCCCGATTCTCTGGGCCGCCATTCTGGCGGTGATCTTCGCCCCGCTAAAGACCTGGCTGCGGCATAAGATGGGCGATCGCAACGGCCTGGCGTCGCTGGTGACGCTGCTGATTATCTGTCTGATCGTCTTTACGCCGCTGGCGATTATCGCCTCTTCGCTGGTGGTGGAGGTCAACGCCGTCTATCTCAAGCTGCAGAGCAACTCGGCGCAGTTTCCGACGGTATTCGCCGATCTTCTGCATCACCTGCCCGACTGGCTGCGTAACTTTCTCTCTGAGCATCAGATGAATAACGCGGCGCAGATCCAGCAGAAGCTGTCGTCCTTCGCGCTGAAAGGCGGCCAGTATATGGCGGGCAGCGTGTTCCTGATCGGCAAAGGCACCTTCACCTTTACCGTCGGCTTCGGCGTGATGCTCTATCTGCTCTTCTTCCTGCTGAAGGACGGCTCCTATCTGGTGCATCTGATTCTGGAGGCGCTGCCGCTCTCAACCTACGTGAAGCATCACCTGTTTATGAAGTTCGCCGCCGTTTCGCGCGCCACGGTCAAAGGCACGGTCGTGGTCGGCATCGTGCAGGGGATTCTGGGCGGGCTGGCGTTCTGGTTTGTAGATATCGATGGCAGCCTGCTGTGGGGCGCGCTGATGGCGTTCCTGTCGCTGATCCCCGCCGTGGGCTCGGCGATTATCTGGGTGCCCGCGGCGATATTCTTCTTCGCGACCGGCGCGCTGTGGAAGGGATTGTTCCTGGTCGGTTTCTTTGTGGTGGTCGTCGGACTGGTGGACAATATTCTGCGTCCGCTGCTGGTGGGCAAAGATACCAAAATGCCTGATTACCTGATCCTGATCGCCACCTTAGGCGGCATGGAGATTTACGGCATTAACGGTTTTGTGATTGGCCCGCTGATCGCCGCGCTGTTTATCGCCTGCTGGAACCTGCTGTCGGGCAAGGATAACCGCGATAACGTCGAAGAGATTGACGAAGAGTTTATTGAGGAGGGGAAAAAGCTGTCGGACGAGGCCGCTCTCGGGGGTGACGCGGGGAGTGGCGTGTAAACGGCATCCCTGCCGGCGCGGCCTGAGCAAAAAGGCACCGCATCCCTGAGGCGCAGCCGTTGCCGGGCCAGCGCCCCTTTTACAGGCTTCAGCAGCCGTCTGGGTGGGAGGCACGCAGACGGCGCTGGCGCTTAGTGAATGGCGTCGGTTTTGCCACGCCAGTGGTTATAGAGCCGCAGCGCCGCTGGCTGAATAGCGTCGGTGCTCTGCAGATATGCGATCTCATCCATACCGTCGAGTTTCTCGACCTCATTGATGTCGCCATGCAGCGCAATCGCCTGCAGCGACGGCTGCAGCTCGGCAGGCAGCGCTGGCCACTCCGCCAGCGCCACGCCGGTCATATAGCCAAAACACCACTCTTCCACCACCAGCAGTTCGCGGCCGTCCATTTCACGGTAGCCGAACAGCGGCTCAAACTGCTCCGGGTAGAGGCTGAGGCGCTCGGCAATATCATTCATCATCCGCGCCGCCAGGGTATTGAAGCGCTGCTCATCGGCAGGATCGTCCCAGTCAGGCGCGCTTTCGCCCCAGATAACCGGCTTCATCGCATCGAGCGCCAGCGGCGACGGGCTGGAGAGCGCCGCGGTGAAAAGACCGTCCAGCTCGCTGATATCAATCAAGCCATCTTCGCTGTCGTGCTCCATCAACACATCTTCCATCCACTCGATTTCGTCTGCGTTCAGTGGGCCTGTAGCCATGGTAATTCCTCTTGAGGGGTGTCGAAGGTGTGGGCGGCGCGCGCTGGCAGGCAGCCCGGTGGAAAGTCGGGTGAGAGAACTGCCTCTCAGCAGGAAATCTGTTTCGCTGCGGGTAGTGTGCCTGAGAGCAGGCACGAAGCCAACCAGAGAGACCGGCGGCGAGCGGATGTCGTACCGCGCCGATATGAAGCTGGTCACGAAATTGATAAGGCAAAAAAGAGCGGTCAGAGGCGGCGAGCGGCGGCTTATGCGCGCTATCGCCAGTCGCTGCCGGAGGTCGTCTTCAGCGCGCCCCAAATTAATGCGCCTTACGCATTAATCGATACGCAAAATGCACTTATTAACGCCGCCTTCCTGTTCCAGTCTTGAGTCACAACAAAGTAATGAATCATTAACATTACGTAAACGCTGGAGCATTTAATGGAAACATCCTCTGCATCAATCAACACGGTTCGCGCCCGGGCAGGCGCAATCTTGCGCGTCACCTCGGGAAACTTTCTCGAGCAGTTCGACTTTTTCCTGTTCGGCTTTTACGCCACCTATATCGCCCACACCTTCTTTCCGGCGAGCAGCGAATTCGCCTCGCTGATGATGACCTTCGCCGTCTTCGGCGCTGGCTTCCTGATGCGTCCCATCGGCGCGGTGGTGCTGGGCGCCTGGATCGATAAAGTGGGCAGACGCAAGGGGCTTATCGTCACGCTCTCGATTATGGCGACGGGCACCTTCCTGATCGTGTTGATTCCTTCCTATGCGGCGATCGGCTACTGGGCGCCGCTGATTGTGCTGACGGGACGGCTGCTGCAGGGCTTTTCCGCCGGGGCAGAGCTGGGCGGCGTCTCGGTTTATCTCTCTGAAATCGCCACCCCGGGCAAAAAAGGCTTCTATACCAGCTGGCAATCCGGCAGCCAGCAGGTCGCGATTATGGTGGCGGCGGCGATGGGGTTCGCCCTCAATGCCCTGATGGAGGAGAGCGCGATTCGCGACTGGGGATGGCGCATTCCTTTTCTGTTCGGCTGCCTGATCGTGCCGTTTATCTTCTTTCTGCGTCGCAATCTTGAAGAGACGGCGGAATTCAGCGCGCGCCGTCAGCATCCTGAAATGCGCCAGGTCTTTAGCACGCTCCTCGGCAACTGGAAAACCGTGATGGCGGGCATGCTGATGGTGGCGATGACCACCACCGCCTTCTATCTGATCACCGTTTATGCGCCCACCTTCGGCAAAAAAGTGTTGATGCTCAGCGCATCGGACAGCCTGCTGGTGACCCTGCTGGTGGCGGTCTCAAACTTCATCTGGCTGCCGATTGGCGGGACGATCTCGGATCGCTACGGACGTAAGCCGGTGCTGATCGCCATGGCGCTGATCGCCATCGCCACCGCCTACCCTGCCCTTAAATATCTTGCGGCCGATCCGAGCTTCTATTCGATGCTGGGCGTGCTGCTGTGGCTCTCGTTTATTTACGGGCTCTATAACGGCGCCATGATCCCGGCGTTAACGGAGATCATGCCGGCCTCGGTCCGGGTCGCGGGCTTCTCGCTGGCCTATAGTCTCGCCACCGCGCTGTTCGGCGGCTTTACGCCCGCCATCTCCACCGCGCTAATTGAAGTGACCGGCGACAAAGCCGCGCCAGGCCTATGGATGAGCTTCGCCGCCGCGTGCGCGCTGCTGGCAACCCTGTTCCTCTATAAACAAGAAGCGGTCCATCATCACGCTGCTAAAAAAACGTTCGGTTAAGGAAAAACAGATGAAATCATGGTTACCCCGCCTGCTGCTTCTCGCGCCCCTCTGCCTCGTGAGCTGGGAGGCGTCGGCAAAAGAGATCACGGTAATGATTTCCGGCGGCTTCAAGGCCGCCTGGGAAAAGCTCAGCCCCGCCTTCGCCGCTGAAAAAGGCTATACCATCAAGACGGTGCCTGGGCCGTCGATGGGGCAGTCGCCGGAGGCGATCCCCAACCGGTTAGCCGCGGGCGAAAAAGCGGACGTTATTATTATGGTCGGCTATGCGCTGGATAAGCTCGATAAAGAGGGACGCCTGCTGCCCGGCACGCGCACCGAGCTCGCCGACTCAAAAATTGGCGCGGTAGTGAAACAAGGTAGCGCCGTGCCCGATATCACGACGGCGACGGCGCTCAGAGCGACCTTGCTAAAGGCGCACTCGGTCGCCTATTCAGACAGCGCCAGCGGAAAATATGTCGAGACGACGCTGTTCAACAAACTGGGCATCGCTGATCAGCTAAAACCTAAGGCGAAGATGGTTGAGAAAACCCCTGTGGCGCAAAGCGTCGCCAGCGGCCGCTACGAGATCGGCTTCCAGCAGGTCAGCGAACTGCTGCCGGTGGCCGGGGTGACCTTCATCGGCAAGCTACCGGAGGATATGCAGTATGTCACCCGCTTCGCCGGCGCGGTCTCCAGCCATTCAGCCCAGCCGGAAGAGGCGAAGGCTCTGCTGGCGTACCTCTCCTCTCCCGGGGTGCAGCAGCAAATTCAGGCAACCGGTCTCGATTCCGTTAGCGGACGTTAACCTGCTCCTCAGACGCGTTTATCGCAATAATCATCGCCTCCAGCTCACCGGCAAGATGCGGCAGCTCTTGACCGGTGCGCTTCACGATGCCGACCGTGCGGCGCACCGTCGGCTCATGCAAAGGAATGGTGGCTAAAAACGGGTGGCCCGCTTTCGGCATCGCCATCCCCGGCACCGCGGCGATCCCCAGTCCGGCCTCCACCATGCCCAGCAGCGTCGTAACGTGACGCGTTTCGCAGACGCTCGGTTTTTCCGGCACGATGCCCGTCAGCGCCTGATCGAGCAGGTTGCGGTTGCCCGAGGTTTTATCCAGCCAGACATAGGGCCAGCTATAAAACTCCCGCCAGCCCAGACTCTTGCGGCCGGCGAGCGGATGGTCGCGTGGGCAGACGGCGACGTAGGCCTCATCCACCAGCGGCAGGAATCTGACATCCGGCTGCGGCGCGCCGGTAAAGCTCAGGCCGAAATCAGCCTGCCCGGCGATCACCGCGTCGTAGACGTCGCCAGCGCTGGAATCGATCAGCTTAATACGTACGCGCGGGTAGTGAAGCTGAAACTGCGCGATGACTTTAGGCATAAAATAGTAGGCGGCCGACGGCACGCAGGCGACGGTCACCAGGCCCGTTCGGTGCGGATTGACATCCCCGACGTCGGCGATGGCGCACTCTAAATCCTTCAGGATCTGCTGCGCGCGCGGCGCGAAACTGCGGCCCGCCATAGTCAGGCTAACGCGCCGCGTGGTTCTTTCGAACAGCCTGACGCCAAGCGACGTCTCCAGCTTATCGATGCGTCGGCTCAGCGCCGGTTGAGAAAGATGAATCGCCTCCGCGGCGGCTTTAAAGCTTCTGAATGTCACCAGAGCCTGAAAAGCGTAGAGATCGTTAAGGTCGACGTTTAACGTCATCGGCTTCATATCGCAGTGGGTTCCAGGTTGACGGCGGTAAGCGCCCTATTCTACAGGGATGCGCCGCCGTTGCGGGCATCTTTGCTACAGCGCCGGTTCTACCCCGTCACTTTCATTCCCTCAGCAGGCTCCCAGGCGTTCCACATCCGCCAGAAAACGTCGGCCACCACCTCTTTAAGGTTTTCCGGCTGAAACTGGACGCTGCTGCAGGCAGGTCCGAGCGCGGCCTCGATGCGCGCCTCGCACTCGCTGCGGCCGAGATGCAGCGCGAAGCGATCGCAGTGCTGGCTTAGCCAGATGATTCTGCCGCAGGTGCAGGATGAAGGGTTATGCAGGGTCACTGCCGTTGAGGTTTCTGTCATGTTCATATAAAGCCCATTAAGCGAATAGAGGCCGCGTTGCAGGCCGGTTATCTGCTGGCCTGGCGGCAATGGCTGCCTTGTCGGCAGCCGGTAACAGCGCGTGGCGCGCTCCTTCAGCGGCTAAGCGGCGTCCGCCCGTTTAATTTCCTTCAGCAGGCTGAACGCCATTTTCAGGCGATCTTCACTGGCGACAAACGCCCTGAAGAGGCCGTGCTGGTCATAGCCTTTGGCGACGAGGCCGGTCTGAAGCCGGGGCTGATAGCGAGGATATCGGCCGCCACAGGTTTAGCCCTCATAAGGAGTGAACACGGATTTACCCAGCGCGCAGCCGGGGCATAAGAAACCGTCCGGCACCGCCTCCCACGGCGTGCCGGGCGCGACTGACTGACCGGGTTCGCCTTCCGCCGGGTCGTAAACCCACTGACACAGGGTACACATCATTTTGCGACCGGCAGCGATCGCTACGGCGCCGCTGTCGACGGCAGGCGCGGCCGTGGGGATCGGCGAGAGCGCCCAGGCGCGCGCGAGGCTGCGGCCATGTTCGCGACACGCTTCCAGCGCAGAGAGGTCGGGACGCCATTTGATTTTCAGGGCGATGCTCATATCGAAACCGGCATCCTGCAGACGGGTCGCCACGCGGTCGACGGCGCCGCCCGTCCAGCCATAAGAGCCGAACGCGGAGGCGCGTTTATTGCGAAACTTCAGCCCTGCAATCTCTTCCAGCATGCCCGCCACCTTCGGCATCATCACGTTGTTCATGGTGGAGGAGCCAACCAGAATGCCTTTGGAGCGGAAGCAGGAGGTGATGATCTCGTTTTTGTCGTGGGTCGAGACGTTGTAGACCTTCACCGCGACGCGCGGATCGGTTTCGCGAATGCCCTGGGCGATGGCGTCCGCCATCATGCGGGTATTATTCGACATGGCGTCATAAAAGATCGTGATGCGATCTTCCTGGTAATCGGCGGCCCACTTCTGGTAGCGCTCGACAATCTGCGCCGGGTTGTCGCGCCACACCACGCCGTGAGAGGTGGCGATCATGCTGAGCGGCAGATTGAAGCTGAGGATCTCAGCGATCTTCGCCGTTACCAGACGCGCAAAGGGAGTCAGGATATTGGAGAAGTAGCGCAGGCACTGATCAAACAGCTCCTGCTGCTCAACCTCATCGTTGAACAGGTGCTCATCGCAGTAGTGCTGGCCGAAGGCGTCGTTGCTGAACAGCACCCCCTCTTCCGTCATATAGGTCATCATGCTGTCCGGCCAGTGCAGCATCGGCGTTTCCACAAAGATCAGCTTTTTGCCGTTGCCGATGTCGAGCGAGTCGCCGGTTTTCACCACCCTGAAGTTCCACTCGGGATGGTGGTGGTGACCGTTAATCGACTCCACGCCGTTGGCGGTGCAGTAGATCGGCGTGCCGGGGATCAGCGCCATCAGCTCCCCCAGGGCGCCGGCGTGATCGTCCTCCGCATGGTTGATCACGATGGCGTCGATCTGTTGCAGATCGATCTCTTCGCTGAGATTTTTAACGAAATCGCTGCGAAATCTGAAATCCACGGTATCGATTAATACACTCTTTTCTTCGCGGATCAGGTAGCTGTTGTAGCTGGTGCCGCGCTGCATCTTGTACTCTTTGCCGTGAAAATGCTCAACTTCCCAGTCCCGTTTACCGACCCAAAAAATCGTGTTTTTTACGTGAATATTCATCAGATGCCCAGTTAGCTTAAGGTGGATTTCCTTGCTCTTGTGCATCTGGCGTGCCAGCTTTTAACGTATTGATGTGTATACTTATTACCTGGATGCATTGTTTAAAAGACATTAAATAAGCCTGTCTTATTCACATACCCTTGTCTTAAACACAATGTGGCAGAGACACCAGGCCCGCCGAAGCGGACTACCGACGTAACTTTGCTTCGCATCCAGCAACCTGCACCGCGTGCGTAAAGCTTAAGCTGTTGATTCAGATCAAAAGTGCACAGCAGCATGGTATTTATAACAAGTCTTCTTGTTGTTCTCAGGACACTCCCTGTACAGGTCATCCTATGGCTCTTTCTGTCGATACCCTGGCGGCGCTGGCCGTGACTATTCAGAACGGCGTGGGCGAGCGCGACCGTTTTATGCAGATGGTGCAAGGCATCCACCAGGCGTTGAACTGCGATGCAACCGCCCTGCTACGCTATGAAAACCAGCAGTTCAGACCACTGGCTACCGCCGGGCTGGCGCCTGACGTGATGGGCCGCCGCTTCACTCTTGATGCGCATCCGCGGCTGGAGGCGATCGCGCGCGCGGGGGACGTGGTGCGCTTTCCTGCCGATAACGACCTGCCCGATCCCTACGACGGCTTGATCCCTGAACAGGGCGAACTGCATGTGCACGCCTGCGTCGGCATGCCGCTGTTTGCGGGCCAGACGCTGATCGGCGCCCTTACCCTGGACGGTATGAACGCGCGGCAGTTCGATAATTACAGCGACGAGGAGCTGCGCGTGCTGGCCAGCCTGACCGCCGGCGCGCTGAACAACGCCCTGCTGGTGGAGCAGCTCGAGCAGCCCGCCTTTTCGTTTATCCCGCCGCACAGACGCCCGGAAGCGCGCGAGGAGATGCCGATCGTCGGCGAGTCTGCCCCGCTCACCCTTCTGAAAAAAGAGATCGCCGCGGTCGCCCCTTCTGACCTGAGCGTCCTGATTATGGGCGAGACCGGCACCGGCAAGGAGCTGGTCGCCCAGGCGGTGCATCGCCTCTCCCATCGCGCCACCCAGCCTCTGATCTACCTCAACTGCGCCGCGCTGCCGGAAACCGTGGCGGAAAGCGAGCTGTTCGGCCACGTCAAAGGCGCATTTACCGGGGCGATTCACGACAGGCCAGGCAAGTTCGAGCTGGCAGATAAGGGCACGCTGTTTCTGGATGAGATTGGCGAACTGCCGCTCTCGCTGCAGGCCAAACTGCTACGCGTGCTGCAGTACGGCGATCTGCAGCGCGTGGGCGAAGATAGCGCCCTGACCGTCGATGTACGCATTATCGCGGCAACCAACAGGGATATGCGCAAAGCGGTCACGGAGGGGACATTCCGCGCGGATCTGTATCACCGGCTCAGCGTCTTCCCGCTGTTCGTGCCGTCGCTGCAGGCGCGTCGCGACGATATCGTGCTGCTGGCCGGCTATTTCTGTGAAAAGTGCCGAATAAAGTTCGGCCTGAGCACGCTTGCCCTTAGCCCGGCCGCCCGCGCCCGGCTTGAAACGGCAAGCTGGCCGGGGAACGTGCGCGAGCTGGAGCATGCCATCTACCGCGCAGTGATTATTGCGCAGGCGGAGTCACGCAGCGGCGAAATCGTGTTGCTGCCGCAGCACTTCAGCCTTAAAGGCGAAACCCCGGCGGACGCCGCGCCGACTGCGTCGCTGACCTCGCAGCCGATGAGCAGTCTGGCGGAGGCGACGCGGCAGTTTCAATATGACTACATAAGCTATGTTTACGAAAGCTGCGGCAAAGTCTGGGCCAAAACCGCGCGACAGCTGGCGATCGATCCCGGCAACCTGCACCGCCTGGCCCGCAAGCTCGGCCTGAAATAAACCGGCGCGGCAGCCTCTGGCAACAGCGCCGCTTACGGCAGCGTGCGGGCCACATCGAGCCCCCTGGCTGCTGCTGGCGTAGCCCGACAGCCGGTGCGTTGCCCACGCTCCTGCTGTATAAAAGAGTAAGGCGCATTCCTGCATACTGAGGCGGTGACGTAATGACAGATGAAAAGAGAGGCATTACCAGCGAAGCGGAACTGGAACAGATCTACGGCGCGGTCGCCAGACCCTCGCTGACCAAGGAGATCGACTATATCCATTCCGCCTATCGCCCTTTTATCGAGGCGGCCCCCTTTGTGGCGCTGGCAACCTCAGGGCCGGGCGGGCTGGACGTCTCGCCGCGCGGCGATCCGGCTGGCTTTGTCGTTATTGAAGATGCGAAGACGCTCTTGCTGCCTGACCGACGCGGCAATAACCGTATCGATAGCCTGCGCAATATTCTGCACGATAACCGCGTGGCGCTGCTTTTTCTCATCCCCGGCATCGGCGAAACGCTGCGGGTGAACGGCACCGCAGAAATCTGCAGCGATCCCGATCTCCTTACCCGCTTCGCCGTCAACAACCAGCCGCCGAAAACGGTGCTGCGCATCAGGGTGGAGAGCCTCTTTTTTCAGTGCAGCCGGGCGATTATCCGCTCAAAGCTCTGGGATCCCGCCGCGCAGATCGCGCGTGACAGGCTGCCCAGTCCGGGAGCGATCCTGCATCAGCTTTCGCAGGCGGAAATAGACGGCGAGGCCTATGACCAGGCGCTGCCGGAGCGCTTAAAGAACACCCTTTACTGAGCCTGGCTGCAGCACAGGGCGCGCCAGGATTACTCTTTACGCCCGCTTAAGGAGATCCGCGAAGGAAAAAGCATGAATAACGACATCAATCACGAGATTACCTTCCGCAAGCTCAGCGTTTTTATGATGTTTATGACCAAAGGCAATATCGCGCGCACGGCGGAGGCGCTCGATCTGAGCAGCGTCAGCGTGCACCGCGCGCTGCACACGCTGGAAGAGGGGATCAACTGCCCGCTGTTTATCCATAAAGGGCGCAATCTGGTGCCGCTGCCCGCCGCCTGGACGCTGCTGGAGTATTGCCAGGACGTTACCGCGCTGATGAGCAAAGGCATCGAAGAGGCAAGGCAGGTGGCAGGCGTAGGCTGCGGTCGGTTAAGGCTCGGCACGCTCTACTCGCTCACCCTGGAGACCATTCCCCGCCTGATTATGGGCATGAAGCTGCGACGCCCCGCGCTTGAGCTCGATCTGACCATGGGCTCTAACCAGATGCTGCTCAATATGCTTGAGGATGACGCGCTCGACGCGATTTTAATCGCCACCGACAGCGGCGAACTCAGCAACCCCAATTTTGATGTGATCCCGCTGTTTCACGACCATATTTTTCTCGCCGCCCCAGCGGGCGAAAAGCTCGATACCTCGCGCGACGCGGATCTGCGCGACTACGCCGATCGCGATTTTGTCTCGCTGGCGGAGGGCTTCGCCACCTATGCCGGCTTTCAGGAGGCGTTTCAGGTGGCCGGATTCGAGCCGCGCATCGTTACCAAAGTCAACGACATCTTCTCGCTGGTCAGTCTGGTGCAGGCGGGGATGGGCTTCTCGCTGATCCCTGGCCGCATGAAAAAGGTTTATGAAAACAGCGTGCAGCTGGTCAGGCTGGCAGAGCCTTACCAGATGCGCCAGCGGGTTTCTATCGTCTACTCGCACCATCGCGAGCGCGATCAGGATCTGCTGGCGCTCGCCGCGGAAGGCCGCATGTACGCGCGCAGCCTTACTGACTCAGCCGTTTAGCCAGGTGGCGCGCGACCTCGACGCTGTTACGCTCCATGCAGATCGCCTCTCCCTGCCAGCCCGCCTGGTGGGTCAGCCCGGTCAGCACATTGCCCGGCGGCATCTCAATCGCCAGCCGGGCGTCGCGCTGATTGGCCGCGATCACCGCGTCGCTCCACTGTACGGTGCGCGCCATATTAAAGGCCAGATCGTCGGCGATTTTGGCGGGCTCCCAGATCACGCGGCCGGTCGAGCCGCTCAGATAAGCGCATGAGGGCCGCGACAGCGAGACCGAGGCGAAGGCGCTGGCCAGCTCCGCCGCTGGCTTATCCAGCAGCGCGCAGTGGGACGGCACGCTGACTGCCAGCCGCGTCGCCTTGCTGGCCCCGGCGTCGAGCGCTTTTTGCGCTACCCCCGCCATATCCTCGTCGCGTCCGGCGATCACCGTCTGGGTGTCCGCGTTGATATTGGCGATATAGGTATTGCTGCCCGCCATCAGCTTTTCCAGCCGACTGAGCGTCAGCCCGACGATAGCAGTCAGGCCGTAGCCGTGGGGATAAGCGCTCTCCATCAAATCGCCGCGCAGCGCGACCAGCCGCAGCGCGTCGCCTAAATCGAGCGCGCCCGCCACCACGGCGGCAGGAAAGGCGCCGATAGATAAGCCGCTGACGATGTCCGGCTTCACGCCGTTTCTGATCAGCTCCCGCGCCCAGGCAACGCCAGCAATCAGCAAAGAGAGCTGCACGGCGCGCGTGTGGCGCAGCGCCTCCGGCGTGTCGAGCGCGTCGGTCTCATCGCCCAGCACGGCGCGCACGCTGCTCAGCAGCGCCTCTCCGTCTGGCAGATTGCGCAGCATGCCGGGACGCTGCGTGCCCTGGCCAGGAAAGGTAAAGAGGATTTTCATAAAGTCTCCCTGCTCCAGGGCGACGCGGTCAGCACCGGGCCAGCGGCGGTCTTCACCAGCGCCCGCCCGTCGCGCAGCCACTCGCTGAGCGCGAATGCGCCTGACGGCGTTTCAACCTGGGTGTCGACGCGGCACGGCAGACTCTCTGTCTGCGCCTGCCACTGCTGTAAAAGGTCACGCGCCAGCGGCTGCGGCGCGCGGATGGTTAAATCGAGATCGCTGCCGGGGTGCAGCACCGGTATCGCCGTTGCCAGCGCATAGCCGAGGCTGCCGGTAATCCCCCAGCGCCAGGGCCAGCGCTGCTCGCTGAGCGCAAGCGCCGCCTGAACCGGACGGGCAGCGACAAAGGGCGACGCCAGCAGGCAGGCACGATCGGCGAGCATTTCCGGCGTAGCGACGCGCAGGATATCCGCCGCCTGCACCCACGCTGCGGCGCGCTGCTCCCGTCGCGCGCCGCGCACGCCGACCGGGATGCGATCCGCCGTAGCGACGTCGCGCCGCACCACCACCGGCAAGCCGAGGTGCCAGTGCTGGCTGACCCACGCCTCTTTCACCGACATCAGCGCGCTGTCGGCGCGAAGCCAGAGCAGGTCGTGAGGGCGCGGGATCGTCGTCATATCAAATTCCTGAAGTCAGCGTAATAAACAGCGGCAGCGACAGAATACAGAGCACCGAGCTAAGCAGCAGCACCGCTTCCGCATCGGGCGACTGCACGCCGAAGCGGTTGCCGAACACCACGCCGAAGAAACCGGCGGAGAGCGCAATCATCAGAATCGCGGTAATCGCCACCGGGCCGCTCAGGCCGAGCGCGGCGACGATGCCCCAGGCGATAAAGGGCTGGATCAGCAGCTTCGCGACGGTGCCGACGCCGACCACGGCGTTAAGTTTCAGCTTACGCGCAGAGAGGATGACCCCGGTCAGGAACAGCGCCGCCGCCGTCGCCGCCAGGCCGAGCGGTTTAATCGCCGCCAGCACCAGATCCGGCATTTTAATGCCGATGGCCGACAGTATCACCCCCACCAGCGGGCCAAGCACGATCGGTTTTTTCACCGAACGCCACATCAGCACCGGCAGCATCGCGAAGGTGGAGCCGTGATCTTCACCCGCGGCGCGCGCTTTTTCGCGCTCCAGAATCAGCAGGCAGAGCGGCGTCAGCAGCACCGAGCCGCAGGCGATCGACACCGCCACGGAGAGCGATGTCGTGGCGTTTTCCCCCAGTACGCTGCCAAGGATCGGCAGACCCAGCGCGGCGTAGTTTGGCAGCGCCACGGTGAGCGTCAGCACCGCCGCATCCTGCGGGGATTTTTTAAATATTTTGGTGGCGAGGAAATAGATAGCCGCATAGGTTATCCACATGGCGCCGGTGAGCACCACAATCAGCGGCCACTGCGCCACGATGCCAGGCCAGGCGGTTTGCACCGTGGCGCTAAACAGCGCGGCGGGCAGCGCAAAGTCCATAACAAAAATATTCAGCAGCGAGACGTTTTTATTGTCGACCATACCGGCTTTACCGGCCCAGAAACCCAGCAGCATAATCACAAAGATTGGCGCAAGGGCATGAACAATGATGTAAATCATAAATCACCTGTAGTTAAGAAATAAGATTCCAGTCACGCGATGTTTATAATTTCTAAAAGCGGCCCTCACTCCGGGGCGCGGCGGTGCGCCCCGAACAGGCCGGTTCCGGCAGGTCTGTTTTTATCTGTTTCTGTTTTTACCAGGCGGCGCGCATACGCTCGCGCACCAGGGAGGAGCTGCGGCGGTTTTCCGCGCCGAGCCGGGTTTTCAGCGATGGATCCTGGCGGGCGTCGGCGATCGCCTTTTGCAGCGCGATTTCTACCTGTGCCAGATCGGCGTCGGAAGGCGCGTCCGGGTTGCTGATGGTGAGCAGATCGGCCAGCAGACCAAGGGTAGCGAAGTTGCTGACGTCATAGGCCATCGGCGGAATGGTCGCCGCCAGTTTTTCCAGCGCCTCGACCGTGCGCAGCGTAATGCGCGCGGCGGACGCTTTGCCCATCGCATGCACCAGCACGCCCTGATCGTTGATGGCGATCAGACGGTTCGCCTGATAGCCGTGCGCCAGAAACGCGCCCGACATCGCCTTGCCGACGATCAGGCCAATCACCGGATGTCCCGCCAGACGCGCGTTGGCATAGGCGCCAGCGGCGCCGGCAAGCGCCTGATGGATGCCGAACGCCTCTTCGCGTCGGCCGTAGGCCTGGCTCGGCACGTCGATGACCGCGATAATCGGGCGCTTCACCTCGCTGTTTTTATCTGCGTCGATGGTTTCGTGAACCACCTTCGCCAGCGTCCAGCCCTCCAGCAGCCCGACTTCGCCGCGCGCGGCGCGCGGGTAGTGGTTGTTTGCATCGGGCACGACGGCGATCAGACGTACGCGCTCGCCGTTGAGTTCGCCGTCAGCCACCTGAACCGAGTCGCACAGGCCGCTCAGGCGCTGCGCATTGGGTGCCAGTTTTTCCAGCCAGGTCGCACCGCGGCTGATAGTCTGGGTCATTATTTATCCTCCCGGGCAAAAAGCTGTTTAATCTGCGCCGTGTCCGCCTGCTGACGCGTATCAAAATTCGTCAGGCGCGGCAGGAAGTGGGCATAGTTGTCGCTGCGGTGCTGCGCCGGCACCCCTTTTTCAATAAAGGTATTCATCGCGGTTTTCACGGCGCTGATGCCGTCGTCGACCAGCGCGTCGGCCAGCCCGCTCGCGTAGCGAATTTCGCCGCCGGTCATGCTCCAGATAAAGGGGCGGTCGCGCGAGTCATACTCTTCGATGCCCGCTTCCTGCTCGATAACCTGCGGGCCGTTAAGCCCCAGCCGCGCCTCGCGCGTGACGATCAGATAGCTGCAGAGCGCGGCGGCGATCGACATGCCGCCGAAGCAGCCGACGGTACCGGCGATAATGCCGATCACCGGCGTATAGCGGCGCAGATCGACGATGGCGGCGTGGATATCGGCAATTGCCGCCAGCCCCAGATTCGCCTCCTGTAGCCGCACGCCGCCGGTTTCCAGGCAGAGCACCGCCTGGGTCGGAATACCGTTGCGGTTGTCTTCCGCCGCCAGCTCTAACGCCGCCGCCATTTTCGCGCCGGAGACTTCGCCCATGCTGCCACCCTGGAAGGTCCCCTCGATGGCGATGACCACCGCGGACTGGCCGTTGATGGTGCCGCGCGCGACCACCATGCCGTCATCGGACTGCGGCACGACGCCCTGCGGCGCCAGCCAGGGCGACATAATGCCCTCAAAGGGATCGAGCAGTTCGCGATAGCTGCCCTCGTCCAGCAGCGCATGGGCGCGCTCGCGGGCGCGCAGCTCGATAAAACTCGGATCGTTACGCATGGCTCACCTCTTCAAAAACCTGTTCGATACGGATACGCGCAACGCCCGGCGTCGCGCCGAAATCGTGGATCACCAGCTGCCCGGCAGGCAGGCCATTGATCAGGCTGAGACGATCGAACAGCGCCTTCCAGCGGGCGTCGCTGTTGTCGAGAGAGGTGGTGATATCAATACTCAGCGTTTGCCCTTCGGCTGCGGTGAACAGCACTTCCATATCACCGGAGCCAACGACCCCTGCAAGGGCTCTGCCGCTGAAGGTGCGGTTAGCAGGGAAAGATAGTGTGATGTGTTCCATAACGTCCTCTAAAGAAAAGCGTGATGGGCAGTAACGGCTACCCTGTCAATAAACAGCGTGGCGGCCAGCAGATCGGCGGCGCCGCCCGGCGAGGCGTTCAGGGCCAGCATATCGGCATCCAGCTGCGCCAGCGCGCGCTGGCCCTGCGGCGTCATGCAGCCGCCAGCCAGCAGCACCGCGCGGGCGCCCGCCTGCATGGTCTGCAGGCCCTCGAGACCGGCGCGCGAGAGCACGCAGGTGTCGCTGAGGGAGGTCATGATCGCCATCAGGGCGTCAAGCCGCGCTTCGCTTTCACTCGCGCCCGCCGCCCGGCTGCGCAGCAGCTGCGGCAGCGCCAGCCTGACAACGTGCGGAAAGGCCTGCTGCGCCTCTTCCCGCGCGCCAGGCACGCGATAGCGATGCGTCGCCTTCAGCCCTTTGCTGAACAGCTTCGGCGCGGCGCGATCGGGCAGGCTGGCCAGCGACGCCGCACTACAAGCAAGCCGCTCCGCGTCGGCGCAGCCGCCGTTCATCGCCGCGGCGCTGACCAGCAGGCCCAGCGCCCAAATCGCGCCCCGATGGGTGTTGACGCCGCCGGTGGCCGCCATCATCTGCCGCTCCCCTTCCCGCCCGAGACGGCCGACCGCTTCCCGCAGGGCGACGTCGGCCGGACGCTGCCAGCACTGACACGCCAGCTGCAGAAAAGTCGGCTGCAGGCTGCAGGCCGAGCGCTCCATCAGCGCCAGCGTCAGATCCTGATGCGCCCCGCTGCCGCGGCTGTCCACCAGACCCGGCTTCGGACTGAGGCGCGCCTCATCGATCAGGCAGTCGCGCGCGATGGCCGCCAGCTGACTCACCTGCATCTCGGCTTGCGTCTGTGACAGGCGTTTCATTACCAGCTCCGGAATTTTGCCGGCGGGTTGTAGAGGCCGCCTGACCATTCGACCAGATCCGCGACGCTGCCTGCGGCGAGCAGAGAGCGCGTGGCGTCTGAGCGGCGAATGCCCATATCTTCCGGATAGACAACCTTGCCGCTTTTACGCAGCGCGGCCACGCGCGCGGCGTCGACACCCAGACCGATATCGGTGATGCCCGCGACAGCGGCCACCATGGCGCGGCGCTCCTCAAGGCTGTCGGCGCGATAGAGATAGGCGATGCCCTCTTCGGTCAGCACGTGGGTCACGTCATCGCCGTAAATCATCACCGGCGCCAGCGGCATACCGGACGATTTCGCCACTTCCACGGCGTCGAGCTGCTCGACGAAGGTCGGCTTCGCGCCCGCCTGGAAGGTTTCCACCATCTGCACCACCAGCTTTTTACCGCGCTGCATCGGGTCGGGCTCGGTCATCATATTGAGCCAGGCGGGCGTCGCATGGCGGCGACCGTGGGGATCGTGGCCCATGTTTGGCGCGCCGCCGAAGCCGGACAGGCGACCGCGCGTCACGGTAGAGGAGTTCGCCAGCCCGTCGACCTGCAGGGTCGCGCCGATAAACATATCGACCGCGTACTGACCGGCCAGCTGGCAGAACGCACGGTTAGAGCGCATCGAGCCGTCGCTGCCGGTGAAGAAAATGTCTGGACGGGCGCGGATATACTCTTCCATTCCCAGCTCGCCGCCGAAACAGTGCACGCTCTCTACCCAGCCGCTCTCAATCGCCGGAATCAGCGTCGGATGCGGGTTCAGCGTCCAGTGCTTACAGATTTTGCCTTTCAGCCCGAGCTGCTCGCCGTAGGTCGGCAGCAGCAGTTCGATGGCGGCGGTGTTGAAGCCGATGCCGTGGTTGAGCGACTGCACCTGGTGTTCGGCGTAGATGCCCTTGATCGCCATCATCGCCATCAGGATATGCTCCTGCTTGATCAGACGAGGATCGCGCGTGAACAGCGGTTCAATGAAAAAAGGTTTGTCGGCGACGACGATGTAATCAATCCAGGAGGCGGGAATATCGACGCGCGGCAGGTCGCTTTCATCATCCACCAGCTCGTTGACCTGGGCGATAACGATGCCGTCGCGGAACGCGGCGGCTTCTACCAGCGCTGGCGTATCTTCGGTGCTGGGGCCGGTGTAGAGATTGCCTTTGCGGTCAGCTTTATAACCGGCAATCAGCGCCACGTTCGGGCTGAGATCGACGTAGAGTCGGGAATAGAGTTCGATGTAGGTGTGGATGGCGCCAATTTCCAGCTGGCCATCCTGCAGAAGCTGGGAAATACGTAAACTCTGCGGGCCGGAAAATGAAAAATCGAGTTTGCGGGCGATGCCCTTTTCAAAAATATCGAGATGTTCACTACGGCCTACGCTGGGCATAATCATATGCAGGTCATGGACTTTTGCCGGATCCACTTCAGCCAGCGTACGCGATAAAAAATCGGCCTGCTTCTGGTTATTTCCCTCAAGGACAACGCGGTCGCCAGGGGCAATTAACTTCTCCAGCGCGTCTACCGCTCTTTCAGTCGGGATGACTTTACCGTCTACGGGAAAGGATGCCAGACGACGCGCTTTTTCGCTGCGGCGCGTATTCCATTCCCGTACCGGCGCTTGGCCAGTGTGCATTATAACCTCCTGATTGAGATAATCATTTTATCGTTCATGCCAGCGAAGTCTGCGCGTTCTGCATAGGTGATTCAATTAAGCCCAGGATAAGATCCTTAGCTTTAGAGTAATGATTCAGGGTGAGCTGGGAATAAACGAAGCATGAAGGAAAAGTGTAGACCTCATCCCAATAAGAAAAAGGCCATCACGAAATATTATTATTTTTGAAATAATTTACCGATGAAAATTCTTTCTTTTTAGTAAGATAAAAAACTGGCTGGAACAGGGAGCGGGCAGCGTTATTTTCATCACTGGCGGGCGCTAAATAGCGACTGCGTATTTTTAATAAACCGCAGCACGTCCTGACTGCGCGTGCCCTCTTTCCAGCAAAGATACAAAGAGGTGGTCACGGCGGTGTCGATAATATCTAACGCCATCACATCCTGGCGCAGAAAATGACGCTGCGAAGCGGGAATACAGGTTATTCCCACTCCCATCGCCGTCAGGTTAATGGCGGTATTAACGTCCCGCGCCCGCACTATTTTCGCTGGCACCAGGCCCGCTTCCGTATACATACGCAACACGGCGCCGCCCAGCCCGACGCCGTCGGGATCCTGCTGAACGATCAGGGTTTCGCCCGCCAGATCGCGCAGGCTGACCGGCTTATCTCCGGTACGAGGATGGTCGTCGGGTATCACCGCGCAGAGCGCCGTCTGATGGATTTCCCGGCAGGCGAGAAAGCGAAAATCGGGCAGCGGCCCGCGCAGAATGCCTGCATCCAGCTCGCCGCTCTGCAGCAGGCCGATCTGCTGATTGACGTTATATTCCATCGGCTCAAGGCGGATCGCCGGGAACTGGCTTCTGAAACTTCGCAGCGCCCTGACCAGCAGCGGCTCCAGCACCGCCGTGCCGACATAGCCGAGCCGCAACAACCCCCGGCTGCCGGCGGCGACCTCTTTGACGGTTGCGCGCAGGTTGTCGATCCTCTGCACCGTGCGCTCCGCCTCCTCAAGCAGCAGTTGCCCTTCGACCGTCAGGCTGACCTGACGTTTGTTACGCTCGAACAGCCTGACGCCCCAGCTCTGCTCCAGCGACTGAATATGCTGGCTCAGCGCAGGTTGCGTCAGGCCAACCTCCGCCGCCGCGCGGGCAAAATGCAGGGTGCGCGCCAGGGTAATGAAGGAGCGCAGCTTAGGGTATTCCATGACTCACCTGATAAAGGCTACTTATTAATAAAAGCATAATACCAATTAGACCCTTATCAGTCTCAGCGTTATCTTCCTCCCATACCGCTATCCGGCCCGTTCGGGCTCGGTACCTTTCCACCTGACTCAGGAGGCTGCATGAGAATTATTGTCGGCATGACCGGCGCGACGGGCGCGCCGCTCGCGGTGACCCTGCTGCGCAAGCTGGCGGCGATGCCGCATGTAGAGACGCATCTGATCGTCTCCCGCTGGGGTAAAACCACCCTTGAGCACGAGACAGGTTTGCCGCTAAAGGATCTTAAAGCGCTGGCGGACGTTTACCACAGCGCCGGCGATCAGGCCGCGACTATCTCCTCCGGATCCTTTGTCACTGACGGGATGATCATCATTCCCTGCAGCATGAAAACGCTGGCGGGCATTCGCAGTGGTTATGCTGAAGGGTTGATTGGCCGCGCGGCAGATGTGGTGCTGAAAGAGCAGCGCAAACTGGTGCTGGTCGCGCGGGAAACGCCGCTGAACACCATCCATCTGGAAAATATGCTCGCCCTTTCGCGCATGGGCGTCAGCATCATTCCCCCTGTTCCCGCCTGGTATAACCACCCTGAGACCATCGCGGATGTTGAAAACCATATCGCCGGTCGCGTGCTCGATCAGTTTGGGCTGGAGAGCGCGCAATCGACCCGCTGGCAGGGCCTGGCCCGCTAAGCGCCCGGCTAACTCTTACTTTGCTTCAGGAGAAAAAGATGACAGACATTACACAGCGCCCCGCAGAGGAAAAAAGCGTCGATCTACGTGCCGCCATCGACATACTGAAACAGTATGACGGCGAATATATTGAGACCAGCGAGCCGGTGGATCCGGCCGCCGAGCTGTCGGGGGTTTACCGCTATGTCGGCGCAGGCGGCACGGTGATGCGCCCGACGCGCACCGGGCCGGCGATGGTCTTCAACAACGTGAAAGGCTATGAGGATTTTCGCGTGCTGATCGGCCTGCTCGCTTCGCGTCAGCGGGTGGCGCGACTGCTGGGGGTGCCGAAAGAGAATCTGGCTAACCTGCTGCGCGAATCGGTGCATCGCGCCATCGCGCCGGTGGTGATCCCCAACGAGCGGGCGGTCTGTCAGGAGGTGGTGCATCTGGCGTCCGACGAAGGATTCGATATCCGTACGCTGCTGCCAGCGCCGACTAATACGCCTGAAGACGCAGGCCCTTACTTCACGCTCGGCATGTGCTACGCCGCCGACCCGGAAACGGGAGAGCATGATGTAACTATTCACCGCCTCTGCGTGCAGGGCAAAGATGAGATCTCAATCTATTTCGTGCCGGGCCGTCATCTCGATCAGTTCCGCATCAAAGCGGAACAGGCTGGCAACGCTCTGCCGATTACCATCAGCATCGGCGTGGATCCGGCCATCGAAATCGGCGCCTGCTTCGAGCCGCCAACGACGCCGCTGGGCTTTGACGAGCTGGCGATCGCTGGCGGGCTGCGCGGACGCGCGGTAGAGCTGGTTGAAGGGGTCGCGGTCAAGGCGCGCGCCATCGCCAACGCGGAGATTGTGATCGAAGGCGAGCTGATCCCCAACTATCGCGTTCAGGAAGATCAGCACACCCACACCGGCAAAGCGATGCCGGAGTTCCCGGGCTACACCGGCGAAGCGCAGGCGGCCGTGCCGGTTATCAAAGTGAAAGCGGTCACGCACCGCAAGCACCCTATTCTGCAGACCTGCATCGGGCCAAGTGACGAGCACACCAGTCTCGCCGGCATTCCGACCGAGGCAAGCATTCTTGATATGGTGGAGCGCGCGCTGCCGGGACTGGTGAAAAATGTCCACTGCCCGTCGCCGGGCACCGGCAAATATATGGCGGTGCTGCAGATCAACAAGCGCGGGCCGCAGGATGAAGGACGCCAGCGTCAGGCGGCGCTACTCGCCTTCTCCGCCTTTTCAGAGCTTAAACATGTTTTTCTGGTGGATGACGATGTCGATATCTTCGATTTGAACGATGTGATCTGGGCGATGACGACGCGCTATCAGGCTGACGTGGATACGGTGTTTATTCCCGGCGTGCGCTGCCATCCGCTCGATCCGTCGCAGGATCCTGCGTTCAGCCCCTCTATCCGGGCGCACGGTATCACCTGCAAAACGATTTACGACTGCACGGTGCCCTATGACCTTAAGTCCAGCTTCCAGCGTTCGCAGTTTATGGAGGTTGACGTCAACCGCTTTGTGCCGGGTTTCATGGAGGGTGCAAAATAACGGTCAGACATTGTCGCTGCGCCAGCGGGCCAGCGACACCCTCCCGCTCTGCCCTGCCGGAAAGCGCCCTGCGCGCGCCGGCAACGGCGCTTAATCGAGCGGTACCGTGCTAATCACCACGCGCCGGTTGAGGTGGCTCTGCGGCTCTGCGCCCCAGCAAAAACCGGCCCAGTGCGCGCAAAATTCATCCCATCCGCGCACGCGCGCCAGCTTTCTCTCCTGCCAGGCTGCATTGTAGATATAGACGTAGTGTCCCGGATCGCGCAGCGCCCAGGCGATCATTCCTTCCCACATGACGCGAGCGGCATTGGTCTGGGCGCTGTCGGTAACGATGACCGAGTAGGTTTGCAGAAAATAGCGGAAAAAGCGGCGGGCGATGCCGTGTACCGCATGTTCATGCTCGGGTTGCCGGGTGCGCCATACCATGACCTGAATGCAGGCGCGCTCCGGTGAGGTAAAATCCTGCGTCTCCTCCAGCCTGACCGCATAAACCGTTTCCGGCTCAGCTTCGCAGGTCACCATGCGGTACTGCTTTTCATCTGGACAGCTCACCAGACGGTAGCCAAACGGCAGCGTATAGCCCGGCAGGGCAAAATCCGCGCAGCTGCGCGAAAGAAAATCCTGGGTATTTATTCTGTTGGTGGTTTCGGGGCTCAGCACCTGATTGAAGCTTGTGTCGGGAATAATGATGGGCATCTCATCGTCTGCTATAGATTTTTTCACGGGCTCTCCTCTGGTGCCGGAGGGATTTAGGAACAGACAAAAGTGTAGACGAGATCTCAGCTTTTCTTTTTTAGCGCCCGTCAGGGCCAGCGGAAATAACGGTTTATTGCGGTACAAGGCAGAGGATTTCTCTGTCGTCACGCCCATAATAAATATTTCATTTTGTTACTGACTTGACCGAACCGACAGGTAGCGACCAGGCTTAATGAGTCCTGAAGCGCATCGGACGATGTGTTTCAACCTACTCACCAGGATGGAGGCATTATGGTAAGCAAATCAGAAATTTTAGATCACGCTCAGGTTGTAGACGTTAACGGTGAACACGTTGGCATCGTTGACCATTTCGAAGGCGAAGACAAAATCAAGCTGGCTAAAAGCGATCCTGAAGCGGGCGGCAAACACCACATCATTCCTTTTAGCTGGGTAAAAGAAGTGGACGATAACAAAGTTATTCTGTCCAAATCGAAAGCCGACGTGGAAAGCGAGTGGCAGTCTGCCTGAGTTCCGGGCCGCGGCGCAGGTCGCGGCCAGGGTTTTTTGATGTCGCTCTCCGCGCGTATTGCGCCTTTTCGCCAGCGGCATTATTCCCCCCTCTAACGAGCAAAACCTCTTATTGCGCTTTCCGGCAGTCGCGCGGGCTGCAGCCAAACCAGCGCCGGAACGCGCGGGAGAAGGCGCTGACTTCGGAATAGCCCAGCAACAGCGCCATTTCTGACACCGGCAGATGGTGTTGCTTCAGATAGTGGGTCGCCATCTCCTTACGCACGCTGTCCACCAGGGCGGAAAAAGAGGTCTGCTCCTCGCGCAGCCGTCGCTGGAGCGACCAGGCGGACAGCCCCTGTTTCTCAGCGATCGTTTCCAGCGAAGGTTCGCCGCTCAATAACTGGAGGTGGATGTCGGTGCGGGTTTGATTAACGGTGCCCTGATTGACCGCTGGCGGGCTGAGCCGCCGGATCGCATCCTGCATTACCAGCAGCAGCATGGGATCGTGATCCGGCATTTTGCGGCTCAGATCCGTTTTAGCCACCAGCATGGAGTTAAAGGGCTGATCGAAATAGACCGGCGCATCGAAGACTTTACAGTGTTCATGCCAGTGCTCGGGGCGCGGATGCTCGAAGTGGACTTCCCGCGGCGCCCAGTGCCGTCCTGCCGCGTGGCGAATCAGGTTAAGAAACATGCCCAACGTTAACTCCGCATCCTGCCGGCGCAGCAGAATCGCGCCGTGACGCACCTGATAATCGAGCTGCCAGTAATCGCCATGCTCCGTCAGACGGATACAGGTATTGTGCTGATGCCAGGGAAACGCATTCACGACGTTGCGCAGCGCCTGCTCCAGCGTCGCCGAGCACAGGCCGATATAGCCGATCAGTCCCAAAGCCTGCGGGCGGAACTGATGGCCATACTGCAAACCGAAGTTATCTACGCCCGCCTGGCTGGCGGCTTCCTCCAGCACCCGGCAGTAATTCACCAGATCCAGACTCAGCGTCGGGCAGGCAAGCGTATCAGGATCGATGCCGCTGATGCCAAAAATGCGATCCACATCGCCGCCCTGGGCGTTAATGAAATCACCCAGCCCTGTCGCGGCAGCCGACAGGACGCCACGGTGCTGGCTTCCTGCGCTGGACAAGGCTGTAAGTGCCACCTCTGGCAATATGCTGCTCATAATGCTTTCCGCCTGAAACTGAACATCTGTTGTTTCTGCAAAAAACATACCAGCCCTCGGGCGCGTGATAACAGCGACTTAGCGCCGCCGCAAAACAGATTGCACTGCAATTATCCATTCTGGCACCGTCAGAGTGCGCTAAACGCCAATCGGCAAACGAGCGCCTTCGAGGTAGCGATGGCACAGGCGCACCGTGTCGTCGGCCCAGCCGCTGCCCAGGCCGCGCGCCATCTCCGTTTCGCTATGGGAGGCCACCCAGGCCGTCAGCTGAATGCGGCGTTGAATCAGCAGCGAGGGGATCATTGCCAGCTCCTCATCGCTGACGTGCGCCACCTGCTCATAGCCGTTTAACCAGTTCTCCACCCACTGCGGGGCGCTGGGATGGTGCTCGACAAAGCTGATGGCCGCGGCAAGATCGTGCAGGTACCAGCCCATCCCGCAGTCGTCAAAATCGATGACCCGCGTTTCCCCTTTGTGAACCAGCAGATTCGTCAGCCGCAGGTCGGCGTGGATCAGGCCATAGCGATCGGGCGACTGGCCAAATGCCGCCATCTCGCGGCCCACATGAGCCAGCGTCTCTTCAACGACCGCGTGCTGCGAGCGCGCCAGGCCAGCGACATCCCGCCAGTCGCCCCAGTGGCCAGCCGGGGAAACCATGGTGTGATGATCCCAGACGATGCGGCGAAAGCCCTGCGGTTTTTGCCAGCGCCGGCTGTGGTGGTGCAGCTGCGCGGTGATGCGGCCTAGCTGGCGAAATGCCGCCGGCTCGACCGCATCGGTGAGCATATCGCCCTCTATCCAGTGAAACAGCACGGCATAACGTTCGCCGCCGTCAGACAGGGGAAGCGTCTGAATGCGGTTGCCCTGCCCATCCCTGAGGGCAACCGGCACACAGATCTCTGCGGCCTGGAGGGCGTCCAGCCAGTGAAGCTCGCTTTCGATATCCTGCCTGGCGTGGTAGTCGCCCCGATGAATACGCAACGCATAGCGGCCCTGTGGCGTATTGACAGCCAGGGTCGCGTTCTCGGAACGGCACAGCAGCCTGACCTCAGCGTGCAGACAGCCGGGATAGGCCTGCAATGCCTGATGGGCAAGCTGAAGAATGGCGTCGTTACTCAAGGTGTCATATTGCTTGATGCTCATGTCTGGCTCCCTCTCTCTGCGTGTGGCTTCAGCATGGCGCTGAACCTTCCCAGCACGCTTGACAGGAGAGCAGGCAAAAATTGACTTTGGCAGAGTCACGACGGCCTGAGCTGGGGCGACTTGACCCCAGCCGACGCGTTTCTGTTTTCTGCGGTCAAGTTTTTCTGTTGGGGCTGTGTCCATCATCTACCCGTCAGCTTTTGAGGCATCGCTTTTCACTTTACGCAGACGGGGAACGCCGTGATGAAAGAGAAACTGAAACCCACCCTGGGCACCCTGCAACTCTGGGGTATCGCCGTGGGACTGGTGATATCGGGCGAGTATTTTGGCTGGAGCTATGGCTGGGGCGCCGCGGGTACCCTGGGCTTTCTGGTCACGACGCTGTTTGTCGCCGCCATGTACACCTGCTTTATCTTCAGCTTTACCGAACTGACGACCGCCATTCCGCAGGCAGGCGGGCCGTTTGCTTACAGCCGTCGCGCCTTCGGCGATACCGGTGGGTTAATTGCGGGCATTGCCACCCTAATCGAGTTTGTCTTCGCGCCCCCGGCCATCGCCATGGCGATAGGCGCTTACCTCAATGTGCAGTTTCCGGCAGTGAACCCCAAACTTATCGCGGTCTGCGCCTACCTGATCTTTATGGGCCTCAACATCATCGGGGTCAGCATTGCGGCAACCTTTGAGCTGCTGGTCACGCTGCTGGCGGTGATTGAGCTGCTGGTGTTTATGGGCGTGGTGGCGCCGGGCTTCAGCCTGACGAACTTTGTGGCGCACGGCTGGGCGGGAGAAGAGACGTTCTCGCTGGCCTCGGTATCCGGCATATTTGCCGCGATTCCTTTTGCCATCTGGTTTTTCCTGGCCATTGAAGGCGTCGCGATGGCGGCCGAAGAGGCGAAAGATCCGCGTCGCACCATTCCCCGCGCCTATATCAGCGGCATTTTAACGCTGGTGGTGCTGGCGGTGGGCGTCATGGTATTTGCGGGCGGTGCGGGCGACTGGCGCACGCTTTCCGGCATCAACGATCCGCTGCCGCAGGCGATGAAAATGCTGGTCGGTAACGATTCGCGCTGGATGCACATGCTGGTATGGATTGGGCTGTTCGGTCTGATCGCCAGTTTTCACGGCATTATTATGGGCTACTCTCGCCAGTTCTTTGCGCTGGCGCGGGAGGGCTACCTGCCGCCGTCGCTGGCGAAGCTGTCGCGCTTCAACACGCCGCACCGCGCGATTCTGGCGGGCGGCGCGGTCGGCATCCTGGCGATTTTCTCTGACGGCATCAGCTTTCAGGGAATGAGTCTGACCGCCGCGATGATCACCATGTCGGTGTTTGGCGCCATCGTCATGTACATCATGAGCATGCTGAGCCTGTTTAAACTGCGCCGCACCGATCCGACCCTGGCGCGCAGCTACCGCGCGCCGGGTTACCCGGTGATCCCGGGTATTGCCCTGTGTGGCTCGGCGATCTGCCTGATCGCGATGCTGTGGTTTAACCCGCAGATCGGCGCGCTGTTTGTGGGCTTTATGGTGACAGGCTATCTCTATTTCCTGACCACCCACTCCCGCCGCGGCGCCATCGCGCAGACCTCGGTTGCCGCAGAAACCGACTAACGCCTGTTTAAGCCCTGCTGCGCATAGCCTGCGGCAGGGCAGTACAAAGACCAAGGAGTCACGATGACGGTACGTTCAACCATAATGGATACCAACAGCTTTCGCGCTGAACATGCGGACAGGCTGACGCCAGACATTCGACAGCTGACCGATAAGCGCAGCCGGGTACTGGGCGAATCATACCGGCTCTTTTACCGCAACCCGGTGCATCTGGTGCGCGGACAGGGCCAGTATCTGTGGGATAAGGCGGGCAATCAGTATCTGGATATGTACAACAACGTGGCCAGCATTGGTCACTGTCATCCCGCGGTGGTGGAGGCGGTGCATCAACAGATGATGCAGCTGAATACGCATACCCGTTATCTGCACGAATCGATCCTGGCGTACAGCGATCGCATTCTGGCCACCCTGCCCGCAGAAATCGATCGGGCTATGTATATGTGTACCGGCTCCGAAGCGAACGATCTGGCTATCCGCATTGCCCAGTGCTGGAGCGGCGGCACCGGGATCATCGTCTCCAGAGAAGCCTATCACGGCACCAGCGCGCTCACCTCCGGCGTCTCGCCCGCGCTGGGCAGCGGCCAGCCGCTTTCACCGCATACCCGGCTGGTGGCGCCGCCCGACTTTTATCGCGTCCAGACGGCGGATCAGGGAGCATGGTTCGCGCAGGAAATTCAGAGGCAGATCGACGATATGGCCGCGCACGGCATCAGGTTTGCCGGTTTCCTGGCCGATTCGATCTTCTCCTCAGACGGCGTGTTACCCGGCCAGCCAGGCTTTTTAAAGCAGGCGATTGATGTCGTGCATCAGAACGGCGGAATTTTTATCGCCGACGAAGTGCAGCCAGGTTTTGCCCGCACCGGTGAGGCCTTTTGGGGCTTTGCCCGACACGGCGTGGTGCCCGATGTGGTCACCACCGGTAAACCCATGGGGAACGGCATTCCGGTGTCCGGCCTGATGGCGAAAGCGCCGGTGATGGCGGCGTTTAGCGATGCGCTGCCTTACTTTAATACCTTTGGCGGCAATCCGGTTTCCATGGCGGCGGCCCATGCGGTGATGGATGTGATTGAGCAGGAAGCGCTTCAGGCGCACAGCCTGAAAACCGGCGCCGCGCTGCTGGCGGCGCTGCAATCCCTGCAGGCCGCTTACCCTTGCATCGGCGACGTGCGTGGCGCGGGGCTGTTTATCGGGTTTGAACTGGTGAAGGACAGGGAGAGTAAGCAGCCGGATAAACGGCTGGCGCTCGACCTGGTGGAGGCGCTACGCGAAGAGTTTGTGCTAACCTCCGTCGCCGGGCCCTACGGCAACGTGCTGAAAATCCGTCCGCCGCTCTGTTTCCAGATGCACGATATCGACTGGGTGGTGAGTGCGATGGATCGCTGTCTGAGGAAGCTACAGGGGTGAACTTGTCCCCATTTTGCCGTCCGCTATGCGCGTCTAGCGGACTCACTGGTTGATAAAGCAGACCCGGATAGCCGTGGGCAGGCATTTCCTCCTGTTTCGGCCATGGCTATCGCCTCCATAGCGTGCTCATCCATGCCTTCTGCAGAGGCCGGAGCCGCATCCTGCGCCTGCATTGCCCTGTCTGGCATCGCTTTTGCCGCCGGGAGGAGCGGCGTGCCCTGCGTCATGTTCATGCAGATAAGAACTATCTCGATCGCCGCGCTGACGATCGCGTTATGCCTCATGACAGCTAAGCTTAGTCGACACTCACTCGGCCGGGCAGCCATTCCTTTCCGGTCGCCATCAGGAGAAGCGCATGAAAGCAGTAATTTACAACGGTCCCTACGATGTCAAAGTAAAAGAGGTACCGGATGCGAAAATTGTCCGCCCCACCGATGTCCTTGTCCGCATTACCACCACCAATATTTGTGGCTCTGACCTGCATATGTATGAGGGCCGGACCAGCTTTGAGCAGGGCCGTATTTTAGGGCACGAAAATCTGGGTGAGGTGGTTGAAATTGGCTCTGGCGTTGAGCGTATTAAGGTCGGGGACTATGTCTGCCTGCCGTTCAACATCGGATGCGGTTTTTGCGAGAGTTGTGAAAAAGGTCTGACAGGCTTTTGCCTCACCGCCAATCCCGGCACCGCAGGCGCAGCCTATGGGTTTGCGGAAATGGGCCCATGGGAAGGCGGTCAGGCGGAGCTGCTTCGGGTCCCCTTCGCGGACTTTAACTGCCTCGTGCTCCCGCCTGATGCAGTGGAAAAAGAAGATGATTATGTGATGCTCTCTGACATCTTCCCGACCGGCTGGCATGCAACTGAACTCGCCGGATTAAAGCCGGGTGAAAGCGTCGCTATTTACGGCGCGGGGCCGGTAGGTTTGATGGCGGCCCACTCAGCCATTATCAAAGGGGCTTCACAGGTGTTTGTGGTGGATACACACCAGGACCGTTTGGCCCTGGCAGAGAAGCTGGGGGCGACAGCCATCAATGCGGTCGGCGATGAAGCTGTGCAAAAAATTCTCGACCTGACGGATGGCCGCGGCACCGATTGCGGCTGTGAGTGCGTGGGCTATCAGTGCTGTAACAAACATGGCCATGAAGATAATTCGGTCACCATGAACAGCCTGGTGGCGTCAACCAAAGCAACCGGAGGAATTGGGGTGGTTGGCGTCTTTATTCCCCAGGATCCGGGCGCGGCGTCCGACCTCGCCAGACAAGGTAAAATGCCGTTTGATTTCGGCAGCTTTTGGTTCAAAGGACAGGCAATACGTACCGGACAGGCAAACGTGAAAGCCTATAACCGTCAGCTGGCCCGTCTGATCCATCAGGGGAAAGCCAGCCCGGGCGACATCATCTCACATCGCCTTTCGCTCGAAGAGGCGCCTGTGGGATATAAGCACTTTGACGATCGCGACGAGGGATGGACAAAGGTTATCCTTAAGCCTTAACTGACCCTGGCCAGTAAAAACATCTGAAATGTGGATGTCGACAGGATACCCTTGCGTATCCTGTCATCGCGCTACTCTTCCTCTGTCAGGCAATGACCGATGCAATACTGCTGCAGCCGCTATTGTCGGTTGCAGTACACATGGCTGAGCCAGGATGGTTTGAAATGAACGGATCGTGTTTGTGTGGAGCAGTCGTATTTAAACTGGCTGAAAAGCCTGCCCTGTTTTATCGTTGCCATTGCTCGCTTTGCAGAAAGCAGAGTGGCGTCGGCTACAATCTTGCCACGCTGGTGAAAAGCGCCGGATTCAGGTGGATTAACGGCGAAAATGGCATTGTTTCATGGTCAAAACCGACTGGCTATCGGACAGATTTTTGCAGCCTGTGCGGCTCGACGGTGCCTAACCCCTTGCGCGGCGAGCCTTATGTCTGGATCCCCGTTGGCTTACTGGATGAGCGGCTTGAAATGCAATGCGCAGGAGACTTCTGTACTGATGATGCCATGCCCTGGGATAAGACGCGCTCATCTCAATGCCATGCCGGACCTGTCGACTCGCTGGCGTCACTTTTAACGTGCCTGAAACTCACTTCCTGAAGACTGGCGACGGCAATCAAGCAGATGTCTCAGCAAAGAGTAACCCCAGGGCAGCCATAACTGCCCTGAGCCGATCGATCAGGCTTTATTAACTCTTTTTAGCGCGCCACTCAGCCTTTGCACCCCAGAAGTAACGATGACAAAGAACGCCGGCACGAAGAAGATGGCCAGCAGCGTGCCGCTGATCATGCCGCCAAAAACGCCTGTGCCAATCGCATTCTGGGTGCTTTTACTGGCCCCGCTCGCCAGCATCAGCGGCACTACGCCAAGGGTAAAAGCCAGCGACGTCATGATAATGGGTCGCAGGCGTAATCGCGCGGCCTCTCTGGCGGCCTCAGCTAACGGTTTACCCTGCGCATAAAGCTGCCGCGCAAATTCGACAATGAGGATGGCGTTTTTGGCTGACAGTCCGATAAGCGTAATCATGCCGACTTTGAAAAAAACGTCGTTCGACATCCCTGCGATAAACACCGCCAGCAGCGCGCCCGCCATACCCAGTGGAACGACCAGTATGACTGAAAGCGGCACGGACCAGCTCTCATAGAGCGCGGCAAGCACCAGAAAGACAACCAGCACGGATAAGGCTATCAACAACGGCATCTGCGCCGCGGTGCTGCGCTCCTGCAGCGAGGCACCGGTCCACTCAACGAAATAGCCTGTCGGCAATGAGGCCGCGAGCTTATCCATCTCAGCCATCGCCGCGCCGCTGGCGTAACCGTCGCCGGGGCTGCCGGCAATTTGAATGGCGGGGTAGCCCTGATAACGATTGAGCTGCTGCGGCGACTGCGACCAGTTTGCCGTGACAAAAGCCGACAGCGGCACCATCTCGCCCGACGCATTCCTGACGTAAAGCTTCAGCAGATCCGCCAGCTGCATGCGGTAGGCGGAATCCGCCTGCACAATGACCTGCTGCACCCGCCCATTATTTACGTAATCATTCACGTAATTTGAGCCGATGGCGGCTGACAGCACCTGATTAATGTCGTCAAAGCTGACGCCCATTGCCTGCGCTTTCTCCCTGTCCACCTCGAGTGCGGCGCTGACGCCTTCGGGCAACCCCTCGATGTAGACATCTTTCATCACGCCGCTCTGGTTGGCCTTTTCCGTCAGCGCCGTAGCCGACTCCAGCAGGGCGGCGTAGCCGCGCCCGGCGCGATCCTCAAGGTAAAGCGTAAAACCTGATGAGGTTCCCATATCGGAGATGGCGGGCGGCATCAGGCTCATAACCGTGGCGGCGGCGTCGTTGCTCATTGTGGTCTGAACAAATTCCGCTTCGCCATCCGCGGTTGCGCCCTGGCGTTCGCCCCACTCCTTCAGCGTGGTAAAGGCCATCGCGGTGTTCGGGCCGGAGCCGGAAAAACCAAAGCCGAAAACAGAGATATTGCTGGCAATGCCGGGCCTTTCCATAATCGCTTTTTCAAGCCGATCGACCACGTGACGGGTTCTTTCCTGCGTAGCGTCTGACGGCAGCTGGATCGACGTCATAAAGTAGCCCTGATCCTCATCGGGGATAAAAGATGAAGGCAGCGCCGACCAGGCAACAAAAATTACCGCGCACAGCGCCGCGTAAATCAGCATGAGGCGGCCGCTGCGGCGCAGCGTGGCGTGCAATCCTCGATCATAGCGGACCGTCAGGGCGCTGAAGCGGCGGTTAAACCAGCCTGCAAAGCCCCTTTTCTTTTCGCCGTGCTGCGCAATCGGCTTCAGCAGCGACGCGCACAGCGCGGGAGTCATGGTCAGCGCAAGGAAAGCCGAGAAGAGAATAGAAACGGCCATCGAGAGGGTGAACTGGCGATAGATAACACCGACCGAGCCGGTCGCGAATCCCATCGGGATAAACACGGCGGTCAGCACCAGCGTAATGCCGATAATCGCCGGCGTGATCTCGCGCATCGCCTCACGCGTCGCCTCTTTCGGCGACAGGCCTTTTTCCGCCATCAGGCGCTCAACGCTCTCTACCACCACAATCGCATCGTCCACGATGATGCCGATGGCCAGCACCATGCCGAACATGGTCAGCACATTAATGGAAAATCCGCTCGCCAGCATCACGGTAAAGGTGCCGAGCAGCGCCACCGGCGCGACAATTGCCGGAATTAAGGTGTAGCGCAGGTTTTGCAGAAACAGCAGCATCACCAGGAAAACCAGCACCATGGCTTCAATAAAGGTGTGTATCACTTTCTCAATCGAGAGCTTCACAAAGGGCGCGGTATCAAACGGCACCGAGAACGCCATGCCCTGCGGCAGCACCGTTGAGAGTTCATTCAGTCGTGAACGCACGCCTTCTGCGGTGCTGACGGCATTGGCGCCGGGCATCAGCTGAATCGCGGCGGCCGTGGCCGCGTCTCCATTTTCGCGAATAGCGAACGCATAGCTTTGCAGCCCCTGCTCCACGCGCGCCACGTCAGCCAGCCGGACGCGCGAGCCGTTGCTCAGCGCCCTAAGCGTAATGTTGCGGAAATCCTCCACCGAACTGAGCTGTCCGCGCACCGTAAGCGGGTAAGTGACGGATTGTCCGGGCTGTGCCGGTTCATCGCCGATTCTGCCGGGCGAGACCTGCGCGTTCTGCTGGCTCAGGGCGGTAGTGACGTCGCTGACCGAAAGCTTGTAGTTGAACAGTTTGACCGGATCCAGCCATATGCGCATCGCTTTCTCCGCGCCGAACAGCTGAACTTTGCCGACGCCAGGCACGCGCCGCAGCTCCTCAGAAAGGTTACGCGCAAAATAGTCGCTCAGGTCCTGTTCGCTGTATTGCCCCGTGGGCGAGCGCAGCCCGACGATCATCAGAAAGCCAGCGTTGGCCGCCTCCACGTTTAGCCCGTTCTGGCGGACGGTTTGCGGCAGACGGGGTTCCACCACCTTGATTTTGTTCTGCACATCAACCTGAGCGAGCTTGATGTCCGTGCCGGGTTTAAAGGTCACCGTGATGCTGGCCGTGCCTGAGGTATCGCTTGAAGATTCGAAGTAGAGTATGTCGTCGACGCTGGAGATCTCTCTTTCGATCAGCGAGATGACCGACTCATTCATGGTTTCTGGCGTGGCGCCCGGATAGGTCACCGTTATGCTGACGCCCGGCGGCGCCACCGACGGATACTGCGCCACCGGCAGCTGCGGTATGGCAATGACGCCTGCCAGTACGATAAACAGGGCGATCACCCAGGCAAAAACAGGCCTTTCAATAAAAAATTGCGGCATCGAAGTATCCGGTGGTTAAGCAGGAGGAGGTCACTGTTGCGTTACGCTCAGAGTTGCCCGGTGTTGACGCGGCGGCCGATATCTTTGAGCTGGGAGTACTTCTCCAGCAGCTGCGGAGCGTCATCCAGACTCATGGCGAACATCCACATATAGGTCATCACCGAATAGATGTGACCAGAATCGTGAACGCCGTTTAGCGTCATGCAGAGAATGGTCATGGCAAACAGCAGCGCGGTCACGCATCCAATGGCCAGATATCCCATGGCTTCACGATCGGAGAGTCGGATACGCAAACCGGCCAGCACGCCGTAATGCCTCGTCAACGCAGGCGCTCTGGCGGTGCTGACAAAGCCCACCTCTTTTTCCAGTCGGTTATTGAGACGTACAAACAGCGCTTCGTTTTTACGCGTGAAGCCGGGCAGAAAGCCGCCAAAGAAAACCAGGATGGCGATGCAGGCGATGCCGGTCCAGAACTCTATAGCCAGCAGCATCGCAGCGGCTCCCGTAATCGACGCGGCGGAGGTGATTAGCACTGGCAGATGCTTCTCGAAAAAATCGACGAATTCGCGCGACAGCGTCACGCGAGCGACAATGGTCGATGCGCCCTGATTTTCGCTGCGCTGCGTCAGGATCACCGGCACCGCCAGCTCGGTGTAAATACGGGCAAACGTGCGGGTATCTACGCTGCGGCGCGCGGCGCCAATCGCCCACATGACAAAGACCATGCCCGCGTAAAGCATTGCGTGCAGTGCCCGCCCTGAAAGCATGGCGTTGATGGCAAATCCCGCCAGTAGCGGATAGAGCAGATACATCACGTTCTCGGCAACCACCAGCAAAAATGTCAGCAGTAGCTTTTTACGATGCCGACGCCCTAACTTTTTCAGGGTCTGGAGGGCGCTGCGGGCAGGCGCAGGCGGCGCTGGCGTTTTGAATATTTGCATGTTTAACTTCTGATTATGATGTACTTGAGCGGCTGCTCAAAACTGAAGCGAGTCTATTTGAGCGCTTGCTCAAAGTCAATGCAGGGAAATAACGAACCTATGCCAGCAGAAAACCTTCGGACTAAAATCCTCGACGGCGCGATAGCGCTTTTTATCGATAAAGGCATCGATAAGGTGACGACCCGAGAGCTTACCGAGCATGTCGGTATCTCACGTAGCCATATCTATCACTATTTCCGCGACTGGCGATCGCTCAGGCTGGAGGCGGTTGAGCGTTTCATGCAGGCCGATCTTGATGCTTTTAAAGAGGCTATTGCCGGTTTCGCGCCTGATGTCGCGCTTGATGTTTTTATTACCAGTTTGCCTGCAACCCAGGATGCGGACTGGCTGCTGTACAATTCGGTCTGGACGCAGGCCCAGCACGATCCCGCCTATGCTGATTTGGCCATGAACAACATGAACAGATGGTTTAGCCTTTTAGAAAGGCTCATCGAGACGGGCGTGGGCCAGGGGCTTTACCGGCAGGTCGATGTAGCGCGCACCGCCCGTATGATAGGCGGCGCGGTGAATGGCTATGCCGATATTCTGAGCGTCAGTCCGACAGCAGAAGGCTTTCAGCAGGCGAAAGAGGATTTGCGCTATTTGGTTAAACAGCTTTTAAGCGTTGCTGAGTAGATAACGGGCATTCGCTGGGCACTGCTGCCGTTCAGCGCCCCTCCTCACGAGGGGCGCTAATCAATCAAAAGGTTACCCACTCTTTATCAGCAGACGTAGCGGACACCGGCATCTTAGGAGTGGCTCGGTTATCCGGCACGCTCTGATGCACTGCCGGTAGGGACGACGGCAGTCGGAAGATGGAGACGGTTCTTTCCAGCCCAAGCGCCTGTTCTTCAAGACTGCTGGCCGCAGCAGAAGACTCCTCCACCAGCGCCGCGTTCTGCTGTGTAGTGGTATCCATTTCCGTCATCGCCTGAGCGATCTGGGTAATTCCGCGATTCTGCTCATCCGACGCTGCGGCAATTTCGCCCATGATATCCCTGACCTGCGAAACGGACTGGACGATATCCTGCATCGTATCTCCGGCGCGATTGACCAGCTCCGTCCCGCCGTTGACCCGATCCAGCGATTCCCGGATTAACGTTTCAATCTCTTTTGCAGCCAGCGAACTCCGCTGTGCCAGATTTCTTACCTCGCCGGCAACGACGGCAAATCCACGCCCCTGCTCACCCGCCCGCGCCGCTTCAACAGCCGCATTCAGTGCCAGAATATTGGTCTGAAAGGCGATGCCGTTTATCACCGAAATGATCTCGCCGATTTTTCCTGAGCTCTGGCTGATGCCGCCCATCGTGGTAATAACATCCCTGATGATCTCCCCGCCACGACCGGCATTATGCGAGGCCTCAGTAGCCAGGCGGCTGGCGTGGTGCGCGTTTTCGGCGTTCTGTTTGACCGTCGAAGTCAGCTCTTCCATACTGGCTGCGGTTTCAACGACGGCTGCGGATTGCTGCTCTGTTCGCGATGACAAATCGATATTGCCTGCGGCAATTTCGGAGGATGCACGCGCCACGCCGTTTACGCCGTCACGAACGCGTGAAATGATTGTGCGCAGGCTCAGGTTCATGGCGTTAACCGCTGTCATGAGCTGCCCCAGCTCATCAGCGCGCGTGCTGGTGATTTCCGAGGTCAAATCGCCCTCCGCAATACGCTGCGCGGAAGAGAGCGTTTCTTTAAGGGGACGGGTAATGCTGCGGGTCATCTGCCATGCAACCAGAAGGCTAAGCACAATACAGGCGATGGTGGTAAAAGCAATCTGCCAGAGCGCCGTCTGAATATACTTGCCTGCCATTTCTGACTGATAAAGCGCTAACGCTGTCATCGCTTTATTCAGCGACACGGCGGCTCCGGTCATCTCGTCTGAAGCCCCTTTTTCTGTATGTACCTGCTGTAGATAGTTCTGCAACCGAGCGGGCATAGCTGCGCTTTTCTGCTGCATGGCCGTTAATATCTCGTTGAGCAAAGCATCATCAGAGGTCCCAGCCGCTGCCATCAGCGGCTGACTCTCATTGAGTTGCCCGATGAGGGTATTCAACAAGGCTTCATCTGGCTTTGCCAGATAATCCCGCAATGTCAAAGAAAGAGAATCAATTTTCGATTTCAGTGAAAAAATCGCTGCCGCCGTTTCAGAAGGGACAAAAGAGGCACGCGAACTGAGCTTCTCAGCGAATGAAGGAAAGGCCATCGCGGCGAGTTCCGTTAACGCGCTGTCGGCGTTGTTTGTCGCGGCAAGAAAGCACGCTCGTTTATCCTGATACTGTTTCAAATTTTGCTCGAGCTGAACGACTTTTGCCTCGCCTTCGGCAGACCATACGTGCTCTTCCAGATCATCCTTCAATACGGTGAGCTTATTCATCGCCGCCCCGTTAAGCTCAAAATATTTTTTATCCCTGGTATATTGAAACAGCGTCCGATTGAGCCTGGCCTCACTGAGCGTATTGGCCATATTAACAATAATGTCACGTTTAGCTGAGTTTTCCTGAATGCTAAAAAAACAGCGGAACGCAAGCAGCGCAATGATGGTAGAGGCAAAGATAACTAACGCGAAACCCAGCGTCAATTTGCCACCTATCTTCAGGCCTGTAAAAATATTCATAACTTTCATCGATAAAGCCCCTTTGGCAGTTTTCAGCGGCAAAAAGCCCTGCTGGATATCTGGTTTATCGGAAAAGTCGCCATAAAATTTATATTAATTTTGCGACATAGCTCATCCATCTACATTAAAATTGACAAGGATCATTTTTTTGCCGCTAAAAATAAGCAGCGCAACATTAAGAGATCTAACTATTTCCTGTGCAAGGATAAATATAAAAAGAGAAATAACGTGCGCCCGCACTTAGCTACTTCAGACGCTGTAAGCAGGAAATTAATAGGGTAACGTTGAATCTGCCTATGGCATTTATGCGCTTCGCTTAAAGCGATAATGACAGGCTACTTCAGCGCTGACATCTCTTTTTTTACTGTTCAGATAGCAGAACAGACGCCCTGTTCTATTTGCAAAAATATGCGACGAAATATCGAACCCAGGAAGATTAAATGCAAGAAATTCCTCTTTCGCCCTAAAGTAAACCATAAAATTGACGTTAACTGTAATAGCCTCACCAGGGTAAGTTTAAAATTAAAAAAGTACTTCGCCCCCTTACGTGGGGGCTTTTTCTCGTTGCATTCAAGCCGTGGACATTGCCGACCGGGCTTCGCCTTCTGATTGAGTTCATACAAGGGGCAAGGGCGCTGAGGTTATGAAATAGCGTCTCCATATTGAACGATGAGTTATCGTCTTTATCACCCTGTCGCAGATATCAAAAAATCAATCAGGGCCCTCACTCTTTTCGTTTTTCCCGCGTTTTTGGGGTAATAGAGATACACTGGCGGGTAGGTTTTCCAGTAGCGATCCATCACAGGTATAAAGTCCTCCTTGTCAGGCTGTAACTGCCAGATGGGTTCGAACAAACGCCCAATACCAAGACCGTTTCGGATCCCGTCAGCCATAACGTCGATATCGTTGCTGATTAGCTGCCCGGGCATTTCAACGGTCAACTGCTCTCCGCGGTCGTCCAGGATCAACGGAAGGATGCGGTTGTTGGTGATAAAACGGTAGCCAATCAGCTTGTGTTGCCTGAGGTCTGCCGGCACCTCAGGCATTCCGTGCTCGCTTATATAATCCGAGGAGGCATATAATCCTTCACGAAAGGGGTTCATTAACGGCCGCGCCACCACCCCGCCTTCGAGAATATCGCCAAAACGGATCCCAAGATCAAAACGCTCTTCGATAATATTCACGGTTCCGTCATAGACGGAAATCTCCAGCTGTATACCCGGATAGTGCTGACAAAATTCTGCCATTGCAGGCTTAAGAATTAACAAATAGGCAAAACGCGAGAGCGTTATTCGCACGATACCAGAGGGCTCCTGATTCTGGTCGCGAATGCTTTCAAGCGAATTTTCCAGCGACTCCACCGCCGCAGCGGTCTGTTCCAGCAACAGCTGCCCGGTTTCCGTCAGCTCAATACGGCGGGTCGTACGCACAAAAAGCGGATGGCCAATATGCTCTTCCAGCAGCTTAAGCGCGTTGCTTACGGAGGGAGGCGTAATTTCCAGCTTTCTTGCGGCTGCCGAAATATTACCCTCACGCGCAATGCTCTGAAAAATGCGTATCTGATTATAAAGGGCATTATTCATATGGTTTTCTTCAAGCAATTTTCGTCTGATTATTAAGTACAGCCTAAAGATGCTTAAGTCAATGCCCCTCTAATCTTCTTGAAATGCGCTTCTTATACTTCAGCCTGTTTCTACAACGACCTGAGTTCAGGAGACTATGATGCGAATTTTATGTCTGGATATTCCCGCTCCTGGGGCATCGCTGGAAAAATATGCTCCGCACCTTAACGCCGAAGCGCTGCACGCCTGGGGATTGTATAAATCCGGCTTCATCCGTGACATCTACTTCCGTCAGGACCGGCCTGGCGTCGCCATTTTTCTGGAATGTGACTCAGTCGATGACGCGATGAACGTCATGGCCGAATTTCCACTGGCAAAAGCAGGCTTATTAAGCTTCGAGTGCATTCCGCTTGGCTCCTTTATTAACTGGGAAAATCTCTTCGCCGCTGAATTTAAAAATAAAGAGTGAGGTTCAATATGAAACCTGCAGATAAACCCGTGCTGTGTGTCGTCTCCAGCCATCCGATTAAAGGCGCATCCGGCGTACCGACCGGTTTTTTTCTGGCCGAGCTGACGCATCCGCTGAAAGTGCTGGAAGATGCCGGACTAAAAACGACGATAGCCAGCATTCGCGGGGGACAGCCGCCGGTGGATGGGTTTGACCTCAGTGACCCTGTCAACGCCTGGTTCTGGAACGAAACCGATTTTCAGCAGCGCCTGGCAACAACGCCTGCGTTATCCGAGCTGAACGGTGCCGATTACAGCGCCGTTTTCTTTGCGGGCGGGCATGGCACCATGTGGGATTTCCGCGACAGCCAGGATGCCCAGCGTATTATCCGCGAAGTGTATGAAAGTGAAGGGATTGTCTCAGCCGTCTGTCACGGTCCTGCGGCACTGGTTGACGCAAAGCTCAGCAGCGGCGAATACCTGGTGAAAGGCAAAAACGTGGCGGCCTTTACCAACAAGGAAGAAGAAGAAGTACAAACGACTAACGTTGTACCTTACCTTCTGGAAACAGCACTCCGCGAGCATGGCGCGCTTCATCATGAAGCACCAAACTGGTCTGAAAACGTGGTTACTGACGGACGCCTTATCACGGGGCAAAATCCCGCTTCAGCGCACGGTGTCGGCGTGGCGCTGTTAAATACTCTTCGCCAGACAGCTTAAGCCATTCATCTGTCTTTCACTTTTAATCACCTTCTCTGGCCGGTTTGAGACAGCAACATGCCGGCCATTTTTCAGGAGCTGTATATGAATAATCTTCCTCCCGTCGCGCTGGGCACCTGGTCCTGGGGGACAGGCTTTGCCGGTGGCGACACGGTCTTCGGTAATCATCTTTCTGAAACTCAGATGGCAGAGGTGTTCACCACGGCCATGAGTAAAGGGCTTAATCTCTGGGATACCGCAGCAGTCTATGGCATGGGGAGTTCCGAAACTGCCCTTGGAGCATTAGTCCGTCAGTTCTCTCGCGAGGACATGATTTTATCCACAAAATTCACGCCGCAGATTGCGGACGAACAGTCAGCGCAGCCGGTCAGCGATATGCTTGAGGCCAGCCTCGGACGCCTGGGCGTGGAAGCGATTGATATCTACTGGATCCATAATCCCCTCGACGTCGAGAAATGGACGCCTGAACTGATCCCACTCTTACAAAGCGGTAAGGTAAAACGCGTCGGTGTGTCCAACCACAATCTGGCACAAATCAGACGCGCCAACGAGATCCTTAACGCCTCCGGTTATTCCATCAGGGCAGTACAGAATCATTACAGCCTGCTTTATCGCGCTTCTGAAGAGGCCGGAATCCTTGATTATTGCCGACAAAATGACATCACGTTCTTTGCTTACATGGTCCTTGAGCAAGGCGCGCTCAGTGGTCGTTATGATTCAGATCATCCCATGCCTGCCGGGAGTGGCCGGGCCGAAAGTTACAACGCCGTGCTGCCGCAGATAGAGAGATTAACTGCCGCCATGAATAAAATGGGAGCTGAGAGAAATGCCAGCGTTGCACAGATAGCCATCGCATGGGCTATTGCCAAAGGGACCCTTCCACTCATCGGTGCGACTAAAGTCCATCACGTTCTGGATGCCGCCAGTGCTTCAGACATTCGGTTAAGCAACGAAGAAATTATTCTGTTAGAACAACTCGCCACAGAGACCAGGGTAGATACACGAGGCGCCTGGGAAAAACCGATGGTGTAAACCTTATCCGGGACAGGCTGTTATGAATAACAGCCTGTCCCGGATGAAACCTTTTTACCGCTTTATATCAATGGTGGGAATATGAACATCATTTGCCTTGAAGAACATTATCTCGACAGCGAGTTAGGGCAAGCGTGTATGCCTGTTGTGCTTGAGCAGGCGCCTTTCCTTGACGACTGGGGGAAAACCGTTGCTGATGGTCATAATCCGGACCGAAGCCGACCGCAGATAGAAAAGAATGCCCTGATAAACCAGAAAGGCGTTGATTTGGGAAGTCGTCGTATCAGAGATATGGATGAGGCTGGAATTACCATGCAGATCCTCTCTGTGGGCGGATTCCCCCAGTTGGCACCCGAGAATGAAGCGGCAACATTGAATACGGCAGCAAACGATCGCCTTGCCGTGGCGATAAAAAACCGCCCGGATCGCTTCGCGGCATTTGCCACACTTCCATGGGCACAGCCGAAAGAGGCTGAAAAAGAGCTTGTCCGCACAGTTGAAGCACTGGGGTTTAAAGGAGCACTGCTGAATGGCAGACCCTCTTCGTGCTTTCTCGATCATCCTGACTATGACTCCCTGCTTTCCCGCTTTAATAAACTGAATGTGCCACTCTATCTTCATCCCGGATTACCGTTTAAAAGCGTGACTCAGGCCTACTTCACGGGCTTCAGCGCAGAGGTCAACGCCAGGCTCTCTATGTTTGGCTGGGGCTGGCATCACGAAGCCGGGATCCATTTGTTACGGCTGATGTTATCGGGCGCATTTGATAAATATCCCCACCTGCAGGTAATCAGTGGCCACTGGGGAGAGATGTTACCCTTCTGGCTCCAGCGTCTTGATGACAGCCTTTCACTGGCTGCAACGGGCCTGTCACGCACGCTAACCAGAACCTTCCAGGAACACGTTTACGTTACCCCGTCAGGTATGCTGACGCTGCCGCACTTCAAGTTTATCTACGCATTGATGGGTGCTGAAAGGATCCTGTTCTCCGTTGATTATCCCTATCAGACCCTGGACGGTGTAAAAACCTTTATCGACAGTCTGCCCGTCAACAAGGCTGAAAAAGAGGCCATCGCATTTCGCAATGCCGCGCGTTTACTTGGCATTACGGTTTAGTTCACCGGTTCATGATGACTGAGCACAGCGAGTTCGTCCGACAATTATTAGTTTTTGTCTAAAAGTGAATGAGCCTTTAATACTCTAAAAAACACAATAGCGTCATTCTATACTGGGTTAAATATTCAATCATCTATTTAACTCATTGAAATGAAGAGAATCCTTATTGTTTCGGGTCATCCAGAGCTTGCTCATTCCGTCGCCAACGCCACTATTCTTGATGAGGTGGCGACCGCCCTTCCCGATGTTGAAATTCGTCGTCTGGACTGGCTCTATCCGGACGGTAAATTCAACATCGCCGCAGAGCAGGAAAGCCTCCTCAGGGCCGATGTGATTGTCTGGCAGTTCCCTTTTTCCTGGTATGGACTGCCAGGATTGATGAAACAGTGGCTGGACGAGGTCTTTGTTCACGGCTTTGCGCATGGCTCAATGGCGAAACTGAGCGGTAAAAAGCTGATCCTCTCCTTCACAACGGGAGCGCCACATGAGCTCTATACCGCTGACGGTTTCTTTGGCCACGCCATTGAGGAGTACCTCATTCCGTTCAAGACCACGGCAAAGCTGTGCAATCTTGAGCTGCTGTCACCGGTTTATACCTGTGGTATTAGCTACGCCAATCGGGATGCCGAGAAAATCACCGAGCAAAAAAGGCTTGCCCGGGCGCACGCTTTAAGGCTTGTCGATCTGCTCAATACCTTTCGTAAATAATTCTGATGGAGAATAACGATGCAGTATACCCGGCTCGGTAAAAGCGACTTACTGGTCTCTCGCATCTGCATGGGATGCATGGGGTTTGGCGATCCGTTAACAGGCCAGCATCGCTGGACGCTGGATGAAACAGCAAGCCGCGACATCATTCGCTACGGCCTTGAAAAGGGTATCAACTTTTACGATACCGCCATCGCCTATCAGAACGGCTCCAGCGAGCGGTACGTTGGTCGGGCGTTACGGGAGATGGCAAAACGCGATGACATCGTGCTGGCCACCAAGTTTCTGCCGCGAACCGCCGCGCAAATTGCCGAAGGTATCAGCGGAAAAGAGGCGATAGCCCGCTCGCTTGACCAGAGCCTGCAGAATCTGGGGATGGACTATATCGACCTCTACATCTACCACATCTGGGACTACAACACGCCTGTTATCGACGTGCTTGAAGCGCTGCACGCCGCCGTGACCGCTGGCAAGGTGCGCGCTATTGGTATTTCAAACTGCTATGCCTGGCAGCTGGCGAAGGCGAACGCCCTTGCCGAACGCGAAGGGCTGACGTCCTTTGTTTCCGTACAGAGCCACTACAACCTGATTATGCGTGAAGATGAACGAGAGCTCTTCGGTCTCTGCGCTGAAGATAATATCGCAATGACACCCTATAGCGCGCTGGCCAGCGGCCGTCTCTCGCGAAAAGAAGGCCACACACGGCGGGCCTCCGAGGATGATTACGCCCGAGGCAAATATGACAGCACGGCAGAACAGGATCGTATCATTATCGAGCGCGTCGCCGAGCTTGCTGAACAGCATCAGGTATCCATGACGGAAATTTCACTTGCCTGGCTGCTGACAAAAGTGACGTCTCCTGTCGTAGGGGCCACAAAAAAAGACCATGTCGATGGCGCGGTAAACGCAGTGAATCTTCAGCTGAGCCCGGAAGAAATCCGGTTTCTGGAAGAAACCTATCAGCCGCACATTCTGACGGGGATCATGGCGCAAAACACGCCGCAAACGAAAGACGTCAAGCAGGTCTGGACGCGGTAGCCCTTACTCACTTTCATAAAATGCAGTCAGGAGGAAGGATGTTTTTTAAATCAGCGGTAGTCTTTCTGTTCGCGCTATTCGGGCTCGCTTCAGCCCTGGCGGCAACACCTGCTTATTACATCGCAGAGTTTCAGGCGACCGATCGTGAAGCTATAAAACCGTACAGCGCTCAGGTTGAGTCTACCTTCAGGCCCTTTGGGGGACGCTTCATCGTCAGAGGAGGTGAACCCGATGTTAAAGAAGGATTTGGAGCACAGGGTCGCCTGGTTATTATTCAGTTTGACAGTCTCAAAAATGCCCAGGACTGGTATAACTCGGCAGCATACCAGAAGATCATCCCCATCCGACACCGTGCCGGTAATTCACGGACCTATATTGTCGAAGGCTTGCCAGAGCTGTCTCCTTCACCACAATAACGCTTTATATCATTAACAGAAAAAGGATGTTTGGTAATGTGGTTACGACAGCGCAAGCAAAGAGCAGCGGATTTTTTGTTTACATTCCCCTCCTTTAAACATCAACTGTTCGAATGTATTAAACAGTAATTTCATCAAAAGGATTATCGTGAAAAAGAGTCTTATGCTTTTAATTTGCATGCTGATAAGTACCCCTGTCTTAGCAAAAAGAAACGACACATATGACAGGCCAGTAATGAATATTGTTCAGATTGGCGTAAAGCCCGCTCGGGACAGGGATTTCGATGACGTGGCCAGACAAACTATTTCCGCTTCGGTTGATCATGAAGAAGGAGCGCTGGCGATGTATGCTCTGAAACGCCGCGACAATCCACGTCAGGCATTTATGGTCGAACTCTATGAAAGCGAGAGAGCTTACCGCAAACATCTGAATGCTGACCCGTACAAGGCATTCGCTGCTCGTGCACCTGACATTATTGATCGGAAAAAGAAAATCGCTCTGGAACCACAATTTCTGGGAGATAAAAAAATCATACCGAATGAAGGGACTATCAATAATCTTGTGGTCGTTGATGTAAAATCTGAATTTCAGACCGAATTTAAAAACATCGTCCTTCCTGAAATGGCGGAGTCGCTCAAGGTAGAGAAAGGCGTATTAGCCATGTACGCCGCAACAGATATAAATATTCCAAACCGCTGGTACTTCTACGAGGTTTACGCCAGTGAAGAAAGTTATCAACTGCACCGACAAACGCCGCACTTCAGAAAGTATCTCAGTCAAACGGCGCATATGAGCGCCAGTAAGGAAGCTATCCCTGTCAAACCGGTATTTCTCCGTAACAGAGGTGGAATCAAACAGGGTGCGTACCATTGACCAGTTAGAAATATCATGAAAAGCGTAATTACAGCAGCAGCCATATCGCTTGTTATTTATTATTTCTGATTTTGCTGATGCTGAGGAAACAAGAGAGTTGTGCCCTCAAAATGATGTCGATTCAGCAGATAAGGCTGTATCTCAGCAGACACTGTTTAGCTAACCTTCTAGTTTTTAAACTGTTTTGCAGACTTCAGGAGAGGCTAATAGAAGAGAAAATGGCACGCCCTACAGGATTCGAACCTGTGACCTACGGCTTAGAAGGCCGGTGCTCTATCCAGCTGAGCTAAGGGCGCACGGGGATGGCGAGGATTATACGGCGAGACCTCAACGAGTCAACGGTTTTGGCCGCTGCCGCAATGCATATGACGAAGAATCAGACAACCGGCGGCGATTCAGAACCTGACAGCGCGTCGCGCTTCTGACAGAATAGGCGCCTTTCCCCGATTCAACACAACACAGTGGATTTCCTCTCTGATGGCAGCAAAAATTATTGACGGTAAAACGATTGCGCAGCAGGTGCGCCTTGAGGTTGCGGAAAAAGTAAAGCAGCGCCTGGCGGCCGGTAAACGCGCGCCGGGTCTTGCAGTCGTGCTGGTGGGCGAAAACCCCGCTTCGCAAATCTATGTCGGCAGCAAACGCCGCGCCTGCGAAGAGGTCGGCTTTGTGTCGCGCTCTTATGATCTGCCGGCGACCACCAGCGAAGCCGATCTGCTGCAGCTGATTGACGATCTCAATGACGATCGGGAGATTGACGGCATTCTGGTGCAGCTGCCGCTGCCGGCCGGCATCGACAACGTCAAAGTGCTGGAACGCATTACCCCCGATAAAGACGTCGACGGCTTTCATCCCTACAACGTCGGCCGTCTCTGCCAGCGCGCGCCGACGCTGCGTCCCTGCACGCCGCGCGGCATTGTGACGCTGCTGGAGCGCTACAATATCGACACCTACGGCCTGAACGCCGTAGTGGTCGGCGCTTCCAATATCGTGGGCCGTCCGATGAGCATGGAGCTGCTGCTGGCGGGCTGCACCACCACCGTCACCCACCGCTTCACCAAAGATTTGCGTCACCACGTCGAGCATGCCGATCTGCTGGTAGTCGCCGTTGGTAAACCAGGTTTTATTCCGGGCGACTGGATTAAGCCGGGCGCGGTGGTGATCGATGTCGGCATCAACCGGCTGGAGAGCGGCAAAGTGGTCGGCGACGTCGATTTCGACGCGGCCTCGGCGCGCGCCTCATACATCACGCCGGTGCCGGGCGGCGTAGGGCCAATGACCGTCGCCACGCTGATCGAAAACACGCTGCACGCGTGCGAAACTTATCACGATAAAGAGGAGGCATAATGGCGACTTTTAGCCTGGGTAAACACCCACACGTCGACCTGTGCGACCTGCTGAAGCTGGAAGGCTGGGTAGAGAGCGGCGCGCAGGCCAAAATCGTGATCGCCGACGGCGAAGTGACCGTTGACGGCGCGGTGGAAACCCGCAAACGCTGCAAAATCGTGGCCGGGCAGACCGTCGCGTTCGCCGGGCAGCGCATCACCGTTACCGCCTGACGGCGGCGACAGACGGACGTCTGGCATAAAGGCCAGGCGTCCTGCCTCGCCCTACTCCTCTGCAATACGCCTCTCGCCCTGTTACTTTCTGAACCTCGCGCTGCCGCAAAAGCCGTTCCTGGCCGCAGGCACAGGCTATCCGCTAAAGCATAAAAAAGGGCGCCTGAGCGCCCTTTCCGGTATTACTTACGACGCCAGGTCGAACCCTGCGGCCCATCCTCCACAATCACGCCCAGCTCGTTCAGCTTGTCGCGCGCGATATCGGCCTGCGCCCAGTTTTTCTCTCTGCGCGCGTCGGCGCGGGCCTGCACCCAGTGCTCGATCTCGGCGACGTCGTCGGCATTGGCCTGCGCGCCGCTCTGCAGAAAGAGTTCGGGATCCTGTTGCAGAATACCCAGCACGTTGGCGATCTCGCGCAGCTTCGCCGCCAGCGCACTGGCCGCGTCGTTGTTTTCCCCTTTCAGACGATTGACTTCGCGCGCCATATCGAACAGCACCGAGTAGGCTTCCGGCGTGTTGAAGTCGTCGTCCATCGCCGCGCGGAAGCGCGCGTCAAACGCTTCGCCGCCCGCCGGCGCGGCGTTGCGATCGGTGTGGCGCAGCGCGGTATAGAGGCGCTCCAGCGCCGCGCGCGCCTGGTTGAGGTTCTCTTCGCCGTAGTTAAGCTGGCTGCGGTAGTGGCCCGACATCAGGAAGTAGCGCACCGTTTCGGCGTCGTAGTGCTGCAGCACGTCGCGCACGGTGAAAAAGTTGCCGAGCGATTTCGACATCTTCTCGCGATCCACCATCACCATGCCGGAGTGCATCCAGTAGTTAACGTAGGGACCGTCATGGGCGCAGGTCGACTGGGCGATCTCGTTTTCATGGTGCGGAAACATCAGGTCCGAGCCGCCGCCGTGAATGTCGAAGTGCGCGCCGAGCTGCTTGCAGTTCATCGCCGAGCACTCGATATGCCAGCCGGGACGGCCGTTGCCCCAGGGCGAAGGCCAGGCGGGCTCATCCGCTTTCGACATTTTCCACAGTACGAAATCCATCGGGTTGCGCTTCACGTCGGCCACTTCCACGCGTGCGCCCGCCTGCAGTTGCTCCAGGTCCTGACGCGACAGCGCGCCGTAATCGGCATCGCTCGGCACGTCGAACATCACGTCGCCGTTGTCGGCGACATAGGCGTGGCCTCGTTCAATCAGACGCTCCACCAGCTCAATAATCTCGGCGATGTGGCGCGTGGCGCGCGGCTCCTGATCCGGCGGCAGAATGCCGAGCGCGGCGAAATCCTTGTGCATCTCGCCAATCATGCGGTTGGTGAGGGTTTCAATGCTTTCGCCGTTTTCATTGGCGCGGCGAATAATCTTATCGTCGATATCGGTAATGTTGCGCACGTAGTTCAGACGATAGCCGCTGTAGCGCAGGTAGCGAGCCACCACGTCGAACGCCACGAAGGTGCGCCCATGGCCGATATGACAGAGGTCGTACACCGTGATACCGCACACGTACATGCCGATTTCGCCAGCATGGATAGGTTTGAATTCCTCTTTCTGTCGACTCAGGGTGTTATAAATCTTTAGCATTGAACAGTTCCGTTTAGACGAGTGCGGTAAACACTTTTATCAGGTTATTCAGTTATTGTGCCGTATTTTTCGCGCTTGCGCGACGGCAGCGTGCTGAGAGCGCCCCGGGCGTGCTGACGCGTCATTGGAATTTATGATATAAGAGGCGTCGACAAAAATGGCCAGCGCGCTTTGCGGCGGCCAGACCGCTGACGACAATCTTTACAGGACGAGAATGATGGTTACTTTCCAGACCAACCACGGCGACATCGTAATTAAAACCTTCGACGATAAAGCCCCCGCTACCGTGCAAAACTTCCTCGAATACTGCCGTGAAGGTTTTTACGACAACACCATTTTCCACCGTGTTATCAACGGCTTTATGATCCAGGGCGGCGGTTTTGAGCCGGGCATGAAGCAGAAAGAGACCAAAGCTGAAATTCGCAACGAAGCGAACAACGGCCTGAAAAACACCCGCGGCACTCTGGCGATGGCGCGTACTTCCGCTCCGCACTCCGCTACCGCGCAGTTCTTTATCAACGTCGCCGACAACGACTTCCTGAACTTCCGTGACGAGAGCCTGCAGGGCTGGGGTTATTGCGTGTTCGCAGAAGTGGTGGAAGGCATGGACGTGGTCGACAAAATCAAAGCGGTTTCGACCGGCCGCAGCGGCATGCACCAGGACGTACCGAAAGATGACGTCGTCATCCAGAAAGTGACCGTCAGCGAGTAATGTCGCGCACCCTGTTTATTGCAGATTTGCATCTGTGTCAGGAAGAACCGGCGATCACCGCCGGTTTTCTGCGTTTTCTGGCGCGTGAAGCGCCGCGCTGCGACGCGCTCTATATCCTGGGCGATCTGTTTGAAGCCTGGATCGGCGATGACGATCCCAACCCGCTGCACCAGCAGGTCGCCGACGCGCTGCGCGCGCTGCCGGTACCCGTCTACTTTATTCACGGCAACCGCGATTTCCTGCTGGGCCAGGCCTACGCCCGCGCCAGCGACATGACGCTGCTGCCGGAAGAGCAGGTGCTGACCTGCTACGGCCATCGCGTGCTGATCCTGCACGGCGATACGCTCTGCACCGACGACGCGGGCTATCAGCGTTTTCGCGCCAAAGTGCATCAGCGCTGGCTGCAACGCCTTTTTCTTGCCCTGCCGCTGTTTATTCGCCAGCGCATCGCCGCCCGCATGCGCGACGGCAGCAAACAGGCGAACCAGCATAAGTCGCTCGCCATTATGGACGTCAACGCCAACGCGGTGGAGGCAGCGATGGTGCGCCAGCAGACGCGCCTGATGATCCACGGCCACACCCATCGTCCCGCGATCCACCGCTTCAGCTTGCAGGGAGAGCCTGCCGAGCGCGCCGTGTTAGGCGCGTGGCACGAACGCGGCTCGATGATCCAGCTGGATGCCAGCGGCATCAGCCTTATCGAATTCGACTGGTAAAACGGCGCTCAACGTGCCGGTAAAGCAGCGACGCAACCGTTTTCCTTGCGCCCTTCTCATGCTATTCTCTGTGCCCTTCTTTACCTGACCGACCGGCCAGGTTCGTTTGTTTATTCACAGGAGTTGACCGCATGTCATCCAACGCCGCCCCGGCCCGCATTGCTATTGTAATGGGCTCCAGAAGTGACTGGTCCACTATGCAGTTCGCTGCGGAAATCCTCACCAGCCTGGATGTGCCCTTCCACGTTGAAGTGGTCTCCGCGCACCGCACGCCGGACAAGCTGTTCAGTTTCGCCGAAACCGCCGCCGACAGCGGCTATCAGGTGATTATTGCGGGCGCGGGCGGCGCGGCGCATCTGCCGGGCATGCTGGCGGCGAAAACCCTGGTGCCGGTGCTGGGCGTGCCGGTGCAGAGCGCGGCGCTGAGCGGCGTCGACAGCCTCTACTCTATCGTGCAGATGCCGCGCGGCATTCCGGTCGGCACCCTGGCGATCGGCAAAGCGGGCGCGGCCAACGCCGCCCTGCTGGCGGCACAAATTCTGGCGATCCACGACGCGGCGCTGGCCGCGCGCCTTGGCGACTGGCGCCAGGCGCAGACCGACGAGGTGCTGAGCAATCCGGATCCGCGGGAGGACGCATGAAGCCGGTTTGCGTACTGGGCAACGGCCAGCTGGGCCGTATGCTGCGCCAGGCGGGCGAGCCGCTGGGCATCGCCGTCTACCCGGTCGGCCTCGATGCCGAACCGGACGCGCTGCCGATTGCGCAGAGCGTGATCACCGCCGAAATCGAGCGCTGGCCGGAGACCGCGCTGACGCGCGAGCTGGCGGTGCATCCCGCCTTTGTGAACCGCGATATTTTTCCGCTTCTGGCGGATCGCCTGACGCAGAAGCAGCTGCTCGATCGGCTGCATCTCGCCACTGCGCCCTGGCAGCTGCTGGCCGACAAAAGCGAATGGCCGCAGGTGTTCGCCTCGCTGGGCGAGCTGGCGATCGTCAAGCGCCGCACCGGCGGCTATGACGGCCGCGGCCAGTGGCGGCTGCGTGCGGATGAAACCGACGCGCTGCCGGACGAGTGCTACGGCGAGTGCATCGTCGAACAGGGCATCAATTTTTCCGGCGAGGTGTCGCTGGTGGGCGCGCGCGGACAGGATGGCCGCACCGTATTCTACCCGCTGACCCACAACCTGCATCAGGAGGGCATTTTGCGCACCAGCGTCGCCTTCCCACAGGCGGACGCCGCGCAGCAGGCGCAGGCGGAAACGATGCTCGGCGCCATTATGCAGGAGCTGAACTACGTCGGCGTGATGGCGATGGAGTGCTTCGTGACGCCGGAGGGGCTGCTGATTAACGAACTGGCGCCGCGCGTGCACAACAGCGGGCACTGGACGCAGAACGGCGCCTCTGTCAGCCAGTTCGAACTGCATCTGCGCGCCGTGCTGGGCCTGCCGCTGCCGCAGCCGGTGGTGTTCGCGCCGTCGGTGATGGTCAATCTGATCGGCACCGCGCTGAACAGCGACTGGCTGCAGCAGCCGCTGGTACATCTGCACTGGTATGACAAAGAGGTGCGCCCAGGGCGCAAGGTCGGGCATCTCAACCTGACCGACAGCGACAGCGCGCGGCTGACCGCGGCGCTGGCAGCGCTGGTGCCGATGCTGCCGCCGGAGTACGCCAGCGGCATCGCCTGGGCCGCAGCGAAGTTCTGATTAGCCAGCGCTAAAGCCGACAAGCGGGCCCCAGGCCCGCTTTTTTATGCTGACTCCGCGCGCCGGAACAGCGCCTTGCCGCGCAGCAGCCGCGCCCCCAGCCAGCCGCCGCACAGCGAGAGCAGCAGCGCGCCGCCCAGCGGCAGCGCCAGCCACAGCGTCCAGTCGGGCTGCCACGGGAAGTCGAAGATTTTGCGCTGCAGCGCCCAGAGCGCCGCTTCCGCCCCCAGCGCCGCCGCCACGCCGGAGACCACGCCGAGCAGCGCGAACTCGCACCACAGCGTTCCACGCAGCAACCGCTTGCTGGCGCCCAGCGTGCGGCAGACCACCAGCTCCTGACGCCGCTGATGCATCCCGACCTGAATCTGCGCCAGCAGCAGCAGCACGCCGCAGAAGGTCACCAGCACCACCATAATCTCCAGCGCCTGACTCACCTGCGTCAGCACCAGGCCGATCTGCCGCATAATGCTGCCGATATCGAGCAGGCTCAGCGTCGGAAAGGCGCGGTTCAGCTGCGCCAGCAGCGCCTGATCGTTATTCAGCCTGAAGCTGGTCAGCCAGGTTTGCGGCTGCGCATCCAGCGCGCCCGGCGGAAAGATAAAAAAGAAGTTAGGCCGCAGGCTCTCCCAGTCCACCTTGCGCAGGCTGCTAATTTTTGCGCTAAAGGTCTGGGTATCGCCGGTAAAGGTCAGCGTATCGCCCAGCTTCACCCCCAGACGGCCGGCAAGCTCCGCCTCCATCGACACTTCGCCCGGCTGCGGCGGCCAGCTGCCCGCCGTCAGCGGATTGTGATCGGGCCGCTCGCCCGTCCACGTCAGGTTCAGCTCGCGGTTAAGGGCGTTATCCCGCTTCGGATCGGCCTCTTTGCCGTTCAGATCGGTCAGGCGCGCCCGCGCCACGGGGTAGAAGGTTTCCGGCTTCACCTGATGCGAGGCGAGAAAAGCGCGCACCTGCGGCACCTGATCCTGAGTGATATTAAGCAGGAAATAGTTTGGGCTATCTGGCGGGAGCTGCTGCTGCCAGCGATCCAGCAGATCGCCGCGCATCACCAGCAGCAGCGCCAGCAGCATAAAAGAGAGCGAAAACGCCGCCAGCTGACTCAGCGTCATGCCCGGCTGGCGCAGCAGACGGTTGATCGCCAGCCGCAGCGCCAGGCTGCGCACCACCAGCCGCCGCAGCAGCAGCAGCGTGCCCCAGCCCAGCAGCGCCAGCAGGCCCGCCAGCGCCGCCACGCCCGCCAGCAACGCCCACAGCATCTTGCTGCCGCCCACCAGCAGCGCCAGCAGCGCAATTACTACCCCGCCCATCGCCGGGATATAGCGCTTCAGCGGCCAGATATCGGCCACGGCGTCGCGACGCAGCACGCGCAGCGGCTGGGTCGCCAGCAGCAGTCGGTAGGGGCGCAGCCCCACCAGCAGCGAGATGACGAACAGCGAGCCGATCGCCCAGAGCCACGGCCAGCCGCTGGCGGGCGGCAGGGTCGCGGGCAACACCGGTTTCAGCATCTGCATCAGCAGCGCTTCGACGCCCAGCCCGAGCGCCCCGCCGCACAGCGCCGCCAGCAGCAGTACCGCCAGCCACTGGCCGACGATCAGCCGACGCAGCGCCCCCCGCGTCGCCCCCAGCGTTTTCAGCACCGCCACCAGATCGTAACGGCTGCGGCAGTAGTGGCTCATCGCCACCGCGACGGCGGCGATGGCCAGCATCAGGGTCAGCAAGGCGGAGAGCAGCAGAAACTGCTGGGCGCGCTGCATCGAGCGCCCCAGCGCGTCTTCGGAATTCTCTACGCTGATCCAGCGCTGATCCGCCTTCAGCTGCGGCTGGATCCAGCGATCGTAGCGCGCCAGCTGCGACGGCTCGCCGGCGAACTTATAACGCCAGGTCAGGCGGCTGCCCGGCTGAATCGCGCCGGTCTTCTGCGCGTCGTCCAGGTTGATTAGCAGGCGCGGCGCCATCTGAAAGGGATTAAAGCCGCCGTCCGGCTCCTGAATCACCTCGCCCGCGATGCGCAGGCTGGCGTCGCCGACATCCAGCCTGTCGCCCACCTTGAGGTTAAGCAGCGCCATCAGCCGCGGTGCAGCCAGCGCCGTGCCGGGCACCGGCTTCAGGCCTGGTGGGTTGGTCTGCAGATCGCCGAACATCGGATAGCGGTTATCAACCGCCTTGACCGCCGCCAGCTGCGGCGTCTCACCGGCGAAGGTCATGGTCATAAAGCTGAGCTGCCCACTGACGCTCAACCCCTCTTCCCGCGCTTTCGTCAGCCAGGCGTCCGGCACGGCCGCGCTGCTGCGCAGCGTGCGGTCGCCCGCCATAAAGTCGCGGCTCTGCTGGCTGAGCCCTTTCTCCATGCGGTCGCCGATGGCGCCCAGCGCCAGCACGCAGGCCACCGACAGCGTCAGCGCCACCCAGACAATCAGCAGCGAGGGCGAGCGCCACTCGCGCCAGAACCAGCGCCAGATCATCACGCCTCCCACACTTTGCCGTCGCGCAGCCGCAGGCGGCGATCGCAGCGCGCCGCCAGCTGTTCGTCATGCGTCACCAGAATCAGCGTGGTGGCGTAGTCGCGGTTGAGCGAGAAAAGCAGATCGGCAATGCGGTCGCCGGTTTTCCGGTCCAGATTGCCGGTGGGCTCATCGGCGAACAGCAGGCCGGGCTGCCCGCTGAAGGCGCGCGCCAGCGCCACGCGCTGCTGCTCGCCGCCGGAGAGCTGCGCGGGCAGATGCGCCAGGCGCTTTCCCAGCCCCAGCTGGGTTAACAGCGCGCGCGCCTGCTCGCGGCTCCGGCGGTCGCTCTCGCCGCGCAGCAGCGCAGGCAGCTGCACGTTCTCCAGCGCGTTCAGCGTCGGCACCAGCATAAAAGACTGAAAAACAAAGCCAACCTGCGTCGCCCGCAGCGCGGCGCGCTGCTCTTCGTCGAGCAGGTGCAGCGGCTCTCCCAGCAGCCTGACCTCGCCGCTGCTGCCGTCGTCGAGGCCCGCCAGAATGCCCAGCAGCGTCGATTTGCCGGATCCCGACTCGCCGATCAGCGCGATGGTTTCGGCCCGTTTGACAATGAAGTCAACTCCGGTGAGGATGGACAGCTGCTGTTCCCCCTGACCGACGGACTTTGTAAGATGATGAACTTCAAGAATGTTTTCCGCTGGCATTACGCTTTCCTGTTTTTCGTTCTTCTACTGGTATCGCATCTGGCCGCTGCGAACACCCTGTTAGTGTTAGGCGACAGCCTGAGCGCTGGCTATCGCATGTCGGCCAGCGCCGCCTGGCCGAGCCTGCTGAATACAAACTGGCAGCAACAGCCTAAGGTGGTCAATGCCAGCATCAGCGGCGACACCGCCGCGCAGGGGCTGGCGCGCTTGCCGGCGCTATTAAAACAGCATCAGCCGCAGTGGGTGTTAATCGAACTGGGCGGTAACGACGGTCTGCGCGGCTTTCCGCCGCAGGCTATCGAGCAGGATCTGCGTAAAATCATCGACGACATAAAGGCGGCGAACGCAAAGCCGCTGCTGATGCAGGTGCGTCTGCCCGCCAATTACGGGCGGCGTTATACGGAAGCATTCAGCGGGATCTATCCCAGACTGGCACAGCAGTACAACATCCCTCTGGTGCCCTTTTTTATGGAGCAGGTCTACCTGAAACCTGAATGGATGCAGCAGGACGGTATCCATCCGAACCCCGATGCGCAGCCCTTTATCGCCGAACTGATGGCGAAAGAACTGGCCCCTTTAGTTAAGCATGAGTAATCTGCGGCGACGCGCTTTTTATGGGTAAAGATATGCAAAAAACCGTTGTAATTACCGGCTGTTCCAGCGGTATTGGTCTGGTGGCGGCGCAGGATCTGCAGGCGCGCGGCTACCGCGTGATCGCCGCCTGCCGCAAGCCCGAGGATGTCGAGCGGATGCGCGCGCAGGGCTTTGTCGCCGTCGCGCTCGATCTTGACGACGCGGCGAGCATCGATCGCGCCGCCGATGAGATCCTGGCGCTGACGGCGCACCGTCTGTTCGCGCTGTTCAACAACGGCGGCTTTGGCCTCTACGGCCCGCTGCGCACGCTGTCGCGCCAGCAGCTGGAGCAGCAGTTCTCTACCAACTTCTTCGGCGCCCATCAGCTGACGATGCGGCTGCTGCCCGCGCTGGAAGCGCACGGCGACGCGCGCATCGTCAACACCAGCTCCGTGCTCGGGCTGATCTCCACGCCGGGCCGCGGCGCCTATGCCGCCAGCAAATATGCGCTGGAGGCCTGGAGCGACGCGCTGCGCCTTGAACTGCGCCGCAGCGGCGTGCGCGTCAGCCTGATCGAGCCGGGGCCTGTTCACACCCGCTTTACCGATAACGTAACCCAGGGTGAGCCGGACCAGCCGGTGCGTAACCCCGGCATCGCCGCGCGCTTCAGCCTGCCGCCGGAAGCGATCCTGCCGAAGCTGCGCCATGCGCTGGAGAGCCCCCATCCGCGCCTGCGCTATCCGGTGACCCTGGTGGCGCATGCAATGAGCATCCTGAAAAGAGTGCTGCCGGGCTGGATGCTGGATCGCATTTTAAGCAGCCGCTGAGAATTCATCTTGAAGCGGGCCTGTCCGGCCCCATATTCTTTAAACACTTTCTGCCAAGAGACTTCGCTATGTCACCACAAGCTTCGATTATCGACGTTAACGAATCCAACCTGCATCAGACGCTGGAACAGTCCATGCAGATCCCGGTGCTGTTCTATTTCTGGTCGGATCGCAGCCAACATTGCCAGCAGCTGACGCCGCTGCTGGAGCGTCTGGCGCAGGAGTACGCCGGCCAGTTTATTCTGGCGAAGCTCGACTGCGACAAAGAGCAAATGGTGGCGTCACAGTTCGGCCTGCGCTCCATCCCGACGGTCTATCTGTTCCAGAACGGCCAGCCGGTCGACGGTTTCCAGGGGCCACAGCCGGAAGAGGCGGTGCGCGCGCTGCTGGAAAAAGTGCTGCCGCGCGAAGAGGAGCTGAAGGCGCAGCAGGCGCTGGCGCTGATGGAAGAAGGCAAACCGCTGGAGGCGCTGCCGCTGCTGAAGGAGGCCTGGCAGATCAGCCGCCAGGCGAGCGAAATCGGCTTTTTGCTGGCGGAAGTCTTGATCGGCCTGAACCGCAGCGACGAAGCGGAAGAGGTGCTGGCGAAGGTGCCGCTGCAGGATCAGGACACGCGCTATCAGAGCCTGATGGCACAGATCGATCTGCTGAAGCAGGCGGCCGATACGCCGGAAATCCAGCAGCTGCAGGCGCAGCTGGAGAGCGATCCCACCAATGCCGAGCTGGCTGCTAAGCTCTCGTTACAGCTGCATCAGGTTGGGCGCAACGAAGAGGCGCTGGAGCTGCTGCTTGGCTTCCTGAAGCGCGATATGAACGCGGCGGACGGCCAGGTGCGCAAAATGCTGCAGGAGATCCTCGCGGCGCTCGGCACCGGCGACGCGCTCGCAGCCCGCTACCGCCGCCAGCTCTACTCGCTGCTCTACTAAGCGGCGGCGTCCTGTCCGGGCCGAAGCGACTCGGCCCGTAAATTAACAATCGGGAGGTTATATGTTAACAGTCATTCCTGCGCTGATCGTGCTGGCGCTGGTCACGGTGTGGGCGGGCGTCAAGATCGTGCCGCAGGGCTATCAGTGGACCGTGGAGCGCTTTGGCCGCTACACCCGCACGCTGCAGCCCGGACTGAGTCTGGTCGTGCCCTTTATGGATCGTATCGGTCACAAGATCAATATGATGGAGCGCGTGCTGGATATTCCCTCGCAGGAAGTTATCTCCAAAGACAACGCCAACGTCACCATCGACGCCGTCTGTTTTATTCAGGCGGTGGATCCGGCGCGCGCCGCCTATGAGGTCAGTAATCTCGAACTGGCGATCATCAACCTCACCATGACCAACATCCGCACCGTGCTCGGCGGCATGGAGCTGGATGAGATGCTGTCGCAGCGCGATAACATCAACACCCGATTGCTGCACATCGTCGACGAGGCAACCAATCCCTGGGGCGTGAAAATCACCCGCATCGAAATCCGCGATGTGCGTCCGCCGCAAGAGCTGATCGCCGCCATGAATGCGCAGATGAAGGCGGAGCGCACCAAGCGCGCCGACATCCTTGCGGCGGAAGGCGTGCGCCAGGCGGCCATTCTGCGCGCCGAGGGCGATAAGCAGTCGCGCATCCTGAAGGCTGAAGGCGAACGCACCTCGGCGTTCCTGCAGGCGGAGGCGCGTGAACGTCAGGCGGAAGCCGAAGCGCGCGCCACCAAAATGGTCTCAGAAGCGATCGCGGCGGGCGACATCCAGGCGGTGAACTACTTCGTGGCGCAGAAATATACCGACGCGCTGCAGAAAATCGGCGAAGCCAGCAACAGCAAGGTGGTGATGATGCCGCTGGACGCCAGCAGCCTGCTCGGCTCGGTGGCGGGCATCAGCGAGCTGCTTAAAGGCAGCGCTGCAGAGTCGAAACGCTGATGGTGATGGAGATCGTTGCCCATCCGCACTGGTTCTGGCTGACCCTCGGTGGCCTCTTGCTGGCGGCGGAGATGCTCGGCACCAGCGGCTATCTCCTGTGGAGCGGCATCGCGGCGGTGCTGGTAGGCATCGTGGAGTGGCTGACGCCCTTCAGCTGGACGGCGCAGGGCTCACTGTTCGCCCTGCTGACGCTGGTCTGCGTCTATCTCTGGTATCGCTGGATGCGCCATCGCGAGCGCCACCAGCAGCCCAACTCCCTTAACCAGCGCGGCAATCAGCTGATCGGCACGCTTCTGACGCTGGATGCGCCGCTGGTCAACGGCATCGGCCACGTGCGGCTGGGTGACAGCAGCTGGCGCGTGCAGGCCGATCGGGATCTGCCCGCGGGCGCGCAGGTCGTCGTGACGGGCATCGAGGGCATTACGCTACACATCAGGCCGCGTTAATCAGGCTGGCGATGGCCGCAGCAGCCCGCCAGATTATTGATAATCGGGCACTCCGCGCCTTCGTCCCCCGGACAGGCGTCGGCCAGCGCCAGCAGCCGCATGCGCGTCGCCTGTAGCTCTTCGATATGGACGGCGATCTCCGCTGCCTTCTGCAGGGTGCGCGCTTTGACGTCAGCGCTGTGGCGCCCCGGATTGTTGAACAGCGTCACCAGCTCGCGGCACTCGTCGAGCGTAAAGCCCACCTGACGCGCCTGGCGCAGCAGATTAAGCTCATCGAGATGATGCGCGCTGTAGCGACGATATCCGTTGTCGCTGCGCAACGGCGGCGTTACTACGCCCTTCTCTTCATAGAAACGAATCGCCTTGCTGGTCAACCCGGTTTTTTTCGCAACATCGCTGATGTTCACCCTGCTCTCTCCTCAAAAAATCGATCGCGGCCAGTCTCCGTAAAAAGAGTTTGACCTTCCCCTTGATGGAAGGTTTAGCCTGTATTACGAGTGATAACAAGCTCGCATTGTTAACGGCGACACAACAGGAGAACGCTATGTCACACACTATCTCGCTGGCGCTGGAAGGCCTGTCCTGCGGCCACTGCGTCAAACGCGTTAAAGAAGCGCTCGAGCAGCGCGACGATGTCGAACAGGCCAGCGTCACGCAGCAGGAAGCGCAGGTCGTTGGCAGCGCCGACGCCGCCGCGCTGATTGCCACGGTGGAAGCAGCGGGCTATCACGCTACGCTCCACGGCGACAGCCACCCAAAGCCTGAGCCGTTGACAGCTTCAGAGCCGCCGCCGGAGGCGCTGACAACGGTGGCGGAAACCGAACCGGCACAGCAGCATGAAAGCGCGCAGTTTCTGCTTATTGAAGGCATGAGCTGCGCCAGCTGCGTCAGCCGGGTCGAGAAGGCGCTGGAAAACGTGCCCGGCGTGACCCAGGCGCGCGTCAACCTTGGCGAGCGCAGCGCGCTGGTGATGGGCGACGCCTCTGCACAGCAGCTGGTCGAGGCGGTCGACGCGGCGGGCTACCACGCCCAGCCGGTGCAGGATGAACAGGAGCGGCGCGACAGGCAGCAGAGCAGCGCGCGTAAGGTGATGCGCCGCTTTAGCTGGCAGGCGGCGCTGGCGCTGGCGTTTGGCGCACCTCTGATGATCTGGGGCATGCTCGGCGACAATATGATGCTCAGCGACGCCAACCGCCCCCTCTGGCTCGCTATCGGCGCCGTCACGCTGCTGATTATGGCGGTTGCTGGCGGCCACTTCTACCGCAGCGCATGGCGCAGCCTGCGCAACGGCAGCGCCACGATGGATACGCTGGTGGCGCTCGGCACCGCCGCCGCCTGGATCTACTCCATCAGCGTCGCCCTCTGGCCCGACTTTTTTCCCGCCCAGGCGCGGCATCTCTATTTCGAAGCCAGCGTGATGATTATCGGCCTGATCAATCTCGGCCACGCGCTGGAGCAGCGCGCGCGCCAGCGCTCCTCTAAAGCGCTTGAGCGGCTGCTCGATTTGACGCCCGCGCAGGCGCGCCTCGTCAGCGAGCAGGGCGAAATGCTGGTGCCGCTCAGCGCGGTGCAGCCGGGCATGACGCTGCGCCTGACGACGGGCGATCGCGTGCCGGTAGACGGCGACATTACCGAGGGCGAAGCCTGGCTGGACGAGGCGATGCTGACCGGCGAAGCGGTGCCGCAGGGCAAACGCGTCGGCGATAAGCTCTATGCCGGGACGCTGGTGCAGGATGGTGCGGTGCGCTTCGTGGCGCGCGCCACCGGCCAGCACACTGCGCTGTCGCGCATTATTCATCTGGTGCGCCAGGCGCAGAGCAGCAAGCCGGACGTGGGTCGCCTCGCCGACCGCATCTCGGCGATCTTCGTGCCGGTGGTGGTCGCCATCGCCCTGATTAGCGCCGCCATCTGGTATCTGTTCGGCCCGCAGCCGCAGATCGCCTATACGCTGGTTATCGCTACCACAGTGCTGATTATCGCCTGCCCCTGCGCGCTGGGGCTCGCGACGCCGATGTCGATTATCGCCGGGGTCGGGCGCGCCGCCGAGCTCGGCGTGCTGGTGCGCGACGCCGACGCGCTGCAGCGCGCCAGCCGCATCGATACGCTGGTCTTTGATAAAACCGGTACGCTGACGGCCGGCACGCCGCAGCTTGACGAGGTGCTGACGTGGCACGGCTGGTCACGCGAGGCGGTGGTACAGGCTGCCGCCGCGCTGGAGCAAAACGCCAGCCACCCGCTGGCGCAGGCGATCACCGCGGCGGCAGGGACTACGGCCACGGGCGAGCTTGCGCAATTTCGTACAATACGCGGCAAAGGCGTCAGCGGCATACTCGACGGCAAGCCGCTGCTGCTGGGCAACGCGGCGCTGATGCAGGATAACGCTGTCGCCCTGCAGCAGGCGCAGCCCGATATCGAGCGGCTGTCGCGCCAGGGCGCAACGCCGGTGCTGCTGGCGCAGGACGGCGAACTTGTCGGCCTGATTGCGCTGCGCGATCGGCTGCGGCCCGAGAGCAAAGCGGCGCTGGCGCGGCTGCGTCAGGCGGGCTACCGCCTGATGATGCTGACCGGCGATCGCGAAGAGACCGCGCGCGCCATTGCACAGGAGGCGGGCATCGACGAGGTGATCGCTGGCGTGCTGCCGGAAGCGAAGGCGCAGACGATCGCCGCGCTGCAGCAGCAGGGGCGCCGCGTCGCTATGGTCGGCGACGGCATCAACGACGCACCGGCGCTGGCGCAGGCGGATGTCGGCATCGCCATGGGCGGCGGCAGCGACGTGGCGGTGGAAACCGCGCCCATTACCCTGATGCGCGCCGACCTTAACAGCGTTGCCGATGCGCTGGCGCTCTCCAGCGCGACGCTGCGAAATATTCGTCAGAATTTGCTGGGCGCCTTTATCTATAACAGCCTGGGCATTCCGCTGGCGGCCGGCGTGCTCTATCCGCTCACCGGCGCGCTGCTCAGCCCGGTCGTGGCGGGCGCGGCGATGGCGCTGTCGTCGATTACCGTGGTCGGCAACGCCAACCGGCTGCTGCGCTTTCGCCCGACGACGCGACAATAGCCGCTAATGCCCTGTTTTTCAGCGCCCGGAATCGCTAGCATGGCGTTTTGACTCAAGAAGGACGGGGCATGACAGGCAGCATATGGCGCAGTGTGCAGGGGCTGGTAAGCCGACTCTTTCCCGCCAGCTATCGCTGGCCCGCCCAGGATATTCGACTGGACGATCGGCTGCTGCATCTGGTCGGCAGCATTCATATGGGCACGCGCGATATGCAGCCGCTGCCTGCGCGGCTGCTGCGGCAGCTGGAGAAGGCGGATGCCCTGGTTGTCGAGGCGGATATTACGCAGGGCGGCTCGCCGTTCGACGATATTGACCCGTGCGATCTGCTGGAGACGCGCCTGGCGCCCGACGACCTGGCTCGACTGGCGACGCTGTGCGGCGAGCTGCACCTGTCGCTGACAATGTTCGACACCCTGCCCGCCTGGCAAATTGCGCTGATGCTGCAGGCGCAGCAGGCGCAGCGGCTGGGTCTGCGTCCCGATTATGGCATCGACTTCCAGCTGCTGCAGGCGGCGAAAACGCGAGGTAAGCCAGTCATTGAGCTGGAAGGCGCGGAGACGCAAATCGCGCTGCTGAAGTCCCTGCCGGATGACGGCATGGCGCTGCTGAAAGATACGCTGACGCACTGGCATACCAACGCGCGGCTGCTGCAGATGATGGTGAGCTGGTGGCTGGATACGCCGCCGCGCGAGCCGCGCATCGCTTTGCCCTCGACCTTCAGCACGGCGCTCAACGATACGCTGATTGCGCAGCGCAACGCGCAGTGGTGCGATCGACTGCGCGCCCTGCCGGTGGGGCATTACGTGGTGGCGGTAGGCGCGCTGCATCTCTACGGCGACGAGAATCTGCCTGAGCTGTTGCGGCGCTAGAAAAAAAAGCAGGCCGGTATTGCTATCGGCCCGTCAAAGAGGAATTTGTTTATGATTTTGGTTATCGCTCAGCCTTTCGGCTGGCGCGGGAACCATTCTTACGCAAAGCACAAACTTTCGCCACTATTAATTTATTTAATTTAGGAATGGGATTTTTCCTATAAGGAGAAGTTTATGACGCCTGCCGTAAAACTGCTGGAAAAACAAAAGGTCGCCTTTACCCTTCATCCCTATGAGCATGACAGCCAGGAAACCAGCTTTGGCGACGAGGCGGTGCGTAAACTTAACCTGGACGCGCGGCAGGTCTATAAAACGCTGCTGGTGGCGCTTAACGGCGATGCGAAACATCTGGCGGTGGCGGTGACGCCGGTCGCCAGCCAGCTCGATTTGAAAAAGGTGGCGAAAGCGTTAGGCGCGAAAAAAGCGGATATGGCCGATCCGCAGCTGGCGCAGCGCGTGACCGGCTATCTGGTTGGCGGCATCAGCCCGCTGGGCCAGAAAAAGCGGCTGCCGACGGTGATCGACCGCTCCGCCGCCGATTTCGCCACCATTTTCGTTTCCGGCGGCAAGCGCGGCCTGGATCTGGAGCTGGCGGCGCAGGATCTGGCGCGCCTGCTCGACGCGCCGCTGGCGGATATCGCGCGACGCGACTAGCTGCGCGGCTGGGCACAAAGCTGGTCGATCATCCAGCGTCCCGCCGGTCCAGGCGGATTGCGGCGCGACCAGATCGCCTCTACCGCGATTTGCTGCGGCCAGCCCGGCAGCGCAAGCTCCTGCAGTAGCCCGTGACCAAACTGCGTGACCAGCCAGCGCGGCAGAATGCTCCAGCCAAATCCCTGCTCCGCCATTTCCAGCAGCAGCAAATAGGTCGGCGCTGACCAGACGCGTCCCGGCGGCGCAATCGCGTGCGGCTCGACCCAGGTGTTGAGCCGCAGCTGGCGCACCTGCTCCAGCGCGCTTTCCGTGAGGCCGTCGTGCTGCGCCAGCGGATGATCGCGATGGATATAGATGGCCATTTCCGCGCTGACCTGCAGCCGTGCGACGGCAATATCGGGCGGCAGCGCGGGCTGGGCGCGCACCACGCCCAGATGCACCCGCCCCGCCTGTAGCAGATCCAGCACGTCTTCATCTTCAGCAATCATGCACTCCAGTTCGATCTCCGGAAAACGCGCGTCGAACTGTTTCAGCAGCTGCTCATGGTGCTGGGTCTGCCAGAAGTCCGATACGGCGAAGCTGAGGCGCGGCTCAATCCCCTGCGCCAGACGGATAGCCAGCGCGTCGAGCCGCTCGCTGGCGGCCAGGATCTGCTGCACCTGCGCCAGCGCGCCCCTGCCCTGATCGGTCAGGATCGGTTGACGTCCGCTGCGATCGAACAGCTTAAAGCCGAGATCGTCCTCCAGCCCGGCAACCGCCGAGCTGATCGTTGACTGGCTTTTGCCCAGCGCGCGCGCCGCGGCGGAAAAGGAGCCGCTGCTGACGGTCTGCACAAACGCCTCTAAAGATTCCGGTGAGTAACGCATTTCATCCATCGCTTTTATCGATAGGTCATCATTTTATCTTATCATCCTGAGATGCCAGAATGCGCGCCTGACTGCTGGAGGTTAATGATGCGTACCCGTTCGCTAAAAGAACGCTTTATACATGCGCTGGGGTTTGAAACTCTGGCGATCCTCACCGTTTCGCCGCTGGCTGCCTGGGCGATGGATAAGCCGCTGTTTGAGATGGGCGCGCTGGCGCTGATGCTCTCAACCGTCGCGATGCTGTGGAATATGATTTATAACGCCATTTTCGATCGCCTCTGCCCGCCAGGCAAAGTCCATCGCGGCGTGCTGATCCGCGCCCTGCACGCGCTGCTTTTTGAAGGCGGCTTTATTTTGATCGGTTTGCCGATTGCCGCGTGGATGCTTAACATTTCGCTGTGGCAGGCGTTTCTGCTGGAAGTGGCCTTTTTCCTGTTTTTCCTGCCCTACACCATGGCGTACAACTGGGTGTGGGACAAGCTGCGTCCGCGCTGGTTCGAGCGTAAGGCCTGCGAGGCCTGATCTCTCAAATGGCGACTCTGCTTGCCAGCGCACAGGAAGGTGTGGGAGGCAAAGCCTCCCGTGAAGGGATATCGCCAGGGTTTACGGCGCGTTATGCGCCGTTTCCCGTCCCCATGGCCAGAGCCACGCCAGAATCATCTGCGGATAGCTGCGCTTGTGCGGCTTTTCACGCGCCTTTTTCTCTGCTTCCGTGAGCCTGTGGATCGTCTCTGTCGGCACATAGTCGGCGGCTTTTAGCGGCGAATGGGCTTTGACATAGTCGCGCAGCACCTCAGCATCAATAGTTCCTGTGTTCTGATAGCCTGAATGGGTATCAAGGCGCGGATAGCCGTCGCCGCCTGCGGCGTTAAAGCTGTTGGTCGCCATGCGGTAAGTTTTATTCTCCTGCAGCGGCTGGCCGTTTATCCGCACGTCGCTTACCGTGCTGCCGTCCGCCGCCAGGCTGACATGTGCAAACTGCGCGAAGCCGCCTGTATCAGGTTTGATATTCGCCACCACGTCGAGGTATTTTTTCACTTCAGCGCCGGTCAGCGTTACCGACACCACCTGATTGCCGAACGGCTGCACCTGCAGCAGATCGCGCCAGCTCAGCTTGCCCGCCGGCAGCGAGGCGCGGATGCCGCCGCCGCTCATCACCGCGAAGTCCGCCTGCGTTTTCGCCATCTGCGCGCGCAGAATGAGCTGGCCGAGACGGGTCTGGGTAAAACGCACCTGCTCGCGCTCGCCGTCAAACGGTCCCGCCGCGCTGCCGACGGCGACGTTCAGCCGCGCCTCGGCCCGCTTCTGATAGGGCATCAGCAGCTTCATCATGGCGGTATTTTTCGGGATCTCCTGCTGATACGTCAGCCAGGTCTCGCTGCCGTCGGCGTTTTTGATCTGATGCTTCAGGTTGACCGGCACCAGCGCGTAAGACTCCAGCGCCACCTCACCGTTGCGCCAGGTAAAATCGCCGCGCCCTACATATTCACCCCACTGCCCCGCCTGCATAATCCAGACGCCGTTCTGCTTGTCCGGCTGGCAGGCCGCGCCTGGCTGCCAGGCTTTTACCCGCTCGTTCTCTTTCGCCATGCAAAGCGTATCGTGCGAATGGCCGCCGACGATCATCGCGACGGTGCCCGGCGGCAGGCTGCGCGCCAGCGTCACGTCGCCGGGGGCGTTGCTGGCGTGTTCGCCATTGTCGTCATAGCCGAGATGGCTCAGCACCACGATCACGTCAGGCTTCTCGCCTGCGCGCAGCTCCGCCACCGCTTTTTCCGTTTCGCTGACCGGGTCGCGAAATTCGATATCGCGCAGATAGGTGGGGTTCGCCAGCCTGGCGGTATCGGGCGTCGCCAGGCCCAGCACGGCGATCTTCAACCCCATACGATTGAAAATCGCCCAGGGCTTGAAGAGCCGCTGGCCGGTGCTTTTCTGGTAGAGATTGGCGGCGAGAAAGGGAAAACGCGCCCAGCTCTCCTGCTTGCGCAGCACCTCGAGCGGATGGTCGAACTCGTGATTGCCAAGCGCCATGGCGTCATAGCCGATCAGGTTCATACCGCGAATATCTGGCTCCGCCGCCAGCGCGTCGGACTCCGGCACGCCGGTGTTGACGTCGCCCGCCGAGAGGATCAGCGCGCCGCCGCCTTTGGCCTGCACATCGTAGCGCAGCGTATCCATTAAGGTCTTTTGCGCCGCCAGGCCATATTCGCCCTGCGCGCTATACCAGAAATGGCCGTGCTGGTCGTTGGTATGAAGAATGCTAAAACGGTAAGTGCGATCCGGCTCGGCGGCCTGAGAAAGCAGGGGGGTCAGCGCCAGTAGCGCAAGACCGGTGGCGGCCCATCGTGATAACAGCAAAGCCTGTCTCCTTATTTTACGCAGTCCCGTTCCGGGTGGTGTCAGCATGCTGACCCACTGTGTCGCATATTCCACTGTTTAACTCAAGATGAAACACCGCTATCGCTGGCACTGAATTACTTTTAACACTCATTGGCAAAAACGAACCGAAGCGCTAAAGCTGGCGCAAAGCTGCGCCTGAGACCGCTTACCGTGATTCGTCGTGCATTCCAGCGGGATAGTGGGCAGCAGCATGGCATTTTGCAGGAAGATATTGTAATGCCCCCCCTCGCAAGCTCGCCTTGCTGCGACGCAGATTGACGAAAACAGAGAAAAACAGCAGTTCGACTCCACTTTTCTCTTATTTTCAAACTTTTTTCTTATTATCCCGCAAATAGCACAGCGAAAATTAACACATTGCCTTAAACTTAATTGTTACAGGCAGATACATTTGCACACAAGGAGACAGGCATGCATCACACCACACCGCTGATCACCACCATCGTCGGGGGGCTGGTCCTGGCGTTTCTCCTTGGCATGCTCGCACAGCGGCTGCGCATTTCGCCGCTGGTCGGCTATTTGCTGGCGGGCGTGCTGGCCGGCCCCTTTACGCCGGGCTTTGTCGCCGACACCAATCTTGCGCCTGAGCTGGCAGAGCTGGGCGTTATTCTGCTGATGTTCGGCGTCGGACTGCACTTTTCACTGAAGGACTTAATGGCGGTAAAGAGCATCGCCATTCCCGGCGCGGTGGCGCAGATTGCCGTCGCCACGCTGCTGGGAATGGGCCTCTCCGCCTGGCTGGGCTGGTCGCTGATGACCGGCCTGGTGTTCGGTCTCTGTCTCTCCACCGCCAGCACCGTGGTGCTGCTGCGCGCGCTGGAAGAGCGTCAGCTGATTGACAGCCAGCGCGGCCAGATCGCTATCGGCTGGCTGATTGTCGAAGATCTGGTGATGGTGCTGACGCTGGTGCTGCTGCCCGCCATTGCAGGCATGCTGGAACAGGGCAACGCCAGCCCGCAGCTGCTGGCGTGGGATCTGCTGCTCACCATCGGCAAGGTCGCCGCCTTTATGGTGCTGATGATGGTGGTGGGCCGTCGCGCCGTGCCCTGGATCCTGGCGAAAAGCGCCGCCACCGGCTCGCGCGAGCTGTTCACCCTGGCGGTGCTGGCGCTGGCGCTCGGCATCGCCTTTGGCGCGGTAGAGTTTTTCGACGTCTCTTTTGCTCTCGGCGCTTTTTTCGCCGGTATGGTGCTGAACGAGTCGGAGCTGAGCCATCGCGCCGCCCACGATACGCTGCCGCTGCGCGACGCCTTCGCGGTGCTCTTTTTCGTCTCGGTCGGCATGCTGTTCGATCCGATGATCCTGGTGGAACAGCCGCTGGCGGTGCTGGGCGCGCTGGTGATTGTGGTGCTGGGCAAATCTGTCGCCGCCTGGCTGCTGGTGACGCTGTTGGGCCATTCCCGCCGCACCGCGCTGACCATCTCCGTCAGCCTGGCGCAGATTGGCGAATTCGCCTTTATTCTGGCCGGTCTCGGCATCTCCCTCAATCTGCTCAGCAGCGAGGGGCGTAACCTGGTGCTGGCGGCGGCAATCCTCTCTATTATGCTCAACCCTGTTCTGTTCAGCCTGCTGGAGCGTTTCCTGGCGAGGAGCGAAAGTCGTCAGCCACAGGCGCAGGAAGAGGCGGTTGAGGAAGAGAAGCAGATTCCGGTGGATATCTGCCACCACGCCGTCATCGTCGGCTATGGCCGGGTCGGCAGCCTGCTGGGCCAGAAGCTGCTGGAGGCGGATGTGCCTTTCGTGGTCGTGGAGAACTCACGCGCGCGCGTCGAGGCGCTGCGCGAACAGGGCATTCCGGCGGTGCTCGGCAATGCGGTGCGCGCCGAAACCATGGAGCTGGCGCGACTCGACTGCGCGCGCTGGCTGCTGCTGACCATTCCCAACGGCTTCGAGTCAGGCGAGATCGTGACTACCGCGCGCGAGAAGTTTGCCGACATCGAGATTATCGCGCGCGCGCACTACGACGACGAAGTGGAATACATTATGGCGCGCGGCGCCACGCGCGTCGTGATGGGCGAGCGCGAGATCGCCAGCAGCATGCTGCATATGCTGGAGGCGGAGATCGCCGAGCGCCCTGTGGTGCGCGAGTGCCCGATTTAAGCTTTATATCGCCGCTTAACCACGGCGCCCGCGCGGAGAGCAAGCAGGCGCCGGCAGGCGCCTGCCCTCTTTCCTCAAGACTTAACGATCCCAGTAGGACTCTTCAAGGCTGTCTTCACGCTCCGGCAGGCCGCGCGTCAGGCGCGGCGAATGCTGGTTAAGCACCTGGTAGCTGACGCGGTTAGCGTATTTACACACCTGCGCCAGCGACGAATAGGTCAGGTATTCGCGCGCGTGCTTGCTGGAATTCGGCACTTTCTGCCGATGGTAGTTGTTCGCCGTAATGTCGTGCAGCAGCGCCGCCAGCGCGCCGTCGCCCGCGCCGTTGGTGTTCATGATCTTCTCAGGTCCGCCCATATAGGGGGCGATATGAGAGAAGATGCGCAGCGGCTGCTCGCACGCCTGCCGACGCATAGCGCGGCTGAACTCATACTGGTTAAATTCCGCGATCGCGCCGGGCAGCAGCGGATGATTGGTTTTGCGCTTGAACGCTTCTTCGGTGTAGCCCGCCATATAAAGGCCGGTCGGACCGGCGGTGCAGAGCACCAGGTCGACCCACTCCAGCGCCATATCGGCCGCGCGCAGCGGATCCGATTCCCCGGTCAGCGCCAGCGCTTCCTCTTCGTTCATCGCCACGATAGTGACGTGGTCGCGCATGAAATCCCGCCAGAACTGCGGGTTGTCGCCGATAACATACTTCGTGCCCAGCGTCAGCACCACCGGCACGTTGTGGCGCTTCGCGTACTCAATCGCCTGCAGGGTGGCCTGCGGCATCGGTTCGCCCTCGCCGCAGCGCACCAGGTAAGAGGTGAGCACCAGCGCCGACGCGCCAGCGATGACCGCTTCGGGGATGCTTTCGGCGCGCAGCTGGTTCATCTGCCCGGGACTGATGGCGAAGGTACGTTCGCCCTGCTCGCCGATCAGGGTAAAGCAGCGGCCAATGGCGCCGTCGACGCCCTGCAGATAGTTGAGATCGACCCGGCTGGAGGTGTTGCAGAGGTAGCGATAGGCGTAACCGCCGATCTGAATATTGCTGCACATCACGCCGAGCAGCACTGACCGGTCATCGGCCAGCACCGAGTAGTTGTGCAGCGTATTGCCGATGGTGCCGCCGGCGAACTGGTGGCTAATCAGGTTATCGCGCTGCAGCTCGTGATAGAGCGTTTCAGCAACGTCGTCGGCGATGACCAGAGAGTGCCCGGCGCTCAGGCCGTAGCGAACCAGAAAGGCGTCATCGACTTTGGCCTCGATATCCACCAGCGTCTGATCGATTCCCACGACCCAGCTGCCCTCTTCCACCTCCTGTGAGGCGACGTGCAGCAAGGGATCGCGAGCGCTAACGGGAAAATAGTGTTTGGATTTGCGTTTGCCGGGAAATTTCATGATGGGCGCCGTCAGAAAAACAGGCGGAGGATGATAGCACATTCTCCGCCGCGGCTTTAACGACGCGCGTTGACCAGCTGCACCATCATCTCGATGTGGGCCGCGTCGGCGTTCAGCGCCGGGATATATTCGAACTTTTCGCCGCCGCCGTGCAGGAAGAACTCGCGGTTTTGCTCGTTGATCTCCTCCAGCGTCTCCAGACAGTCAGAGGCGAAGCCCGGGCTCATCACCTGCACATGTTTAATGCCCTTCTTCGCCAGACCCTGCATGGTTTCGTCAGTGTAGGGCTGCAGCCAGGGTTCGCGGCCAAAGCGCGACTGAAAGGTCATCATAATCTGATCGTCGCGCAGGCCCAGCGCCTGCTGCAGCAGCGCCGTGGTATCAGCGCAGCGCAGCGGGTAGTCGTCGCCCTCTCTGGCGAAGCGCTGCGGGATGCCGTGATAGGAGAGCACCAGCAGATCTGGCTGCCCGTGGGCCGCAAAAGAGCGCTCTACCGACGCTTTCAGCGCGGCGATATAGGCCGGATGTTCGGCATAGTCGCGAATAAAGTGGATATCCGGCAGGGTGCGCGCGGTTTTGAAGGCGCTGTAGAGGCCATCCCAGACCGCCGCCACCGTAGAGCAGGAGAACTGCGGGTAGAGCGGCAGCACGATCAGGCGCGTGACGCCCTGCGCCATCAGGCTGTCTACCGCGCTCTGCAGGCTGGGGTTGCCATAGCTCATGCCCAGCTCGACCGGCATATCGACGCGCGCCGCCAGCGCCTCGCGCTGCTGCTTGCTATAGACCATCAGCGGCGAGCCGCCCTCCATCCAGACGGAGGCGTAGAGCTTCGACACGCGCGGCGAGCGAAACGGCAGAATGACGCCATTGAGGATTGGCCACCAGAGCCAGCGCGGCGTATCGACGACGCGGGGATCGCTGAGAAACTGTTTCAGATAACGCTTTACAGCGGCAGTTGTGGGGGCGTCTGGCGTACCGAGATTAACCAGTAACACGCCGGGCTTGTCTTGCCTCATTGTTATTCCTTGATAGCGGAGATGCGTGAAAACAGGAGGAATTGTAGCGGAAAGCGGGAGAGGGAAAAGCAATTACTGCAAAAGGGGCTGGCACGGCCAGCCCCAACGGCGTTAGTCGAGAATGCGCGCCAGCTGCTTGCTGACCTCAGCGACCGGCTGGGTGCCGTCAATTTTGTGGTAAGCGGTGTTGCCCGCCTCCGCTTCTTTGCTGTAGTAGGCGATCAGCGGCGCGGTCAGCTGATGGTATTCCACCAGGCGCTTGCGCACGGTCTCTTCCTGATCGTCTTTACGCGTGGTCAGCTCTTCGCCGGTAACGTCGTCCTGACCCTCTACCTTCGGCGGATTGTATTTGACGTGATAAACACGGCCCGACGGCGCATGCACGCGGCGGCCGACGATGCGATCGACAATCAGCTCGTCCGGCACGGCGAACTCCAGCACGCAGTCAATTTTGATGCCCGCTTCTTTCATCGCGTCCGCCTGCGGGATGGTGCGTGGGAAACCGTCCAGCAGAAAACCGTTTTTGCAGTCTTCCTGCGCGATACGCTCTTTTACCAGCGCGATAACCAGCTCGTCAGTGACCAGTTTACCGGCGTCCATGATGGCTTTCGCCTGGTTGCCGAGCTCGGTGCCGGCCTTAACCGCCGCACGCAACATGTCGCCCGTGGAGATTTGCGGAATGCCATATTTCTCCATGATGAACTGAGCCTGAGTGCCCTTACCTGCGCCCGGAGCACCGAGCAGAATAATACGCATTGCGTAAATCCCCTTGCGAATCGCATTGATCAATCTAGAAGGCGAAGACCATACCATTATGACCCGCTCACCACAAGAAAGGCGCGGCTTCCTTGCGGGCGACAGCAGCCCGTTTCTCCATAAACGGCGGCGGGCAGGCGCGGCTACTCGCTTTTTTCAGATTCGCCGCCGGGATTGAGCAGCGCCTGAACGCGTCTGAGGATATGCGGCGTCAGGTTGGTTTGCTTATGCGCGCCGCCGCGCTGGCTGGCGCGCACCAGCAGATAGCCCTGCTGTGGCCACAGCTCCAGATCGCTGGCATGGCTTAGCGCAGCCAGCAGCCTCGGCGGCAGCGCAAAGCTGGCGAACGGCATGCCTGGCGTATGGCTGGAGGCGAGAGGCTGCGGCGCAGTCAGCCCGATCGCCTCGACGCAGGCCTGATTGTAAGGCCGCCAGCCCTGCTCGCGCAGACGGCCCAGCGCGGCCAGCACCGGCGCGGCCAGCGGCAGCCCCTGCTCGAACAGGCGCAGCTCGCTGCGCACCAGGGTGCTGAAGTCGGCGGTGCGCAGCGCCACCAGCACCGGGCCGCCCGGCAGATCCGCATGGCGGTCGAGGCGCGACACGAAGAGGCTGGCGTGCGCGAGCAGCTCTTCATGCAGCACGCTGGCAAAGCTTTCGCTGGCGTCGACCACGCCCTGCTGCATGGCCGCTTGCAGCGGCCGCACGCGGCCCTGCGGCAGCGCGACGTGGGCGACGAAATGGATATTTCCGGCCATCAGCGGCACGGCGGGCAAGACGTTCAGCTCCGTCACGGGATAGTGGGTAGCGTAGCGCGTCTGATTGCGCGCCTGCTCCTGGCGCAGAAACAGCTGGGAAAGCAGGATGCGCGCCACATGCAGCGAAGGGGCGAAAAACAGATCGTACTGCTCCAGCCGGTAATGCCGTGACAGCAGCGTGCGTAACCGGTCTCGCGCTTCGGAAGGTCGATCGGCCCAGGAATGAAATGCCATCGCGTCGTGGTTCTCTTTTATCGGTGGGTGATGGCGGCAACAGCAGACCACGCATAGCTTTGCCTGGCAGTCAACCCGCTATAATCAGCGGGCCAGGTTAGCGGAATGCGGCTGGACTTTAAAATGATATAAACTGACAATCCCTGTTAGGTTTTTACACAAGGGATGAGTATGACCCGGCTACCTCCGCTAAGGGCGCTGCACCATTTTCATCAGGCGGCGCTGCACAGTAGCTTTAGCGTAGCGGCCGAGCACCTGCACGTCACGCACAGCGCCGTAAGCCATCAGATTCGCCAGCTGGAGAGCTGGATGGGCAAGCCGCTTTTCGTGCGCACCCATGGACGCGTGACGTTAACCTCGCACGGCGAGCGTCTGCTGCTCAGCTGTCAAAAAGCCTTTAGCGAACTCTCCACCACCTGCGCCAGTATTCGCACCGGTATGCGCCATCATCTCAGCCTCTCCTGCGCGCCGAGCTTTTTGTCGCAGTGGCTGATCCCGCGCATTAGCACCTTTTATCAGCGCTATCCCGACATCGAGATCCACTTTCAGGGGCAGATGGCGCTAAGCCAGCTGCGCAGCGAGCATATCGACGTGCTGATCCTCAGCGATGAGCAGCCGCCCGACGGGGATATCGACGCGACGCTGATCGGCGACGACTATCTTGGGCCGCTCTGCGCGCCGCTGTTCGCCCCACGCTTTCGCTGCGCGCAGGATCTCGCTGCACTTCCCCTGCTGCACATCGATACGCGCCTGCACGCCTGGGCGGAGTGGTCAAAAAACGCCGAGGTACGGGGCAATTTCTGGTCGGGCAAGCATTTTGACAATTTGACGCTCGGCATTCAGGCGGCGAAAAATGGACTGGGCGTGATGGTGGCGCCGCGACTGCTGGTGCGCAACGAGCTCGAAGAGGGCTCGCTTATCGCTCCGCTCGGCTTTGTGCGCGTCGATCGCGCGACCTGGATGATGACCAAGGCGTCGCGGCGCAACGACGGAGAGATCACGCTGTTTCGCGACTGGTTGCGCGAGGCGGCGCAGCAGTAAGATCATACAGGCACCCGCGACCGCACCGCTGTAAAAAAGGCCGATGCATACGCACCGGCCTTCATGTCTGTAGCTGCGAGCTTAGGCAGATAGCGCTGACCGATCGCAAAGTCGCTATTCGCATCCCTGCCGCTCGGCCTGCGACATCCTTGTCGCGGGACGCTTTGCTCTTCGGTCAGCGCTACCTGCGTTTTAGCAAACGCGCCGTCTGGAATAATCAGACGCGGGCGATTGCTTAAGCCGTCAGCAGCTGATTCATACGACGGATAAACTGGTTAGGATCGTCCAGCGTGCCGCGTTCAGCCAGCAGCGCCTGATCCAGCAGCAGCTCGACCCATTCGCCGAAGCGCGCGTCGTCCTGGGTATCCGCCACGCGTTTCACCAGCTGGTGGTCCGGGTTGATCTCGAAGATATACTTCACTTCCGGCACTGCCTGACCCGCCGCGGCGAACAGCTTCGCCATCTGAGTGCTCATTTCGTTGGCATCGGTGGTCACGATAGCGGGCGTATCGGTCAGGCGATGCGTCAGACGCACCTCTTTGACGCGGTCGCCCAGCAGCGTTTTCACGCGATCCACAAACGGCTCCAGCGCCTTCTCCGCCTCTTTCTGCTCTTCGCTCTCTTCATCCGCCAGCTTGCTCAGCGACTCGTCCGCCTTGCTGACCGACTGGAACGCCTTGCCGTCGAACTCGGTAAGGTAGCTCATCATCCACTCGTCGATGCGATCGGAGAGCAGCAGCACCTCAATGCCTTTTTTGCGGAACAGCTCCAGATGCGGGCTGCTCTTCGCGGCGGCGTAGCTGTCGGCGGTGATGTAGTAGATCTTATCCTGGCCTTCCACCATGCGGCCGACGTACGCTTCCAGCGACACATTCTGCTCGGCGCTGTCGTTGTGCGTTGAGGCGAAGCGCAGCAGCTTCGCGATCGCTTCCTGATTGGCGCTGTCTTCCGCCGGGCCCTCTTTCAGCACCAGACCGAACTCTTTCCAGAATGTCTGGTACTTCTCGGCGTCATCTTTGGCCAGCTTCTCCAGCATCTGCAGCGTGCGCTTGGTCAGCGCGCCGCGCAGGGTCTGGGTGACGCGGCTGTCCTGCAGGATCTCGCGCGACACGTTCAGCGGCAGATCGCTGGAGTCAATCAGGCCACGCACGAAGCGCAGGTAGTTCGGCATAAACTGCTCGGCGTCATCCATAATAAAGACGCGCTGCACATAGAGCTTCAGCCCGTGCTTGTGATCGCGGTTCCACATATCGAACGGCGCGCGGGACGGGATGTAGAGCAGGCTGGTGTACTCCTGCTTGCCCTCAACGCGGTTGTGGCTCCAGATGGCGGGATCGCTGAAGTCGTGTGCGATATGCTTATAGAACTCGTTGTACTCTTCGTCGCTGATGTCCGACTTGTTACGCGTCCACAGCGCCTGGGCTTTGTTGATCTTCTCCCAGGTGGTGGTGCCGCTCTCTTCGTCTTTGCTTTCAATCTCGACCGGCAGCGCGATGTGATCGGAATATTTGCCGATAATGCTGCGCACGCGCCAGGCGTCGAGGAACTCATCTTCGCCTTCGCGCAGATGCAGCGTAATCTCGGTGCCGCGATCGGCTTTGGTGATATCGGCAAGGGTATATTCGCCTTCGCCCGCCGATTCCCAGAACACGCCCTCATCAGCCGCCGCGCCGGCCGCGCGGGTGCGCACCGACACTTTGTCCGCCACGATGAACGCCGAGTAGAAGCCGACGCCGAACTGGCCGATTAGCTGGCTGTCTTTCGCCTGGTCTGAGCCCAGCGATTCAAGGAAAGATTTGGTGCCGGATTTGGCGATGGTGCCCAGGTTCTCAATCACCTCGTCGCGACGCATGCCGATACCGTTGTCCGACAGCGTCAGGGTGCGTTTGTCCTTATCCACAGAGAGACGCACGCGCAGCTCGCCGTCGCCTTCATAGAGGCTGGCGTCCGACAGCGCGCGGAAGCGCAGCTTGTCGGCGGCGTCCGAGGCGTTGGAAATCAGCTCGCGCAGGAAAATCTCTTTGTTTGAATAGAGGGAATGGATCATCAGGTGCAGAAGCTGTTTTACCTCTGACTGAAAGCCACGCGTCTCTTGTCCTTTCATGGTCATTGTTACCTCAACGGAATCAGGTTGAACGAACGTTGAGGTTGATGTGGGGATGGTGCGAAAGATTTCAAGCCGACGTCGTTAACGACGTCGGCAAGCGTTCAAAAAGTAATCTTATGGCGTCCCGCCAGCGAGTGGGAGAGCGTGGTGCCGTCGACCATTTCCAGCTCGCCGCCCACCGGCACGCCGTGAGCGATGCGGCTCGCGTCGACGCCGTACTGGCCGCAGAGCTCGGCGATATAGTTGGCGGTGGCTTCGCCCTCAACCGTCGGGTTGGTGGCGAGGATCACCTCTTTCAGGGGCTCTTTCTCCAGCCGCTGCTCAAGCCGATCCAGCCCGATATCCTGCGGGCCGATGCCGTCCAGCGGGGAGAGATGCCCCATCAGCACAAAGTAGCGCCCGGCGAACTGGCCGGTCTGCTCGATGGCGTGAATATCCGCCGGGCTCTCCACCACGCAGATGAGACCATTCTGCTGACGCCGCGGATTGGCGCAGATGGTGCAAATCTCCTGCTCGGTGAAGGTACGGCAATCGGCGCAATGGCCGATTTCGGACATGGCGCGCGTCAGCGCCTGCGCCAGCCGCATGCCACCGCTGCGATCGCGCTGCAGCAGCTGAAAAGCCATGCGCTGCGCCGACTTCGGCCCAACGCCGGGCAGGCAGCGCAGCGCCTCCATCAGAGATTCAAGCAGTGGACTGGTTTGCATCAGAATGGCATCTTAAAGCCGGGCGGCAGCTGCATGCCCGAGGAAACAGAGGCCATTTTCTCTTTCTGCGTTTCGTCGATGCGGCGAGCGGCATCGTTGAATGCGGCGGCGACCAGATCTTCCAGCATATCTTTGTCATCTTCCAGCAGGCTGGGATCGATCTCCACGCGGCGGCAGTTGTGCGCGCCGTTAATGGTGACTTTCACCAGGCCTGCGCCCGATTCGCCAGTCACTTCCAGCGCGGCGATCTCTTCCTGGACTTTGGCCATTTTGTCTTGCATCTGCTGGGCCTGCTTCATCAGGTTGCCCAGTCCGCCTTTACCAAACATAGTTTTCTCTCTCAGCTAAGGCCGCATCGCTATCCATAAGACAGCGGCAGCGTGGTCAAACGGGTCGGATACTCTCTTCATCCAGATCGGCGTCGAAGAACCGGCGCAGCGTCTGGATGTGGGTATCACTAATGATAGACTGGCGCGCCTGCGCCAGCTTCTCTTCATAAATGGCCTGTCGCCACTCGAGTGGCGTCAATACCGCAGGATTATCATCTTCAATGATAGTCAATTCAACGGGCTGACCGGCGGCGTCGCTCAGCGCGGCAGCCAGCACCTGCTGCGCCGACGCGGAGTTCAGATGACGCTGCGCGGCGCGCAAATGCAGGCAGACGCCCTGCTCGGTACGCTCTTTCCAGGCGTTCAGCGCCAGCTGCTGCACCAGCTTCGGCAGCGGCAGCGCGGCGATTTCCGCCGCCCAAGGATCGCGCTGCTGCGCTTCTTCCATCAGCCGTGCCGCCAGCTCAGGGGTTTTCTCATGCTCAAGCGCCGAACGCAAGGCTTTTGGCGTCGCCACCGGTTCGGGTGCCGCCTCAACCGGCGACTGCGCTTTCCAGCGGTACGCCTCTTTTTTCGCTGGCGCCGTCTCGCGCGGACGCGCCGCCTGCGCGCGTTCAGTGACGGAGGCCAGGCGCTCCAGCGCGGAGGTAGCCGGCCGCGTCAGAGACGCTGCCGGCTCACTCTTTTTTGGTTTGCTGGCCCCCTGGCGCAGCAGCTGGGTGCGCGCCTGCAGGAGCTGGCTGGTGGTATCGGAAAATGAGCCGTCAGGCGCGGCGGCCGGCGGTGCGGCGACCGGCGGCGCGACCCGTTCCTGCGGCGGCGCGGGCGGCGCCATCTGCGGCTGCGCGGCGGCGACATGCTGCTGCGGCGCGACGGCGTGCGCCTGCGCCTGCGCGGCTGCGGCGGACGGCTCCGCCTGCGGCGTCATCGCTGGACGCGCTGCCGGTTCGGCTATCGCCGTTTGCGGATGGAACGCCAGCGCGCGCAGCAGGGTCATTTCGACGCCCATGCGGCGGTCGGGCGCCAGCGGCAAATCTTTGCGCCCCATCAGTAGCGTCTGATAGTAGAGCTGAACGTCAGCGGGCGGGACCACGCGCGCCAGTTCACGCAGGCGCGGCGCATGGCTCTCTTCTTCATCGCTGATTGAGCCGGGCAGCAGCTGCACCATGGCGATGCGGTGCAGCAGACGCAGCATCTCCACCAGCAGCGCTTCCCACTCTACGCCGCGCGACGCAGCCTGGTTGAGCAGCGTCATCACCTGTTCGCCGCTACCGTCCACCAGCGCCTCGATCAGGCCCAGCGGCTGCTCATCGTCCAGCGTGCCAAGCATCTGGCTGACAACGAGGCTGCTGACGATGCCCTGCCCCATCGCGATCGCCTGATCCGCCAGGCTGAGCGCGTCGCGCATGCTGCCGTCGGCGGCGCGCGCCAGCAGCTGCAGCGCGCGCGGTTCGTTTTCGATCTGCTCCTGCTGCAGCACATAGCTGAGCTGTTTGCGGATCAGTTCGACGTCCAGCGCCTTGAGATGAAACTGCAGGCAGCGGGAGAGGATGGTCACCGGCAGCTTTTGCGGATCGGTGGTAGCCAGCAGGAATTTAACGTGCGACGGCGGCTCTTCGAGGGTTTTCAATAGCGCGTTGAAGCTGTGGCGCGACAGCATATGCACTTCGTCGATCAGATAGACCTTAAAACGGCCGCGCGCGGGGGCATACTGCACGTTGTCCAGCAGATCGCGCGTGTCTTCCACCTTGGTGCGCGAGGCGGCGTCGATCTCGATCAGATCGACGAAGCGGCCCTGTTCGATCTCGCGGCAGTTGTCGCACTGGCCGCACGGCGTGGCGGTGATGCCGGTTTCGCAGTTAAGTCCTTTCGCCAGCAGGCGCGCGATGGTGGTTTTGCCTACGCCGCGCGTGCCGGAGAAGAGATAAGCATGGTGGAGACGTCCCAGTGACAGTCCATTCGCCAGCGCGGTCAGGACATGTTCCTGACCGACAACGTCAGCAAACGCCTGAGGACGCCATTTTCGCGCAAGTACCTGATAGCTCATGTGGATTCGATCACTGGATGTGGTTGGAAAGATGAGCGCAGACGCGCTGCAACCCCTGTATATCGTTGCAGTAGTTTAACAGCGACAGCGGGCATTGCCTATCACTTGCTGGCCTCGCGCGCGGCGAGGCCATTGTCACTTAGTGACCGGGGAAGTTGACCAGGCTGTAGCAGTTGACGCCCAGCGCTTTCAGGCGCGATTCGCCGGTCAGATCGAAGAGATTAATCACGAAGGCGGCGTCTTTGACCTCGCCACCTGCGCGGCGGATCAGCTTGACCGTGGCTTCGATGGTGCCGCCGGTCGCCAGCAGATCGTCAACCACCAGCACCACGTCGCCAGGCTTAATCGCGTCTTTATGCAGCTCGAGCGCATCGGTGCCATATTCCAGCTCGTAGGATTCGCTGAAGGTCTCGCGCGGCAGTTTGCCGGGCTTGCGCACCGGCACGAAGCCGACGCCTAATGCCAGCGCGACCGGCGCGCCAAACAGAAAACCGCGTGCTTCGGTGCCGACGACTTTAGTGATGCCACGATCGCGAAAGCGCTCGACGAACAGCGCGATGGTCGCGGCGTAGGCTTGCGGATCTTCCAGCAGGCTGGTGACGTCGCGGAAGAGGATCCCGGGTTTCGGGTAATCCGGAATGCTTTTAATGCTCTCTTTAATGAATTCAAGCTGCTGCGCAGTTGCGGTCATAATGTTACGCCTGGTAAAAACTTTATATCGCGCAGCTTCCATAGCGTCAGATTCCGAAATGAATCAGACGCAGAGAGTAAAAAAAGGGAAGCCACGCACGAAGATGCCCAAATCTAAGCAAATGGCCGGCTAAATGCAACCTTATCGCGGCGGCGCGCGATCGTCGGGCGATTCGGCGACCACAGGAATACGCCACATCATCAGCAGCAAAAAGCAGAGCATTCCGCCAAGAAAAAGGCGCACCCACAGAATTTTCACCAGCCAGATAGAAAGGCAAAAGGTCACCAGCGTCAGCACCATGGCGCGCCCTTTCGCGCCCGGCGGCATCGCGCGGTGGCGCTGCCAGTGGCGCAGATAGCGGCCAAACGGCGAACGCCACAGCAGCCAGTGGTGAAAGCGCGGCGACGATCGGGCGAAGCACCAGGCTGCCAGCAGCACAAATGGCGTGGTCGGTAATAATGGTAATACAATGCCCAGCGCGCCGAGCAGGATAGCCAGCCAGCCGAGAGTCAGCAGTAAAATACGTTGCATAGCCTTGCCTGAATCCGTTGCATGCGCGCTACGTTAGCACAGATAAGGAAAAGATAATGGCGGACGCCACTACACAACAACGCCTGGCCGCCTGCCTGGCCGCGCTTAAAGCGCAGATTGCGCGCCATTCCGATGGCCACTGCCGCACGCCGCGCTTTGACCGCCAGCTATTTAGCGCTAGCGGCACGCGGCTGGCGGACTATCTGCAGGAGATTGAGCGTAATCAGCAGCTGCTCTACGCCTCGTCGAATGCGCAAGAGCGCGTCTGGCTGGCGGAGAAGCTGGTAAATCAGATTGCCGCCCTGCAGCGCGAAGCGAATACGCAGCAGCTGCGCCCGCGCCGCGAACGCCCTGCGGCGACGCCGCGCCAGCAAAAGCTGGCGGAATACCGCGAGTATGAACGGCGGCTGCAGGCGATGATCGACCAGCGCGAACAGCGGCTGGCGCTGGCGGAGAGCCTGGCGGCGCAGCAGCAGTTGAAACAGGAGCTTGAGGTACTGGAGGGTCGCATGGCGCGCTGTCGTCAGGCGATTGATGCGGTGAGGTGGGCGCTTTCGCTGCGCGGCGAGGCCTTGTGAGACCTATACTTAGCGCCATCTGTTCTGGAGCCTGAAATGGGAATTATCGCCTGGATTATCACTGGAGCGGTCGCGGGCTGGCTGAAGCGGCGTTTTTTCCCCGGACGGCCTGGCGGCCTTGTCGCCACGCTGGTGCTGGCGGTCATCGGCGCGCTGGTCGGCGGCTATATCGCCAGCTATTTCGGCTTTGGCTCGCTGGCGACGCTCCAGCCTGCCGCGCTCGGCTGTGCGCTGGCCGGCGCCCTACTTATGCTGCTGGTTGCAGCGAAACTGCGTATATAAGGAATAGAGATGTCACTGGAAAACGCGCCTGACGAGATAAAACTGGCGGTGGATTTGATTCAGCTGCTGGAGGAGAACCGCTTGCCAGCGGACACCGTGCTGGCGGCGCTGGCAATCGTGCAGCGCGACTTCGAGAAAAAGCGCGACGCGGAGCGTCAGGCCTGATGCGACGCGGTTAGCGTCGGGCTCAGGCGCAGCATATCGATAAAGACTTCGACGATTTGCGGCGCGCTCGCGGCCAGGTCAAAGCTCTCGGGCGTAAACAGCCAGCTCTCCATCATGCCGTTGACGTACCCCCGCATCAGCAGTGCCGCCTGGCGGGTATTGAGCATAACGGGTAATTGCCCGGCCTCAATGCACTCTTTCAATACTTCTTCTATTTTGTCATAGCACTCTGACAGCAGGCTTTGCTGCATGATTTGCAGCGCGGCCATTTCGCCGACGAACTCGCACTTATGGAAGATGATCTCCATCAGCGCACGACGCTGTGGATCCTTTGCTGTCGCTTCAAAGATATAGATCAGCATCGCGCGCAATACAGAAAGTGGATCGCCAGGATATTTTGTCTGATACTCAAGTTCCACATCATCAAGCCCAGCGTCGGTGCGCAGCCAGATTTCGTGTAACACATCGGCTTTATTTTTAAAGTGCCAGTAAATAGCGCCCCGCGTGACGCCAGCCGCTGCGGCTATATCCGCAAGCGAGGTGGCAGAAACACCCTGGCCGGAAAATAACGCAAGGGCTGCATCCAGAATTTGATGACGTGTTTCAAGTGCTTGGGCTTTGGTTTTTCGTGCCATAGGGAGCTTTTTTTACAAACTGGCAAGTTTACATACATTTGTGAATGTATGTACCATAGCACGACCCGGGTTTTAGCGCAGCAATGGGTTTATCGGTTTGTGATCCATTGATCAATTGATATCGGACACTAGAGGTTTATTTATGAATAAAAACAGAGGATTAGCGCCTCTGGCGGCCGTCCTGATGCTTTCAGGCAGCTTTGTGTTAACAGGATGTGATGATAATAAATCCCAGCAAGCCGCCCAGCAGCACCCGCCGGAAGTGGGAGTTGTTACCCTGAAAAGCGAACCCCTGAAGATTACCACGGAGCTGCCGGGCCGAACTTCCGCCTATCGCGTGGCTGAAGTGCGTCCTCAGGTTTCCGGTATCATTCTGAAGCGTAATTTTGTGGAAGGCAGCGATATTAAAGCGGGCGAATCGCTTTATCAGATCGATCCTGCCACCTACCAGGCAAGCTACGACAGCGCCAAAGGCGATCTGGCGCAGGCGGAAGCCAACGCCCGCATCGCGCAGCTGACGGTTAATCGCTACAAGCCGCTGCTCGGCACCAAATATATCAGCCAGCAGGATTACGACAACGCCGTCGCTACCGCCGCGCAGAACGCCGCCGCGGTGCAGGTTGCGAAAGCGAACGTCGAAACCGCCCGCATTAATCTGGCCTACACCAAAGTGACCTCGCCTATCAGCGGTCGTATCGGCAAATCGTCCGTGACCGAAGGGGCGCTGGTGCAGAGTGCGCAGACCACCGCGCTGGCCACTGTGCAGCAGCTCGACCCGATGTATGTCGACGTCACCCAGTCCAGCGACGAATTTATGCGCCTGCGCGCGGAGCTGGAATCTGGCCAGCTGAAACAGGTCGACGGCAAAGCGACCGTTACCCTGCTGATGCAGGACGGCAGCGAATCGCCGCAGAAAGGCACGCTGGAGTTCTCCGACGTCACGGTTGACGAAACCACCGGCTCTATCACCCTGCGCGCTATCGTGCCGAATCCAGATCATCGTTTGCTGCCGGGCATGTTCGTCCGCGCGCGTCTGGAGGAAGGCACCAACCCGAATGCGCTGCTGGTTCCGCAGCAGGCCGTCGCCCGTACGCCGACCGGTCAGGCGACCGTCATGGTGGTTGGCGCGGACAACAAGGTTGAAGTGCGCAGCGTCAACGCCGCGCAGGCGATTGGCGACAAATGGCTGGTGACCTCTGGTCTGAAAGAGGGTGAACGCGTGATCAGCGTCGGCACGCAGCGTGCGAAGCCAGGCGCCCAGGTGACGCCGCAGGAAGTCTCTGCCGAGCAGAAATCTGACGCCAGTGCGCAATCTCAGACCCAGTCTGAAAAAACTTCGTCTTAACAGGAGCCGTTGATACATGGCTAAGTTCTTTATCGATCGCCCCATCTTTGCGTGGGTAATCGCCATCATCGTGATGCTGGCGGGTGCGCTATCGATTCTTAAGCTGCCGATCGAGCAATATCCAAACGTTGCTCCGCCGGCCGTGCAGATTCGTGCCGCCTATCCGGGCGCCGATGCGAAAACGCTGCAGGACTCCGTGACGCAGGTTATCGAACAGAATATGAACGGTATTGATGGGCTGATGTACTTCTCATCAAACAGTGATTCTTCCGGTAACCTGCAGCTGACCCTGAGCTTTGAATCCGGCACCGATCCCGATATCGCGCAGGTCCAGGTGCAGAACAAACTGCAGCTGGCGATGCCGCTGCTGCCGCAGGAAGTGCAGCAGCAGGGTATTCAGGTGCAGAAATCCTCCAGCAGCTTCCTGATGGTGGCGGGTTTCGTCAGCGATGACGGATCAATGACCCAGAACGATATCTCCGACTTCGTCGCCTCGAATATCAAGGACCCTATCAGCCGTACGTCAGGCGTGGGCGATACCCAGATCTTCGGCGCACAGTATGCGATGCGTATCTGGATGGACCCGGCGAAGCTGAATAACTATCAGCTGACGCCGGTCGACGTCATTAGCGCCATCAATACCCAGAACGCCCAGGTGGCGGCGGGCCAGCTTGGCGGCGCGCCTGCCGCGCCGAACCAGCAGCTTAACGCCTCAATTATCGCCCAGACGCGTCTCACCTCGACTGACGAATTCGGCAAGATCCTGCTGAAGGTGAATACCGACGGCTCGCAGGTTCGCCTGCGCGACGTCGCGAAAATCGAGCTGGGCGGGGAGAACTACGAGGTTATCGCGCGCTATAACGGCAAACCCGCTTCCGGTATCGGTATCAAGCTGGCGACCGGCGCAAACGCGCTGGATACCGCCAATGCGGTGAAGGCGGAGCTGGGCAAACTGCAGTCGACCTTCCCGGCTGGCCTGAAAGTGGTTTATCCCTATGACACCACGCCGTTCGTTAAGATCTCCATCTTCGAAGTGGTGAAAACCCTGTTTGAAGCGATCGTGCTGGTGTTCCTGGTGATGTATCTCTTCCTGCAGAACTTCCGCGCCACGCTGATCCCGACTATCGCCGTCCCGGTGGTGCTGCTCGGCACCTTCGCGATTATCAGCGCCTTCGGCTACTCGATAAACACGCTGACGATGTTCGGTATGGTGCTCGCCATCGGCCTGCTGGTGGATGACGCCATCGTCGTAGTGGAAAACGTTGAGCGCGTGATGGCCGAAGAGGGCCTGCCGCCAAAAGAGGCGACCAGGGTCTCAATGGAGCAGATTCAGGGCGCGCTGGTTGGTATTGCGCTGGTGCTCGCGGCGGTCTTTATCCCGATGGCCTTCTTCGGTGGTTCAACCGGCGTTATCTACCGTCAGTTCTCCATTACCATCGTTTCTGCGATGGCGCTGTCGGTGCTGGTCGCGTTGATCCTGACGCCGGCGCTCTGCGCCACGATGCTGAAGCCGATCAAGAAAGGCGATCACGGCAAAACCACCGGTTTCTTCGGCTGGTTTAACCGCCTGTTCGACAAGAGCACCAACCACTACGTCGACAGCGTCGGCCATATCGTGCGCAGCACCGGTCGCTACCTGGTGATCTATCTGGTGATTGTGGTGGGCATGGCCTATCTGTTCCTGCGTCTCCCCTCCTCGTTCCTGCCGGAAGAGGATCAGGGCCTGCTGCTCGCTCAGGCGCAGTTGCCTGCGGGCGCAACGCAAGAGCGTACGCAAAAGGTCATGGATCAGATCACGGACTACTTCCTGAATAAAGAGAAGGATAGCGTGAAGTCGGTGTTTACCGTTAACGGCTTCGGCTTCTCCGGCCGTGGTCAGAACACCGGTATCGCCTTCGTCAGTCTGAAACCCTGGGATGAACGCAGCAGCAGCGATCTGAAGGTGCCGGCTATCGCCGGCCGCGCCATGGGCGCGCTGGGCCAGATTAAAGATGCGATGGTGTTCCCGTTCAACCTGCCGGCGATTATCGAACTGGGTAACGCCACCGGCTTCGACTTTGAGCTGATTGACCAGAATAACCTCGGCCATGAAAAACTGACCGAAGCGCGTAACCAGCTGTTGGGTATGGTGGCGCAGCACTCTGATACGCTGGTGGGCGTGCGCCCCAACGGCCTGGAAGATACGCCGCAGTACAAGCTGACTATCGATCAGGAAAAAGCGCAGGCGCTGGGGGTATCGCTGTCCGATATCAACACCACGCTTGGCTCCGCCTGGGGCGGCTCTTACGTCAATGACTTTATCGATCGCGGCCGCGTGAAGAAGGTCTACGTAATGGGTGAAGCCAAAGATCGTATGCTGCCTGACGACATCAGCAAATGGTACGTGCGCAACAGCAGCGGCAACATGGTGCCCTTCTCCGCCTTCTCGTCGGCGAAGTGGCAGTATGGTTCACCGCGTCTGGAGCGCTATAACGGTCTGCCGTCGATGGAGATTCTGGGCCAGGCTGCGCCAGGCAAGAGCTCCGGTGATGCCATGAACCTGATGGAAGAGTTGGCGTCGAAACTGCCTGCGGGCATCGGCTATGACTGGACCGGCATGTCCTACCAGGAACGCCTCTCCGGCAACCAGGCGCCTGCGCTCTATGCGATCTCGCTGATTGTGGTCTTCCTCTGCCTGGCGGCGCTCTATGAGAGCTGGTCGATTCCCTTCTCGGTGATGCTGGTGGTGCCGCTCGGGGTTATCGGCGCGCTGATCTTCACCACGCTGCGTGGACTCAGCAACGACGTCTACTTTGTGGTGGGACTGTTGACCACCGTCGGGCTATCGGCGAAGAACGCCATTCTGATCGTTGAATTCGCCAAGGATTTGATGGAGAAAGAGGGCAAAGGCCTGGTTGAGGCGACGCTGGATGCCTGCCGCATGCGTCTGCGCCCGATTCTGATGACCTCGCTCGCCTTTATTCTCGGCGTGCTGCCGCTGGCGATCAGCACCGGCGCAGGCTCCGGCGCGCAGAACGCCGTCGGTACCGGCGTAATGGGCGGGATGGTGACGGCGACCGCGCTGGCTATCTTCTTTGTTCCGGTCTTCTTCGTGGTGGTGCGCCGCCGCTTCGGCAAGAACAAAGCGGAGCTGGAAAAAGGTCATCCAACCGAACAGAGCCAGCAGCACTAATCTTTGCTGAATGATAAAAGGCCGCGCAAGCGGCCTTTTTTATTGCTGGCGCGCCTGTGCGGCTACGCTGGCCCGGGCGCCATGAGGCAGAAGCCTTTTCCCTGCCTGCTTGTCCTACCTCACTCATCCGCAACCTCTCCAGCAAAAACTCACGCAAAATCTTCGCGCCCTGGCGACACGGGTTGCATTGTTCGCCAGCGCACGCCATAATAATGTTACTTTATAACATAACATTTGTGAGGCGTTATGAAACCGAATATTCATCCTGCTTATCGTCCAGTCGTGTTCCACGACACCACTGTCGATAAGTATTTCAAAATTGGCTCCACCATTAAAACCGAGCGCACCATCGAATTCGAAGGTGAAACCCTGCCCTACGTGACGCTGGATGTCTCTTCTGCCTCCCACGTCTACTACACCGGCAAGCAAAAAGATTTCACCAAAGAGGGCAGCGCCGCGCGCTTTAATCAGCGCTTCGGCCGCTTCCTTAATAAACAGGGACGCTAAAGATGCAGGTATTGAGCTCGCTGGCGTCGGCAAAAAAACGCCACAAAGATTGCAAAATCGTGCGCCGTCATGGACGCGTCTTTGTGATTTGCAAATCGAATCCGCGCTTTAAAGCGGTACAGGGAAGAAAGAAAAAACGATAGTCAGTGTCGTGAGAGCTGGCCGGGGAACCTCCCCGGCCTTTTTTTTATTTCATGCTGTGGATCATCGCCTCAACGTTGTGGCGAAATGCCGCAACATAGGTGGGCGCAGGGCCGGAAGGCTCAGAGAGCGCCTCAGGATAGAGCTCGCCGCCCGGCTGCGCGCCGGTTGCGCTGGCGATCTGCTTCACCAGGCGCGGGTCGGTCTGGTTCTCAATAAAGTAGCTATGGATATGCTCGGCCTTAAGCTGTTTGATCAGGCCGCCAACATCGCTGGCACTCGCTTCCGCCTCGGTAGAGAAGCCGACCGGCGCCAGGAAGATGACGCCGTAGCGCTGCCCGAAATAACCGAACGCGTCATGGCTGGTCAGCACCTTGCGCTTCGCCGCCGGTATTGCCGCAAAAGCGGTTTTCGCCCAGCTGTCCAGCGTCTGTAGCTGCTGAATATAGGTTTCGCCGCTGCGGCGAATCGCCTCGGCGTCTTGCGGATCCGCTTTAATCAGCGCGTTCATCACGTTGGTGGCGTAGATGACACCGTTGTGCATGCTATTCCACGCGTGGGGATCGGTCACGGTTTTCCCCTCCTCTTCCATGCTGCGCGTCACTACCCCGCGCGAGGCCATCACGGCGTCACCTTTATAACCTGAGGCGCTCACCAGACGATCCATCCAGCCCTCCAGCCCAAGGCCGCTGACGAAGACCAGATCCGCGCGGGCCAGCGCCTGGCTATCCTGCGGCGTCGGCTCGAAGGTATGGGGATCGCCATTGGGTCCGACCAGCGATTTTACCTTCACGTGCTCGCCGCCCACCTGCTTTACGATATCCGCCAGTACGGTAAAACTGGCGACGACATTCACGGTTTTCGCCATAGAGAGCGGGCTGATCAGCAGCGCGCCGACCGCCAGGCTTAACGATAACTTCTTCATAAATACCCCTGTTTAATGGCGGCGCAGAAGGCCGCCGCATGGACCTGCCAGAATAGAAAGAAAAAAGAGCAGCGCGGCGCTCAGCACCACCGCCGGGCCCGCCGGGAGCGAGAAGCGCCAGGAGAGCATCAGCCCGATAACGGCCGCGGCGATCGCCAGCCCCATCGCAGTGACCAGCATCCATGCCAGATGGCGGCTCCAGAATCGGGCGCTGGCGGCGGGCAGCATCATCAGCCCCACTGACATCAGCGTGCCGAGCACCTGAAAGCCCGCCACCAGATTCAGCACCACCAGCAGCAGAAACAGGCCGTGCACCAGCGGCGCGCTCCAGTTGCCCTGCGCACGCAGAAAATCGGGATCGAAAGCGTCAATCACCAGCGGCCGGTAGATCGCCGCCAGCATCAGCAGGGTAAAGGCGGCGATGGCGCCGACCAGCAGCAGCGCTGGCTTATCTACCGCCAGCAGCGAACCGAACAGCACATGCAGCAGATCGACGCTCGATCCGCGCAGCGATACCAGCGTGACGCCAAGCGCCAGCGAGCCTAAGTAAAAACCGGCGAAGCTGGCGTCCTCTTTCAGCGGCGTGTAGCGGCTTACCGCGCCGGAGAGCAGCGCCACCGCCAGCCCGGCGATAAGCCCGCCGACGCCCATCGCCACCAGTGACAAACCCGATATCAGATAGCCAATGGCCGCGCCCGGCAAAACCGCGTGCGACAGCGCGTCGCCAATCAGGCTCATGCGGCGCAGCGACAGGAAGACGCCAAGCGGCGTGGCGCTCACCGCCAGCGCCACGCAGGCGATGAGCGCGCGACGCATAAAGCCGAATTCGATGAAAGGCTGAATCAGCGTCATGAGGCCAGGCTCCGCAGTGCGACCGACGCGTCGCTGGCCGGTTGTAGCGCCGCGTCGTCCAGCGACAGCAGCTGGCTGAAATAGCGCTCCACCAGCGGGCGGTCGTGCAGCACCACCAGCAGCGTGGTGCCCGCCTGCCGCTGCTGCTGCAGGATCGACATCAGCAGCGTCACGGTTTTGCTGTCGATGCCGTTAAAAGGCTCATCCAGCAGCCACAGCGGGCTGCGCTGCAGCAGCAGTCGGGCGAAAAGCACGCGCTGCAGCTGGCCGCCCGACAGCGTGGCGGGCTGTGCGCTGGCAAAATTGCTCATCTGCACCGCATCCAGCGCTTGCTCGATCTCCCGGCGCATGCTGCGGCTGATGCCGCCAAACCAGCCGCAGCGCGGCCAGCAGCCGATCGACACCAGTTCAAAAACGGTCAACGGAAAGCGCGTCTCCAGCTCGCTGCGCTGCGGCATCCAGCCGATAGCCTTCCGGGGAAGTTGCAGCTCGCACTTTCCGGCTACCGGTTTGATCAGCCCGGCGATGGTTTTCAGCAGCGTCGATTTGCCGCTGCCATTGGCGCCGACTAGCGCCGTCATGCTGCCGGACGTTAACTCGGCATTAATCATCGGGGTTACCGCCCTGTTCTGATAGCCCGCCTGCAGCTGGGTAAAGCGCATCATGATGCGACTCCCCACACGATCGCCAGCGCCAGCAGGACGATGACAGACAAGGCCACAGCGACTCTTCCGCCTAGTGAAAGAAGCATTCCACTCTGATCCATGATTTACTCATAATGTTATAACATAACAACAATCTATCTCAATTTTAGCGCAGAGCGTGCAGGCAATATGTTTCAAAAGGTATCCGTTACCCGGCACGCCTTCCTGAAAGACGATGCCATTTATTTGATTCAGTAAGGAAAAAAGCTTTACGAATAATAACAATAGGTTTTGTCGTTAAGAGAGGAGTTGCAAAGTAGTTGCACAAGTCTAATGATCGGTTTAACAATCTCATCGAGCAGGAAATGAAAATGTCACTGCAGCTTGAAAGCAATATCAGCCCGGATAACCCGTCTGTCCCAGAATTAACGGCGTTTATCCAACGGAATATTCCCAAAATAGCGCAGCCTTTGGCAGGAGATTTGCAATGGTATTCGCCTCATGCGCAGTTAGTTCCGGAGAGTTTTAAAATAAAGTCTGTAGAAAAGTTAGCCAGCAATCGTTTTAAAATGCTTTATCAATTTGATGGACATATATTTAGTCCTTGTCTGGATTTAAATGAAGTTTTTACGCGCGAAGAGCAGGTTCAGTTTCAGGTTCTTCCCGGCAGACTTGAGTTTGAGCTCATTGAGAGCCAGCAACCCTCACCCGCTGACGAATTGTAATATTTAGTAATTGAGGTGAGCAAATCTAATGATTGTGTTTTATATTTAATGTATCCCAAGCTCTGACCGCTATTCGTAATCACTTCCTGGCCGCTTAACCTTAACTCGCCGCGTTGCGGTATCCGTGCAAGCTATGGAGGGGAAAAAGATGGACGAGTACTCACCGAAACGGCATGATATTGCCCAGCTTAAATTCCTGTGTGAGAGCCTGTTTGATGAAAGCATGGCGACGCTGACTGACAGCCATCACGGCTGGGTTAACGACCCTACTTCTGAGAACAATTTACAGCTTAATGATTTGATTGAGCACATTGCTTCTTTCACGATGAATTACAAAATAAAGCATGCTGAAGATGAAGATCTGATAACGCAAATCGACGACTATCTTGACGATACCTTTATGCTATTTACTAATTACGGTATCAATGCACAAGATCTGAATCGGTGGCAGCGTTCCGCCCGACGCTTATTTAATCTTTTTAGCGAAGAGTGCGCTTTTCTTCAGCAACCCAGTCACTCAATTTAGGTAAACACGAGACCGGTTTATTTATGAACGATAAAAATCTGACGAAAACTGATTATTTGATGCGGCTGAGACGCTGCCGCTCGATCGATACGCTCGAACGCGTCATTGAAAAGAATAAGTATGAATTATCCGATGACGAACTGGCGGTATTTTACTCTGCTGCCGATCACCGTCTGGCTGAACTGACAATGAACAAACTTTACGATAAAGTTCCTGGCTCAGTATGGAAGTTCGTGCGCTAACACACTGTTTTTCCTTCCTCTTTACTGCATAACACCCGCTTAATTCTGAATAAATCTTTAACTGGCCATGGAGTGGCGGTTATGAGAGATGTCTGAGGATTTTCCGAGGGGTGAAAATGGTGGAGGCCCTGCCAGCCACATCCCGGCACACGCGTCGCCTGCTGCGGCTGCTTCCTTCCGGACCTGACCGAGTTCACAAGTTAGCATTGCGGGAGGACCAACAGAGCCTCCATTGACAAGCCCTCTTTCGAAGGCGGGGGCATTATCAGGGAAGCCCCCGGTAATTGCAAGCGCCGTCCGGATGACCGTTGTTTTCTTGAACAATACGTCTCGCCAGGGGGCCGCGTCGCCGTGTTAGAGTAGCATTTTTGCTTCTGCGCAAGGTCGTTATGGATCCGCAAGAGAGTTTTCAGCAGCGCGTATGGCACATCGTTGCCGCTATTCCGCCAGGTAACGTTGCCACCTATGGCGATATTGCCCGGCTGGCGGGTTCGCCGCGTGCGGCACGTCAGGTGGGTGGCGTGCTGCGTCGTTTACCTGCCGGCAGCCGGCTGCCGTGGCATCGCGTCATTAACCGTCACGGAACCCTTTCGCTACAGGGCGACGATCTGTTAAGGCAACGCGATGCGCTGGCGGCAGAAGGTATTGAGATAAGCGACGATGGGCGCGTTGCGCTGGACGTTTATCGCTGGCAGCCCTGACAGCGGGGCGAAGCCGCCCCGCTCCTGGAGGATTACAGACGTGTTGGTGCCGGTACGGCGGAAGATGGCGTCACCTGCGTCGGCGAGGTCGACGGCACAGTGCTGACCGCGCCGGGCTGCGTAGGCAGCGCGGTTTGCGGTACCGGCACCAGCAGCAGTTCCGCTTTGGTACCGCCCTGGTTAATGACCGGTTTCACCGAATCGGTGATAAAGGCCAGCTTGCCGTCGATGGTAATCGCCGCGCTCAGCAGAATACGCGCGTTGGGCTGGATATCCGCTGGGTTAAACGGCAGCACAAACTGGAACGGTGCCTGCTTGCCCTGCGTGTGTACGGCGCGCTGCGACAGCACTTTCGACGGCGCGTTCGCTACGGTGGCGTCGGAGAGCGTGACCGTCAGCACTGCGTCAGGCGGCAATGCAATCCGCTGACGAATATAGACCGACCCGCTCACGTTAGGCTGCGCAATCGCCGCCTGTTGCCCTGCCGCGCTGGCGCCCAGCGTCGGTACCGGTACCGGCTTGCTGTGATCGGCACAGCCTGCGGCAGCTGCAATCAGGGTAATACCACTTACCATTTGCCAGAGTTTCATTGATGTCGTCTCCATCTGATCACTATGATTATTGGCTGCGAATTCATCGCCTGGGGTTTCATTCGCCTTATGTGGTTAATCCTGGCATAAAATCCAGATATTTCCTCTCTGCCCTTGCGTGGCGTCCGCTGCACTCTTTGATTGACGGCAACTGGTCGGATCTTTCACACTGAGCGGGTTAACTTTGTGAGGATTGCACTATGAGCCAGGCGCTGCAAAATCTGCTGAATTTGTTAAATCTGGAAAAGCTGGAAGAGGGTCTCTTTCGCGGCCAGAGCGAAGATTTAGGACTGCGTCAGGTGTTTGGCGGTCAGGTGGTGGGCCAGGCGCTCTACGCGGCGAAGCAAACCGTGCCGGAGGAGCGTATTATCCACTCTTTCCACAGCTACTTTTTACGGCCGGGCGACAGCAAGAAAGGCATTATTTACGACGTGGAAACCCTGCGCGACGGCAAAAGCTTTAGCGCGCGCCGCGTCAGCGCGGTGCAGAACGGGCAGCCTATTTTCTATATGACCGCCTCTTTCCAGGCGCCTGAGAGCGGCTTCGAGCACCAGAACGCGATGCCTGAAGTGCCCGGCCCGGAGACGCTGGCGTCGGAGCAGGATCTGGCGCAAAAGATGGCGCATCTGCTGCCGGAAAAGGTGCGGGAGAAGTTTATTGCCGAGCGGCCGCTGGAGATACGCCCGGTTCAAATCCACAATCCGCTGAAAGGCCGCGTCGACGAGCCGGTACGACAGGTCTGGATCCGCGCTAACGGCGGGCTGCCTGCCGACCTTCGCATTCACCAGTACCTGCTGGGCTACGCCTCCGATCTCAACTTCCTGCCGGTCGCGCTGCAGCCGCACGGCAAAGGATTTCTTGAGGCCGATATGCAGGTCGCTACCATCGACCATTCCATGTGGTTTCATCGCCCGTTCAACTTCAGCGACTGGCTGCTCTACAGCGTGGTGAGCACCTCGGCCTCCGGGGCGCGCGGTTTTGTACGCGGCGAGTTCTATAACCAGCAGGGCGTGCTGGTCGCGTCGACCGTGCAGGAAGGGGTGATGCGTCAGCGCAGTGAATAAGCTACCAGGCTGCGCAAAGGCAAAAAATAAGGGGCGAATTGTCGCCCCTTTTCGTTTTTCTTTTTCTTAGCGCACTGCTTTTCTTCGCCCGACGGCTTACTGGTTGTAAGCGTTCTCGCCGTGGCTGTTAACGTCCAGACCTTCACGCTCCTGCTCTTCCGGCACGCGCAGCCCAACAATCATATCCGCCAGCTTAAAGCCGATAAAGGCGACCACCGCAGACCAGACGATCGTTACGCCGACGCTGAACAGCTGCACCCATACCTGATGCCCCATGGTGACGCCTTCCGCATAGCCGACGCCGCCCAGCGAAGAAGAGGCGAACACGCCGGTCAGGATACAGCCGACGATGCCGCACACGCCGTGCACGCCGAAGACGTCGCACGGGTCATCCACGCGCAGCATTTTCTTCAGCGAGGTCACGCCCCAAAGCCCGGCCAGACCGCCCACCAGGCCGATAATCAGCGCGCCGCCGACGCCGACATAGCCACAGGCTGGCGTGATAGCCACCAGGCCCGCGATAAAGCCCGAACAGGCACCCAGCAGCGACGGTTTACCGCGTACCGCCCACTCGCCGAAGGTCCATGACAATACCGCGCCTGCGGTCGCTACCACGGTGTTCAGGAAGGCCAGTGCAGCAATTTCGTTGGCGGCAGAGGCGGAGCCGGCGTTAAAGCCAAACCAGCCCACATAGAGGATCGCCGTGCCGGTGAAGACCATCGGCAGGTTATGCGGCTTGAACGCCTCTTTGCCGAAGCCGGCGCGTTTGCCTACCAGATAGGCGCCCACCAGGCCCGCGATGGCGGCGTTGATATGCACCACGGTGCCGCCAGCGAAGTCCAGCGCGCCATCCTGTGCCAGAAAACCGCCCGCCCAGACCATATGCGCAATCGGCAGATAGGCCAGCGTCACCCACACACCGACAAAAATCAGCACCGCGGAGAAGCGAATACGCTCGGCGATAGCGCCAACGATCAGCCCCACGGTGATGCAGGCAAACGACGCCTGGAACGCTACGTGGATATACTGATAGAAGCTGCCCATAACCGCTTTCAGCTCGATGTTTTTCAGCATCGCCCACTGGAAGCTACCGAAGAAGGCGTTGCCTTCGCTGAAGGCCAGCGAATAGCCGTACACAATCCACAGCACGCAGACCAGTGCAAACGTCACCGCCACCTGCGTCAGCATCGAGAGCACGTTTTTGCCGCGAATCAGACCGCCGTAAAACAGCGCAATCCCTGGAATTGTCATAAACAGCACCAGCGCGGTGCAAATCATCATAAAGGCGTTGTCGGCTTTATCCGCTACGGCAGGCGCAGCCATCGCCAGCGACGGTAACAGCGACAGGCTGATGAGGCCCAATAAGGTGAGTGCTTTATTCATTTTTTTCCATCCCATCAGATAACGTAGCCGAAATTAAAGCGCTGCTTCGTCGGTTTCACCGGTACGAATACGGATAACGCGCTGCAGCTCGGCAACAAAAATTTTGCCGTCACCGATCTTGCCGGTATAGGCCGCTTTGCTGATCACATCCACCACTTCGTCGAGCTGATCGTCGGCGATGGCAACGTCAATCTTGACCTTGGGCAGAAAGTTCACGCTGTACTCGGCGCCGCGATAGAGCTCTGCATGGCCTTTCTGGCGGCCGAACCCTTTAACTTCAGAGACGGTCAGCCCCTGAATGCCGATAGAGGAGAGAGCTTCGCGCACATCCTCCAGTTTGAACGGTTTGATGACCACGGTAACCAGCTTCATTGCATCCCCTCCGGGTAATAGACAAGTGAGTCGCCTCAGACACGCAGAGACAGAAGCAAAGGCTGTGCCAGGAATGAAGGAGCGAATGCGACGCGGCGTAAAGGCAGGCCGGGCCGGTTTGAAATGGCAAAAGAAGAGAGCGAGAGAAGAAAAGGGAAACCAGAGGCTAAATAATCTGCACTTCTTTGGTGCTTCTGGCCTCAAAGAAGTGCAAAGGGTAAGAACATTCTGATAAATGCGCGCAAAAAAGGTGCAATTTACTCCACGGTGGCGACGGCCTTGCCCGACGCGAGTTCATCGCCCGCCTGCTGCAGCTGATACATCTGCCAGTAGCGTCCCTGTCGCGCCAGCAGCGCGGCGTGATCGCCCTGCTCTACCACCTGACCACGATGCAGCACCAGAATCGTGTCCGCCTCGGTAATGGTCGACAGACGATGAGCGATCACCACCAGCGTGGTGTGCTGGCGTAGCCTGCTCAGCGTCTGCTGAATCGCCTGCTCGGTGCCAGAGTCGATATTGGCGGTCGCCTCGTCGAGGATAAGGATCTGCGGCATCGCCACCAGCACGCGCGCCAGCGCCAGCAGCTGCTTCTGCCCGACCGAGAGGGTATTGCCCTGCTCGCCCAGGCGCGTATGAATGCCGTCCGGCAATGCGCGCGCCAGCGAGGCGAGCTGCACCTGCTCCAGCGCCTGCCAGACCGCCTCTTCGCTGATATCGCGGCCGAGGCGCACGTTAGCCAGCAGGCTGTCCGCCAGCACCACAGGATCCTGCTGCACCATGGCGATACCGCGCCGCAGCGTCTGATGGCTGAGCTGGCCAACAGGACGATCGTCCAGCCAGATTTCGCCGCGCGTCGCCGGGTAGTAGCCCATCAGCAGATTCGCGAGGGTGCTTTTACCGCTGCCGGTATGGCCGACCAGCGCCACGAAGCTGCGCGGCGGCACCTCAAGGTTGATGTCGCTCAGCACCTCGCGATCGGCGCGATAGGCGAAACTTAGCTGACGCAGCGAGATGCGTCCTGACGCCAGCGGGCGATCGTCGCTGCCGTAGCGCTGCTGCGCGGCATCCATCAGCTCGAAGATTCGCTCGCCCGACACCACCGCCTGCTGCAGCATCGACTGCTGCGTCGTGAGTTCGATCAGCGGTTCGTTCAGGCGGCCAAGGTAGGTAATGAACGCATAGAGCACGCCGACCTCAAATATGCCCGGCGAAGAGAAGCTGAACAGCATCAGCAGGCCGCAAAGGATCATCGCTGAAAACAGGCTGAGCAGCGGGCGCAGCAGAAAACCGTCAAGCCGCAGCGTCTGCATACGCGCTTCATAGTGCGAGCGGCTCGCCTGGCTCATGCGCTCGCCGAAGCGCGCCTGCTGGCGAAACTGCTGGATCACGCTCATGCCGTTGATCACTTCGTTAAAGCCGTTGTTGATATCCGCCAGATAGCTGCGCACGCGGCGCGCGATGGGCGTGCTGTAACGCTGATAAATCAGCATTACCGTCAGCACCAGCGGAAAGATGGTCATCGCCACCAGCGCCATGCGCCAGTCGAGGCTGAACATCGCCACCATCATCGCGCCAATCAGCGCCGCGCTGCGCAGCACCGTGGCCACCACCGTCACGTAGAGATCCCTGATCACTTCGGTATCGTTGGTGACGCGCGAGATAATCTGCCCGACCGGCTGAGTGTCAAAGGCGCTGAGCGGCTGCCGCAGCGCCGCGTCCATCACGTCGCTGCGCAGCTGCTGCACCACGCCAATTGCCGCGCGGTTAAACAGCAGCGCCTGAAAATAGTGCAGCCCCGCCGCCAGCAGCTGGAGGAGAATAAAGCCTGTTACCAGCCCGGCGACAATCCCCCAGGGCATCTGGTGTTTCGCCACCAGGTTATCGATAAAGTAGCTGACCAGCACCGGTCCGGTCACCTCGGCCGCAGCGGCGATCCAGAGCAGACCGACCGCCAGAGCCAGCGATTTACGCCACGGCCTGCCGTAGGCGAGCAGCCGCTTCAGCGTCGGCCATAAGCGTTTAGAGGTCGCCATCGAGCGCTCCTTTTGCCGATTCGTCTTCGTCCAGCGCCGCCTCAAGCTGCTGATAGCGATACATATCGCGATACCAGCCCGGCTGCGCCGCCAGCGCGTCATGATCGCCGCGCTGGGCGATCTCGCCCTGCTGCAGCACCAGAATTTCGTTCGCCTCCGCCAGCGCCGACAGGCGGTGCGCGCTGATAATCAGGGTGCGGCCCCGGCCCCAGAGGCGCAGATTGTGCAGAATATCGTGCTCGGTGCGGCCGTCGACCGCCGACAGCGCGTCATCAAGGATCAGGATCTCCGCGTCGAGCAGCAGCGCGCGCGCAATAGAGAGTCGCTGCTTCTGGCCGCCGGAAAGCATCACGCCGCGCTCGCCCACTTCAGTTGCATACCCCTGCGGCAGCCGCAGGATATCCTCATGTACGCAGGCCAGCGTCGCCGCGCGCTCAATCTCCTCCTGAGTGGCGTCGGGCTTGCCCAGTGCGATATTGCTCGCCACGCTGTCGGAGAAGAGGAACGGCGTCTGGCTGACGACCGCCAGCCGACGGCGCCAGCTGTCGATGCGCAGCTGCGTCAGGGGAATGTCGTGGTAGCGAATATCCCCCTGGTCGATATCAAAATGGCGCTGAAGCAGGCTAAGCAGCGTGCTTTTTCCGCTGCCGGTCGGGCCGCACAGGCCCAGCATCTGCCCCGGTTTCAGCGTGAAGCTGAGGTTGCGCAGTACCGGCGCGGCGCTGGTCGGATAGCGAAACGCGCGGATCGAAGCCTGCAGCACGCCCGCTTCCGCTGGCGGTTCCCGATCGCCATCCACGACCGCAGGCGCTTCCGCCAGCAGCGCGTCGATGCGGCTCCATGCGGCGCTGCCGCGCTCAACGATGTTGAACATCCACGCCAGCGCCAGCATCGGCCAGATCATCAGGCCAAGATACATCACAAAGCTGGTGAGCTGACCAAGCGTCAGCTGGTCGTGCCACACCATCCAGCTGCCGCCGCCAATCGCCAGCAGGTTCGAGAAGCCGATAGCGATATAAATGGTGGGATCGAAACGGGCATCGACGCGCGCCACGCGCAGGTTTTTCGCGCCGGTATCGCGTGCAATAGCGGAGAATTGATCTGACTGGTGCGACTCCAGGCCAAACGCCTTAATCATGCGGATACTGGTCAGGCTCTCCTGCGTCTGATCGTTCAGACTGGAAAAAGCCGCCTGCGCCAGCTTGAAGCGATCGTGCAGCTGGTTGCCGTAGCGGTGGATAAACAGCGCCATGATCGGCATCGGGACCAGCGACAGCAGCGTCAGCTGCCAGCTGATCTGCAGGCTCATCACCAGCAGCACCACGCAGCCCATCACCAGCGAATCCACCAGCGTCAGCACCCCTTCGCCAGCGGCGAACACCACGCGGTCCACGTCGTTAGTGGCGCGCGCGATAAGATCGCCGGTGCGATGGCGCAGATAAAAAGCGGGATGCTGGCGGCTGAGCTGGCGATAAAAATCTTCGCGCAGTTCGACGGCCAGCTGATAGGAGGCGCCGAACAGCAGCACGCGCCAGACGTAGCGCAGCAGATAGGTCGCCACGGCGGTCACCAGCATCACGCCGATCCACATCATGATAGCGCGCCCGCTCATGGTGTGATGCGTGACGCCGTCGACGATCACGCCCACCAGATGCGGCGGCAGCAGCTGCAGGATAGCGATCGCGATCAGAAGAGCGACCGCGCCCAGATAGCGTCGCCACTCGCGGATGAAATACCAACTTAACTGGCTAAATAGTCGCACTAGACTCTTCTCTTTCTTTTGCCTCAGGGGGCAATGGGTAACGCCGTGGTGTATTTAATCTCCTCCATGGCGAAGCTGGAGGTGACGTCGATCAGGCCCGGCACGCTGTTGACCAGACGCTTGTAAAAGTCGTCGTAGCGCTTCATATCCGCAACCTGGATGCGCAGCAGATAGTCGAACTCGCCCGCCGTGCGGTAGAACGCCAGCACCTCAGGCATCTCCTGCACCGCCGTCACGAAGCGCTGATACCATTCACGGCTGTGCTGCTGCGTTTTGACAAACATAAAGGCGGTCAGCGCGAGGCCGAGCTTTTCCGCATCCAGCAGCGCAACGCGAGCACGGATGATACCGTCATCCTCCAGCTTTTTCAGTCGCTTCCAGCATGGCGTGGTGGTGAGGTTGACGGCGTCCGCCAGCGCCTGCAGCGACAGCGTAGCGTCGCGCTGCAGCAGATCGAGCAGATGACGATCGGTTTTATCTAACATTTCTCTCCTCGGGAGAATATTTTTCTCCAGGTGCGCCATTATAGCGGAAATAAAGCCAACTCTTTTTCCTGCCCGTGCCTTACAATCAGCACAACTTTTCAGCTGGAATAGCATTATGAGTAACTGGACTCGCCACGCCATTAATGAGATCAACGCGGACTTTCAGCGCTCCGCCGAAACCCACCTGATTCGCTTTCGCCTGGCGGATTATCCCGGCATCGATTTCTATCTGAAAGATGAGAGCACGCATCCCAGCGGCAGCCTGAAGCATCGGCTGGCGCGCTCGCTGTTTCTTTACGGACTGGCGAACGGCTGGATCAAAGAGAACAGGCCGGTGATCGAGGCCTCTTCCGGCAGCACCGCGGTCTCGGAAGCCTATTTCGCTCAGCTGCTCGGCCTGCCCTTTATCGCCGTCATGCCGGCAAGCACCGCGAAGCGCAAAATCGAGCAGATTGAGTTCTATGGCGGCCAGTGCCACTTCGTCACCGACCCGTGCGAGCTTTACAGCGCCTCGATGCAGCTGGCGCGCGAGCTGAACGGCCATTTTATGGACCAGTTCACCTACGCCGAACGCGCCACCGACTGGCGCGGCAATAATAACATCGCCGAGAGCATTTTCCGCCAGATGGCGCTCGAGCCTTGTCCCGTGCCGCATACGCTTATTATGGGCGCCGGCACCGGCGGCACCTCGGCGACGCTGGGCCGCTATATTCGCTATCAGGGTTTTGCCACGCGGCTGCTGGTAGTCGATCCCGAGCACTCGGTGTTTTACGATTACTGGCACAGCCGCGACGCGACGCTGCGCAGCCCGCGCGGCAGCCAAATCGAAGGTATCGGCCGTCCGCGCGTCGAGCCCTCTTTTATGCCCGATGTGATTGACGAAATGATGAAGGTGCCGGACGCTGCCACGCTGGCGGCGATGCTGAAGCTGGCGCACATTATCGGCCGTAAGCCAGGCGCCTCAACAGGCACCAACTTCTGGGGCATGATGCAGGTGGCGAAGCGGATGCGAGCGAACGGCGAACGGGGCGCGCTGGTGACGCTGATGTGCGACAGCGGCGAGCGCTATCCCGACAGCTATTACGATGAAAGCTGGGTCGCGCGGCAGTTTGGCGATATCAGCCGCTGGCAGCGCGAGCTGGAATAAAATCGCGGACTCCCTGTCCGCTTCACTCTAATCCTCAGCATTCGGGGGAATACGCGAGGTGCGGCGTCGCCAGCCAGTGATCTAAAAAGTGAGACACCGCCTGTGTCTCGCAATGGCCGATAACCGGCAAATGGGGCAGCGCCGACTTAAGCTGGCTCATGGCGTTGCCCATCACAAACCCTTTCCCCACCAGCCCCAGCATTTCACGGTCGTTCATGGCGTCACCGAAGGCCATGCACTCCGCCAGCGGCAGTGAAAGATGGTGACACAGCATGGCGAGCGCGCTGCCTTTGTTGCAGTTGAGCGGCAGCACCTCCAGACAGTCCAGCGCCGAGAAACAGATATGGGCGCGGTCGCCGAGCGCCGCCTCAAGCTGCGCTTTCAGCTGGCAAAGCGCGTCGTGACGTTCGACGAAGCAGATTTTGGTGACCTGATGCGCGGGAATGCTTTTCAGATCGCGTAGCTGGTAGCGAAAGCCGCTCAGCGCGTGCGCCTGCAGCATCTCCGGCGCCGGTACGCCGGTAAACCAGCCCTCGTCGTTAAAAACGTGCGCCGTGGCGCTGCTCTTCCAGCGGCTATGCAGTACCTCTTCCGCCACCGAAGGCGAGAGATCGCTGGCAAACAGCAGATTGCCGTCCAGATCGTGCACGCGCGTGCCGTTACCGGTAATTAGCCAGGCGGGCAGCGTAATGCGCTGCCGCAGGATCTGCATCTCCAGCAGGTGACGGCCGGTGGCGAAGGCCAGCTGCACGTTGCGCTGATGCAGCGCCAGCAAACTGTTTAACGTCTGCTGTCCCAGCTGGTGGCTGGGCAGCAGCAGCGTGCCATCCATATCAAATGCGGCAAGTCGCGCCATTGCTCTCTCCCGTTGATAAGTCAGCATTCACTATCGCCTGGCAATCCCGGAACTAATAGTGAATACTTTTTGAAAACTGTTCCGGGTTTTCTATGCGCCAGCTCAATCGCCTCAATCAGTTTCAGCGCCTGTGGCAGCAGAGCCAGGGCGCCCCCCAACAGACCTGCGTGGCCGAGATGGCGCGCCGCTGTTTTTGCAGCGAGCGCCACCTGCGCACGCTGCTTTCGCAGTGGCAGCATGCAGGCTGGCTGCGCTGGCAGGGCAAATCGGGGCGCGGCAGGCTGGGCACCCTGACCTTTCTTCGCTCACCCGAACAGCTGCGGCAACAGCTGCTGCAGACGCAGCTGCAGGCGGGCAACGCCGCCGAAGCGCTGCAGGTGCTGGATATGGCGCCGGAGCGGCTGGTGGATCTGCTGCGCCCGCTGATGGGCGGCCAGTGGCAAAACGATGCTCCTGTGCTGCGCATCCCCTACTATCGTCCGCTCGATTCCGTCGCGCCGCTGCAGATTGTCGGGCGCGCCGAACAGCACCTGGCGCGTCAGCTCTTTTCCGGCCTGACGCGATTCGAAGCGGACGAGCCGGTCGGCGATCTGGCGCATCACTGGCAGCACGCCGACGAAGGGCGCGTCTGGCTGTTCTGGCTGCGCCCGCAGCTGTTCTGGCATAACGACGAGCCGCTTCAGGCCGCGCAGCTGGTCGAGCAGTTTCAGCGCATTTTGCAGGACGCGCGCGCGCAGCGCCTGCTGGCGGCGGTCGCAAGCGTAGACGCGCCGCATCCGCTGGCGCTGCGCTTTCGGCTGAGCCGCAGCGACTACTGGCTGCCCTGGCGACTGGCGCATCAGCTCTGTTTGCTGCCCCATCCGCAGCAGCCGCGCCTCGGCAGCGGCCCCTGGAAGCTGGCGCACTTCACGTCCGAGCTGGTGCGTATTGAGAGCCATACGCGCTGTCACCTGCCGCTGCCGCTGATGCAGGCGGTTGAGTACTGGATTACGCCGACGCTGTTCGATCGCGCACTCGGCACCAGCTGCCGCCATCCGGTGCAGATCGCCATTGGCGATGCGGCGGATCTGGCGTCGCTGCGTCCGGTCAGCCGCAGCATCAGCCTCGGCTTTTGCTACCTCGCCTGTCGTCCGCGCGCCGGTTTTAGCCCGGCGCAGGCGCGTCGTCTGCTCCGCCTGCTGCAGCAAAGCGGCATCGTGGCGCAGCTGCCGCTGGAAGAGGGGCTGATTACGCCGAGCAAAGAGCTGCTGCCGAGCTGGCCAGTGCCGCCTGTAGAGGATGAGGCGGCGCGTCTGCCGCCGCGCCTGACGCTGCACTACCAGCTACCGGTCGAACTGCATGAGATGGCGCAGGCGCTGCGTGAACTCTTGCGCGCGGAAGGCTGTGAACTCACGCTGATCTTTCACGAGGTGAAAAGCTGGCGAGGCAGCGAGGATCTGGCGCAGGCCGATCTGGTGATGGGCGACCGGCTGATCGGCGATGCGCCGCTTTTTACGCTGGCAAGCTGGCTGGAGATCGATCGGTTGTGGCCTGCGGCAACCAGCCATCATCTTCGTCAGCAGCTCCTGGAGATACAGCGGCTGGCCGACGGCGAGGCGCGCCGCGTCGCGCTGCACCAGCTCTACCACAGTCTGATGCGCGACGGTCTGCTGCTGCCGCTGTTCAACTATCGCTATCAAATCTTTGCTCCACCGGGCGTAGAGGGTATCCAGCTCAACCCCCTCGGCTGGTTCGACTTCAGCCGCGCCTGGGTTCCGCCGCCGCTGACGGCGTAAAGCCGCGCTTCGCGCTGTTCAGCGGGCGGGAGAGTGATTACCATAGAGGCAAAATTTTCGACCAGGACAATATGATGAAACGAGCCGTTGTCGTCTTTAGCGGTGGACAAGACTCCACTACCTGCCTGATTCAGGCGTTGCAGCAGTATGACGAGGTGCACTGCGTCACCTTCGACTACGGCCAGCGCCATCGCGAAGAGATTGATGTTGCCCGTGCGCTGGCGCTGAAGCTGGGCGCACGCGCCCATAAGGTGCTCGACGTCACCCTGCTGAACGAGCTGGCGGTAAGCAGCCTGACCCGCGACAACATTCCTGTCCCCTCTTACGATCCCGCTGCCAGCGGCCTGCCGAGCACCTTTGTGCCAGGACGCAATATTCTGTTCCTCACCCTCGCTTCGGTTTATGCGTATCAGGTGGAGGCGGAGGCCGTGATCACCGGCGTCTGCGAAACCGATTTTTCCGGCTATCCTGACTGCCGCGACGAGTTCGTTAAGGCGCTGAATCACGCCGTCAGCCTTGGCATGGCGCGCGAGGTGCGTTTTGAAACCCCGCTGATGTGGCTCAATAAAGCAGAGACATGGGCGCTGGCCGACTACTGGCAAAGCCTGACGCTGGTACGCGAAGAGACGCTGACCTGCTATAACGGCGTCAAGGGCGACGGCTGCGGCGAATGTGCCGCCTGTCATCTGCGCGCACGGGGCCTGAATGACTATCTCGCCGATTGCGACGCCGTGATGGCAGTAATGAAAAGCAAAAGCGGCCTGGTCTGATACTGGCGCGGCGCTGCTCAGATGCGCCGTGCTGTTGCCTCAGGCGGAGAAGGCCTCCAGCCGCGCGCGCAGTTCGCTCTCCAGCGCAACCGCTTTCTGCGTGCGCAAATCGATGCAGACAAAGGTCAGCGCCGCATCCGCCACCAGGATTTCGCTCCCCGCCAGCGTGACGCGCTGGGTAATGACGCCGCTTTTTCCGTTCAGCTGCGCCATTTCGCTGTGAATCGCCAGAACGTCGCCCAGCACAGCCGGACGACGGTAGTTGATATTGATATTCACCACCACAAACGCCAGCTGCTGCTGCTGCAGCCAGCTGAACGCGTCTGCCTCTTCGAGCCACTGCCAGCGCGCCTCTTCAAGAAACTCCAGATAGCGCGCATTGTTGACGTGCTGATACACGTCGAGGTGATAGCCGCGAACTTTAATTGTGGTCTGCATGCCTGACATCTCCTGTCGTTAAAGAGGGCTTAACTGGTATGACCTCTCTAGCGTAGCAAAAGGCCTTTTGCCGCGCGGCAAAAGCGTCAGGGTTGCGTCTTAGCTCACAGTTTCAGCCGCTCAGCGTTACGTTCAATAAGCGAATTGCCGATGCCTGGCACCTCCTTCAGCTGTTCGACGGCGGTAAACGGCCCATACTGCTCGCGATAGCTGACAATCGCCTGCGCCTTTTTCAGCCCGACGCCGTTCATCGCCGCCGACAGCTGCTCGGCGGTCGCTTCGTTAATGCTGACTTTTTCGCCTGCCGCCTGTGCGGCCTGGGCAATCGGTTTCTCACCTGCGGTTTCCGCCGCTGACAGGCTGGAGTAGCCGAGTGCGCCGCCAAGCGCGAGGGTGAAGCAAAGAACGGACAATAGTGATTTAGACATGCTCTGTTTCTCCTTATGTTTAACAGCAAGGAGAGGGTGACAGAGAAGAGCGAAGGCCTCAAAAGGCAACATTCAGAAATGGAAAAGGCCGCGCAGGCGGCCTTTTCGTTTCTTACTGCAAAACACTTTTTTGCGAGCGTTACTGCATTTGCGCCGCGGCACCGTATTTGATTTTGGCTTCTTTGCGCAGGTTAGCGAGCAGCGCTTCGAACGCCAGCTGCGCGTTATTCTGCGTTACGCCCTTAATCATTTCGTCTACCTGCTCCTGCGGCAGCGTACCGCTGCTGACTTTATCCAGCGCCACCAGCACGACATTGCCCTGCATATCTTCGCTCACGCCCCACGACGTTTTACCGTCAACAGGCTGCGGCAGATTGAAGGCGGTCTGCGCGATGGGATCCTGGCTGTTACGGTCGACGGTTTTGCTGGCGCTTAGCGTCAGACCGGCCGCGCTCAGCGCCTCCTGTTTGCCCGCTTTAAGATCGGCCAGCAGTTTGTCCGCCTGCGCCTTCGCCTGCTGTTCCGCTTTATCGTGCTTCAGCGTGTCGGCAATCTGCGCTTTCACCTCATCCAGCGGTTTAACCGCTTCAGGTTTGTGCTCGCTGATACGCAGCACAAACGCGCGGTCGCCATCCACGGTGATCACGTCGGAGTTGTTGCCTGGCGCGCCGTTCTGTCCGGTGAGGCCCCCGTTGAAGATGGCGTTTTTCACCGCGTCGAAGTTCAGCTCCTGCGGCACGCTGTCGCGGCTGAACCAGCCGGTCTCAACCACTTTCAGGCCGGAAGCCTGTGCGGCGCCAGCGAGCGACTCATTGTCGTTGCTCGCCGCTTCGCTCACTTTCTGCTGCTGCTGGTAGAAGGCGTCGACCGCTTTCTCCTGCTTCGCTTTTTCGGCCACCGCGTCGCGCACTTCGGCCAGCGGTTTGATCTGCTCCGGCTGGATATCGTCCAGACGCACCACCAGGAAGCCGACCGACGATTTAATCACGCCAGAAAGCTGGCCTTTCTGCGTCAGGCCAGCGTTTTTCAGCTCGTCCGGCGTGGTGGCCGGCTCAAGCCAGCCCATATCGCCGCCCTTACGCGCGGAGATAGGATCGATCGATTTGCTTTTCGCCAGCGCGGCAAAGTCAGCCCCGCCCTTCAGCTGCGCCAGCACGGCGCTGGCATCCGCCTCGGTTTTGGTCTGAATGACGCTGTAGCGGTTACGCTGCGGCTGGGTGTAGTCCGCTTTATGTTGGTCGTACCAGCTCTGAATGTCGGCGTCGCTGACGCTGGCCTGCAGGCTGGCGGCGTCCATTTTGATGTAGCTGACGCGGAACTGCTCCGGCGCCATAAAGTTGTTTTTATGCTGCTGGTAGTACTGCGCAATCTCGTCGGCTGACGCGGTTTGTTTCGCCGCCAGCGCGTTGACGTCGATGGTCGCCTGACGGATGTCGCGCTTCTGCGACACCAGATCCACCAGCTTGCTGGTTTCGCCTTTCAGCATAAAGTCGGTATTGGCGACGGCGTTGATCAGCTGCTGGGTTGCCAGCTGCTTGCGCAGCGCTTCCGCGTAGCGATCGGCGGTAAAGCCCATGCTGCTCAGCAGAGCGTTATACTTCGCGTTGTCGAACTTGCCGTTGGTCTGGAACGCCTGCTGGGCGAAAATCGCCTGCTTGACCTGATCGTCGCTGATAGTAATGTGGAGGTCGTTGATATACTGATCGAGCAGCGCCTGGTCTACCAGCTGCGACAGCGCCTGCTGACGCATCTGCTGCATGAAGCCGTCGTTACCGGCAAGCTGCGAGAACTGATCGCCCAGCATCTGCTGCTGGCGGCTACGCTCGCTGTTGAACGCCTGATCGAGCTGCGCGCGGCTGATTTCCTGTCCGTTGACTTTAGCGGCGTAATCGCTGCCGCCGCCGATAAGGTAGTTGCCAACGCCGGTCAGCACGAAGGAGAGAATAATCAACCCCAAAATAACCTTGAGCACGACATGATTCGACGCCGCGCGTAAATTGTCCATCATGGTATGACAACGCTCCGCTGTAGTGTGGATATAAACCTCGGGCGCAACGCCTGTCGGATAAAGGCCGTTACGCAACTGCCGTTTAGCCTGGCAGCTTCACTCCTGTTGAGACAAGTCTTAGCGCGATTTATCCCCGGATCCGAATAAAAAAGGCACATCAAATTTGATGTGCCCGTATGTTACATGAGAACGCAAGAACCGTCCTCTAGTCCACGGAAGAAAATGCTTCTGTGGACGGATGCGATGTCATGCGTTGACAGCGTCTTTCAGCGCTTTACCGGCGCGGAAGCCCGGTACTTTGCCAGCGGCAATGGTGATCTCTTTGCCGGTCTGCGGGTTGCGGCCGGTACGTGCGGCACGTTCGCGTACGGAAAAGGTGCCAAAGCCCACCAGAGCCACTTCGTCGCCGCCTTTCAGCGCGTCGGAAACAGAACTGGTGAATGCGTCTAAAACACGTCCGGCTGCTGCTTTAGAAATGTCAGCGTCTGCAGCAATTTTGTCGATCAACTGTGACTTATTCACTCTCTTCATCCCCTCTTTTATTATTTCACTTCACATCCGCGCGTCCTGGCGGATACGAATGCGCAGCACGTTATATCAAGCCTGTTGAGGCGAAACAACGGAATTCATCTTAATCGTTGATCCCGCAGCCCCCTAAATTAACGGCACTAAAAAAAGCTGGCAAGCGCTCATTGGCCTGCCAGCTTCGCTTTTTAATGCTTTATGTCGCTAATCACTATTTTGCAGTAGCGACCTGCATGCCGTAAGGGGCGTTTTCCAGCGCAAGGCCTAAAACTTCTTCGATGCGTTTCACCGGATGGATCTCCAGATCGGCGATAACGTTGGCCGGAATCTCTTCCAGGTCGCGCTTATTATCGTCCGGGATCAGCACCACTTTAATGCCACCACGATGGGCCGCCAGCAGCTTCTCTTTCAGGCCGCCAATCGGCAGCACCTGGCCGCGCAGCGTGATCTCGCCGGTCATCGCCACGTCAGAGCGCACCGGGTTGCCGGTCAGACAGGAGACCAGCGCGGTGCACATCGCGATACCGGCGCTCGGGCCATCCTTCGGGGTCGCGCCTTCCGGTACGTGAACGTGGATGTCGCGCTTCTCGTAGAAATCGCCGTTGATGCCCAGCTTCTCGGCGCGCGCGCGCACTACCGTCAGCGCCGCCTGGATCGACTCCTGCATCACCTCGCCGAGTGAACCGGTGTAGGTCAGCTTGCCTTTGCCCGGCACGCACGCGGTTTCGATGGTCAGCAGATCGCCGCCCACTTCGGTCCACGCGAGGCCGGTTACCTGGCCAACGCGGTTTTCACTTTCGGCGCGGCCATAGTCGAAGCGCTGTACGCCCAGGTAATCTTTGAGGTTGTCGCCGTTGATGGTGATATGCTTCTGCTCTTTGTTCAGCAGCAGCGTTTTCACCGCTTTACGGCACAGCTTCGACAGTTCGCGCTCCAGGCTACGCACGCCTGCTTCGCGCGTGTAGTAGCGAATGATGCCGACAATGGCGCTGTCTTCCACCGTGATTTCGCTCTCTTTCAGGGCGTTACGCTCAATCTGTTTCGGCAGCAGATGCTGTTTGGCGATGTTGAGCTTCTCATCCTCGGTGTAACCAGAGAGGCGAATCACTTCCATACGGTCCAGCAGCGGTGCCGGAATGTTCATGGAGTTGGAGGTGGCAACGAACATCACGTCGGAAAGATCGTAATCGACTTCCAGGTAGTGATCGTTAAAGGCGATGTTCTGCTCGGGATCGAGCACTTCCAGCAGCGCGGAAGCGGGATCGCCGCGCATGTCGGATGACATTTTGTCAATCTCGTCCAGCAGGAACAGCGGGTTTTTCACCCCGACCTTCGCCATTTTCTGAATCAGTTTTCCTGGCATAGAGCCGATATAGGTCCGGCGGTGACCGCGAATTTCTGCCTCGTCACGCACCCCGCCCAGCGCCATACGCACATACTTACGGCCGGTCGCCTTGGCGATCGACTGACCCAGCGAGGTTTTACCCACGCCCGGCGGTCCAACCAGGCAGAGGATCGGGCCTTTAATTTTACTGACGCGGCTCTGCACGGCGAGATATTCCAGGATGCGGTCTTTGACGCGCTCCAGACCATAGTGGTCAGTGTCCAGCGTCTCCTGAGCCTTGCGCAGGTCTTTTTTCACCTTGCTGCGCGCATTCCACGGTACCTGGACCATCCAGTCGATATAGCCACGTACCACTGTCGCTTCAGCGGACATCGGCGACATCATTTTTAATTTCTGCAGCTCGGCTTCAGCTTTTTCACGCGCTTCGTTCGGCATTTTCGCCGCGTCGATTTTGCGTTTCAGGGCTTCGTACTCATCCGGCACGTCGTCCATTTCGCCCAGCTCTTTCTGAATGGCCTTCATCTGCTCATTCAGGTAATACTCGCGCTGGCTCTTCTCCATCTGCTTTTTCACGCGGTTGCGAATGCGCTTCTCAACCTGCAGCAGATCGATTTCCGACTCCATCATTGCCATCAGATATTCCAGACGCTCGTTCACGTCTGACATCTCCAGCACCGACTGTTTATCGGCTAATTTCAGCGGCATATGGGCCGCAACGGTATCAGCGAGGCGCGCCGCATCGTCAATATTGTTCAGCGAGGTCAGCACTTCCGGCGGGATCTTTTTGTTCAGCTTGATATAGCCTTCAAACTGATTGATCGCCGTCCGTACCAGCACTTCCTGTTCACGCTCTTCAATTTCCGGCGAGATCAGGTATTCCGCCTGCGCGGTAAAATGGTCGCCATTATCCGCCAGGGTGGTGATATGTGCGCGCTGCAGGCCTTCGACTAAAACTTTGACGGTGCCGTCAGGCAGTTTCAGCATCTGCAGCACAGAGGCCACGGTCCCTACAGAGAAGAGATCGTTAATGCCAGGTTCATCCGTTGACGCCTCTTTCTGGGCAACCAGCATGATCTTCTTGTCATGATCCATCGCCGCTTCGAGGCAACGAATCGATTTTTCCCGACCAACAAACAACGGAATTACCATGTGCGGATAAACCACCACGTCGCGCAGAGGCAACACGGGGATTTCAATGCGTTCAGAACGCTCAGGATTCATAGAGCTCTCTCTTAGTTAGTGTCCGCCAGGTGATGGGCACCGCATAATGCAGGGAATGTGCAGTTAAACCCACAGGATTATGAGTATATGGGGATGATCGTTCGACATTCAACGTCATGAGAGCGAGAAAAACAAAAGGGGAAAGAATTTTCCCCTTTTTTAATGATATCAATGCCCTTGCGCTGGCGAATTATTCGCCAGACGCCTGGGCTTCGTGCTTGCCGTAGATAAGCATTGGCTCTGACTGACCATCGATAACCGACTCGTCAATCACCACTTTTTCTACGTCTTCCATAGAAGGCAGGTCATACATGGTTTCCAGCAGCGCGCCTTCAACGATAGAACGCAGGCCGCGGGCACCGGTCTTACGCGACATCGCCTTTTTGGCGATGGCGGTCAAAGCTTCGTCGCGGAACTCCAGTTCGACCCCTTCCAGGTTGAACAACGCCTGGTACTGTTTGGTCAGGGCGTTCTTCGGCTCGCGCAGGATCTGGATCAGCGCCTCTTCGCTCAGCTCGTTGAGCGTCGCGACCACCGGCAGACGACCAATGAACTCCGGGATCAGACCGAATTTGATCAGATCTTCAGGTTCTACCTGAGAAAGCAGTTCGCCTTCGCTCGCTTTTTCCGACTTACCTTTTACCGTTGCGCCGAAGCCGATACCAGAGCCGGTTTCCACGCGCTGGGAGATCACCTTATCCAGACCCGCGAATGCGCCGCCGCAGATAAACAGAATTTTAGAGGTATCGACCTGCAAAAATTCCTGCTGCGGATGCTTGCGACCGCCCTGCGGCGGCACGGCCGCTACGGTGCCTTCAATCAGCTTCAGCAGCGCCTGCTGCACGCCTTCGCCGGAAACGTCGCGCGTAATCGACGGGTTGTCTGACTTACGCGAGATTTTATCAATCTCATCGATATAAACGATGCCGCGCTGCGCTTTTTGCACGTCGTAGTCGCACTTCTGCAGCAGCTTCTGGATGATGTTCTCCACATCCTCGCCCACATAGCCCGCTTCGGTCAGCGTGGTAGCGTCAGCCATGGTAAACGGCACATCCAGCAGGCGCGCCAGCGTTTCCGCCAGCAGGGTCTTACCACTACCGGTTGGGCCAATCAGCAGGATGTTGCTTTTGCCCAGTTCGATGCCATTGCTGGTATCACCGTTGCGCAGGCGTTTGTAGTGGTTGTACACCGCAACCGCCAGCACTTTTTTCGCCTTTTCCTGGCCGATAACATAATCATCGAGGTGATGGCGGATTTCGTGCGGCGTAGGCAGCGCGCTACGTTCGCGATGCGGGGCAACTTCTTTGATCTCTTCGCGAATGATGTCATTACACAGATCGACACATTCGTCGCAGATATACACTGACGGCCCGGCAATCAGCTTACGCACTTCATGCTGGCTTTTGCCGCAAAAAGAGCAGTACAGCAACTTTCCTGAACCGTCTTTGCGCTTATCTGTCATCAGTTAACCTCTTCTTGTTCTCAGGCCATACAGGCGTACGGCGCAGGCCGTGCGAACACGGCCAATATTCATTCAACTCAAGCCCGTTTCCCAGTAACTATAGCGCAAGGAGACGGGCAGATGAGTCTTATTCGCGATGTGTCAGGACGGAGTCGACTAAACCATACTCTACCGCTTCACTCGCCGAGAGGAAACGGTCACGCTCGGTATCGCGCTCAATTTCTTCCAGCGACTTGCCGGTATGCTCCGCCATCAGCTCATTCATACGCTGTTTGACTTTCAGAATCTCTTTCGCATGAATCTCGATGTCGGTCGCCTGGCCCTGATAGCCGCCCAGCGGCTGGTGAATCATCACGCGCGAGTTCGGCAGGCAGAAACGCTTGCCTTTGGTGCCAGCAGTCAGCAGGAAGGCGCCCATGGAGCAGGCCTGGCCCATACAGATAGTGCTGACGTCCGGCTTGATGAACTTCATGGTGTCGTAAATCGACATGCCCGCAGTAATCACACCGCCTGGGGAGTTAATATAAAGATAGATATCTTTCTCAGGGTTTTCCGCTTCCAGAAACAGCATCTGCGCCACGATCAGATTGGCCATGTGATCTTCAACCTGGCCGGTCAGGAAGATGACGCGCTCTTTCAGCAGGCGGGAATAGATGTCGTAGGAACGCTCGCCGCGTGAAGTCTGTTCAACCACCATGGGCACCAGCGCATTGCGCGGCGCAGTAAATTCACGATCGCCACTGTATGACATTACCGTCTCCTGGATATAGTTCATTGGCTACATTCTGTACCGATTTTCTCTGAAGCGCGCGCGTTCTGCACAGCTTCGCTTCATTTCCGACACCTTCAAGGACGGTTAATCAGCCAGTCTAACTCTCTTCTGCATACTCCCTCAATCTGGGGATACTGCCCTGCTGTTTCAAGCATAACAACCTTTTCTTCATTCGCTAACCGGGAAAAAGCGCAACGTGAATAATTTGCCGATTTATTAAGCGAATAGCAGCACAGGAGAGGAGATGGCGTCGGAAAAACAAAAAAGCCCGCGACTTTTCAGCCGCGGGCTTAGCACTTCTGGTTAAATCCGCAATCAGGCAGCGTTGGTCTGATTCATCAGTTCCTGGAAGCTGGTCGCTTTCTCAGTTACTTTCGCTTTTTCCAGAACGGCTTCAACCGCCTGCTCTTCGAGCGCCACGTTGCGCATGTTGTTCATCAGCTCGTTATTTTTGCTGTAGAACTCAATCACTTCCTGCGGATCTTCGTACGCCGACGCCATCTCTTCGATCAGGGCGTTAACGCGCGCTTCGTCAGCTTTCAGCTCATGGGTGCGAATCACTTCGCCCAGCAGCAGACCAACAACAACGCGGCGTTTCGCCTGCTCTTCAAACAGCTCGCGCGGCAGTTCCAGCGCTTGCTTCTCGTTGCCGCCGAAGCGCTGCGCAGCCTGACGACGCAGCACGTCGATTTCGCTGTCGATCAGCGCAGCCGGCACGTCGATCTCGTTGGCTTTGACCAAACCGTCGATCGCCTGCGTTTTCACGCGGTTGCGAATGGCGCCTTTCAGCTCGCGGTCCATGTTTTTACGCACTTCAGCGCGCAGACCTTCGATGGAACCATCTTCCACGCCGAAACGCTTGATGAACTCTTCAGTCAGCTCAGGCAGTTCGCGCGTTTCAACTTTCTTCAGCACGATGTCGAACTTCGCGTCTTTCCCTTTCAGGTTTTCCGCATGGTAGTCTTCCGGGAATTTCACATCGATAGTGAAGGTTTCGCCCGCTTTATGACCCACGATGCCCTCTTCGAAGCCCGGGATCATACGGCCCTGGCCCATCGCCAGCACGAAGTCAGAGGCTTTGCCGCCTTCGAACTCTTCGCCGTCGACTGAACCGCTGAAGTCGATGGTCGCGCGATCTTCAGCAGTCGCTGCCGCATCGCTCTCTTTCCAGTTGGCCTGCTGCTTGCGCAGGGTATCCAGCATGGCGTCGACGTCAGCGTCGGTCACTTCGACCAGCGGTTTTTCGACTTCGATGCTGTCCAGACCCTGCAGCTCAACTTCCGGATAGACTTCGAACTCGACCGCGTAGGTGAAATCTTCGCCTTCTTTATATTCGCCCGGCACGTAGTTCGGCGCGCCAGCCGGATTGATTTTTTCTTTGATGATGGCGTCAACGAAGTTGCGCGTCATCAGCTCGCCCAGCACGTCCTGACGAACAGAAGCGCCGTAGCGCTGTGCGATGATATTGGCCGGCACTTTGCCTTTACGGAAACCATCGATACGGACTTTTTTCGCCACTTCCACCAGTTCTTTCTTCACTGCGCTTTCGATGCTGTCTGCGGGGACAGTAATCGTAATGCGACGGCCCAGACCCTGCGTGGTTTCTACTGAAACTGTCATCTTGTTACCTCAAAAAATCGCGTGCTCGGTCAACTTCAGACACCACACATTATGTAATGCGCCGTATCCAACAACCGGGACGGCTTCCATTAAGAGAACCTGATCCCTGTCACCAGAAGCGTCCCGAAGACATTCCGGAAAAATAGACGCAGCATTATAGCGGCATCGCCCTGGTGAGTCGAGGCTGTAAACTCACCACTTTTTAGCGGCTTTGCTGCTTTTTTGCGCCAGAGATCGCGTTTATCGCTAAATAATGAAAAAAACGGCCCGGAGGCCGTTTTTTAAAAAAGGCGGGAGGTGCTCAGGCGAGGGTGCCGGCACCGCGGCAGTTTGGCGAGGCGAGCACGGTATCCTGCAACCCCTCCCACTCTTTCAGGGTGTAGGTATGCAGCGCCAGCGCATGAACGCTGCCTGCCAGCTCGGCGGCGAGCTCGCCGTAAATCGCCCGGTGGCGCGCCAGAAAGCGCTGACCAGCGAATACGTCGCTGACGATAACCACCTTGAAGTGGCTTTCGGAACCCGCCGGGACATTGTGACGATAACTTTCGTCATGCACTTCCAGATGAGCCGGCGCAAAAGCCAGGCGAAGCTTCTCTTCGATCTGTTCGCGAATCATTGTCTCTTTCCTCAATGGCGAGCGCTGTGCCCCATCTGGTTAAATATTAGTAGGTTTTCAGGCGCGTCCGCACAAATGTGTGAAAATATTTCCGCCGTTGCCTGAGCCGACCGGCATGATAGCGCAGCGCGAGTGCAGGTCAATGCCCCGATTTTTCATAGCCTATAAAAAAGGCGGTTTCCGCGAATTTCCCCTTCGCAAGGGCTTTTTTCACTGCCGCGCAATGCTATGATGGCCGCAGTTTTTGCAAGCCAACCCACAACATTAACGAGAATAAGCATGTTGAAAAAACTGTTATTTCCCCTGCTGGCCGCCTTTATTTTGGCTGGCTGTGCCGCTAACAGCAATACGTTGACCATTCAGCCGAAAATTGAGCTGCCGCAGCAGGATCCCAGCCTGATGGGCGTGACCGTTAGCATCAACGGTGCCGATCAGCGCAGCGACCAGGCGCTGGCGAAAGTCAATCGCGATGGTCAGCTGGTTACCCTCACCCCGTCCCGCGATCTGCGCTTCCTGCTGCAGGAGGTGCTGGAGAAACAGATGACCGCGCGCGGCTATATGATCGGGCCGGAAGGGGCCGTCGACCTGCAGATCGTGGTGAATCACCTCTATGCAGACGTGACCGAGGGCAACGTACGCTACAGCATCACCACCAAAGCGGATATTTCGATTATCGCCACCGCGAAGAACGGCAACAAGCAGGTGAAGAACTATCGCCAGACCTATAGCGTAGAAGGCGCTTTCAGCGCGACCAACGACAAGATCACCAAAGCAGTGAACTCGACGCTGGGCGACGTGATCGCCGATATGGCGCAGGACACCAGTATCAACAATTTCATTAAGCAGAACGCGCACTAATCCACCGCACTATATGCATGCCCGGCGCACCGCCGGGCATCGCTTCAGGGTCAGCATGAATCACTATCTTCGCATCTTCACGCAACGAAACGCCGCCGTTTTACTGCTGCTCGGCTTTGCTTCCGGCCTGCCGCTGGCGCTGACCGCTGGCACGCTGCAGGCCTGGATGACGGTGGAAAATGTCGATCTCAAAACCATCGGTTTTTTTTCGCTGGTTGGTCAGGCGTACGTGTTTAAATTTCTCTGGTCGCCGGTGATGGATCGCTTTACGCCACCGTTTCTTGGCCGTCGCCGCGGCTGGCTGCTGCTGACGCAGCTGGCGCTGATCGCCGGGATTATCGCCATGGGTTTTATGCAGCCCGCACGCGACCTGACGCTGCTCGCTGCACTGGCGGTACTGGTTGCCTTCTGCTCCGCCTCGCAGGATATCGTCTTCGACGCGTGGAAAACCGACGTGCTGCCGCCGGAAGAGCGTGGCAGCGGCGCCGCCATCACCGTGCTTGGCTACCGGCTGGCGATGCTGATCTCCGGCGGGCTCGCGCTCTGGCTGGCGGATCGCTACCTTGGCTGGCAGGCGACCTACTGGCTGATGGCGCTGCTGATGGTGCCCGCGCTTATCGCCACCCTGATAGCCAAAGAACCCGACACGCGCGCCACCACGCCGCATTCGCTGCGTGAGGCGGTATCACTGCCCCTGAAGGACTTTTTTCAGCGCAACAATGCCTGGCTGCTGATTACCCTTATCGTGCTCTATAAGCTGGGCGACGCCTTCGCTGCCTCGCTGACCACCACTTTTCTGATCCGCGGCGTCGGTTTCAGCGCCGGCGACGTCGGGCTGGTAAACAAAACGCTCGGGCTGCTGGCGACCATTATCGGAGCCCTCTACGGCGGCGTGCTGATGCAGCGCCTGAGCCTGTTCCGCGCCCTGATGATTTTTGGCGTACTGCAGGCGGTCTCCAATTTTGCCTACTGGCTGCTGGCGGTAACGCCCCCGCATTTATGGAGTATGGCCAGCGCCGTCTTCGTGGAGAATCTGTGTGGCGGCATGGGCACGGCGGCGTTCGTGGCGCTGCTGATGACGCTGTGCAATAAGTCCTTCTCCGCGACGCAGTTCGCCCTGCTCTCGGCGCTCTCGGCGGTAGGCCGCGTCTATGTCGGCCCTGCGGCTGGCTGGCTGGTCGAGCTCTGGGGCTGGCCGACCTTCTATGCTTTCACTGTGCTGGCGGCGCTGCCCGGTCTGCTGCTGCTGCTGCTCTGCCGCGACACGCTGAGCGAAGCGCAAAACAGCGGGCATTTCCTGACGCGCACGCGTTTTGCCGCTGGCTACCGCTGGACCACCCGCCTGTTCTGCTGCGGATGCGCTGTTATCGCGCTCTGGCTGGCGATGCTGGCGTGTCAGGCGCTGGGGCTGTGGCAACTGGAAAGCGTGCCGGGCATGCTGTTCGAAGCCGGTATGATGCTGCTGGCGCTGGCGGTATGCGGAGGCGTAACGCTGGACTACGTTGCGCAGCGAAAAGCACCACACCGCAGCTTTAATTAACAAGAGGTATTATTTCATAACGGAAATGTATCTGGCCGCTCTGACGGGCGGCAAACGTTAAACTTTGTCATCAAGAGTTATTTTCTGGGAAATATTAAGATCCCATTTCGTCATTTCGCGAATATATTAAAAACCGGTGCGCAATTATTTTGTATAAATTTCATCACTCAAATGATGCAGATTTGTTAAAGAATTGGGTATCAAAAGTAAGGTTTATTCTTTCCCTGATTTCTTTAAGGATACTTTCATCGGTTTTTGTTATATTGGTGCCAACTGCTTGTCGCAGTTAATAATTTATCACCCCAGGCAACATCTGTGACACCCTTAGCAAAAGGTGTCAACACGCTGCTGACACATCCTTATGCTGGTTTACACTGCATAAACCTTCCCGTAAAATGCGCGCACACTTAAACGACAATAAGCCCTTTGTCATTGAGGTCGTTAAATGAGACTCAGGAAATACAATAAAAGTTTGGGGATTTTGTCATTAATCGCAGGCACTTTGTTAATGAGTGGCTGCGATAATGCGTTGTTAAATCCCAAGGGACAGATTGCACTTGAGCAACGTTCGTTGATTCTGACAGCCTTTGGCTTGATGTTGATCGTCGTTATTCCCGCAATCTTGATGGCGGTGGTGTTTGCATGGAAATATCGTGCATCCAACACTGAAGCGAAGTACAGCCCCAACTGGTCACACTCTAACAAAGTCGAAGCCGTGGTCTGGACCATTCCGATCCTGATCATTCTCTTCCTCGGCGTGCTGACCTGGAAATCAACCCACGCGCTGGAGCCGAGCAAACCGCTTGCCTCTGACGTGAAGCCAGTTGAGATCCAAGTAGTGGCGCTGGACTGGAAATGGTTGTTTATCTACCCGGAACAGGGTATTGCCACCGTTAACCAGATCGCTTTCCCGGCTAACACGCCGGTGAGCTTCAAAATTACCTCCAACTCCGTTATGAACTCTTTCTTTATTCCGACGCTCGGCAGCCAGATCTACGCCATGGCGGGCATGCAGACCAAACTGCACCTGATCGCCAATGAGCCAGGAACGTTCGACGGTATCTCCTCGAACTTCAGTGGTCGAGGTTTCTCTGGTATGAAGTTCAAAGCCATTGCAACCAAGGACGATGCGGAATTCCAGCAGTGGGTCGCCAAAGTTAAAGCGGCACCTAACACGCTGACCACTATGGAAGATTTCGAGAAAGTCGCCGTACCAAGCGAAAATCATCCGGTGGAATATTTCTCTTCAGCGAATCCTGAACTGTTCAAGCAAGTCATCGCTAAGTTCATGACCAGCCACGGGAAGATGGACATGTCTCAGCACGAAGGCATGGACATGAGTCACACCGCTTCCGCGGGAGCCGAGGAATAATACGATGTTCGGAAAATTAACACTGGATGCAGTGCCGTACCATGAGCCGATTATCATGGTTACGGTTGCCGGGATCATCATTGGTGGTCTGGCAATCATCGCTGCCCTAACCTACTTTGGTAAATGGCAGTACCTGTGGTCTGAATGGCTCACCTCCGTCGACCATAAAAAACTGGGTATCATGTACATCATCATGGCGTTCGTCATGCTGCTGCGCGGCTTCGCCGATGCCATCATGATGCGTACCCAGCAGGTAATGGCTTCTGCCGGGGAAGCCGGCATACTCCCGCCGCATCACTACGACCAGATCTTTACCGCGCACGGCGTGATTATGATCTTCTTCGTGGCGATGCCTTTCGTCGTGGGTCTGATGAACATCGCTGTGCCGCTGCAAATCGGCGCACGCGACGTTGCCTTCCCGTTCCTGAACAACCTGAGCTTCTGGTTTACCGCGGTTGGTGTGATCCTGGTTAACCTGTCGCTGGGCGTGGGCGAGTTCGCACAGACCGGCTGGCTGGCCTATCCGCCGCTGTCGGGCGCGGAGTACAGTCCTGGCGTCGGGGTTGATTACTGGATCTGGAGTCTCCAGCTTTCCGGTATCGGGACCACGCTGACCGGCATCAACTTCTTCGTGACTATTCTGAAGATGCGTGCGCCGGGCATGGACCTGTTCAAAATGCCGGTGTTTACCTGGGCTTCTCTTTGCACCAACGTCCTGATTATCGCTGCGTTCCCGGTTCTGACCGTGACCCTGGCGCTGTTGACGCTTGATCGTTACCTTGGCTTCCATTTCTTTACCAATGATATGGGCGGTAACATGATGATGTACGTCAACCTGATCTGGGTTTGGGGTCATCCGGAAGTGTACATCCTGGTGCTGCCGGTGTTCGGCGTCTTCTCTGAAGTCACTGCGACCTTCTCGAAAAAACGTCTGTTTGGCTACACCTCACTGGTGTGGGCGACCATCGCCATTACCGTGCTGTCGTTCATCGTCTGGCTGCACCACTTCTTCACCATGGGTGCGGGCGCGAACGTTAACGCCTTCTTTGGCATCATGACGATGATTATCGCGATTCCGACCGGCGTGAAAATCTTCAACTGGCTGTTCACCATGTACCAGGGCCGCATCGTAATGCACTCTGCCATGCTGTGGACCGTAGGCTTCCTGGTCACCTTCTCTGTTGGTGGTATGACCGGTGTTCTGCTGGCGGTGCCGGGTGCGGACTTCGTGCTGCATAACAGTCTGTTCCTGATCGCGCACTTCCATAACGTCATCATCGGCGGCGTGGTATTCGGCTGTATGGCTGGCGTGACCTACTGGTTCCCGAAAGCTTTCGGCTTTACCCTGAACGAAACCTGGGGCAAACGCGCCTTCTGGTTCTGGATCATCGGCTTCTTCGTTGCCTTTATGCCGCTCTACATTCTGGGCTTCATGGGCATGACGCGTCGTCTGAGCCAGGATATCGATCCGCAGTTCCACTCTCTGCTGGTTGTCGCGGCCGTCGGTGCAGGCCTGATCGCTTGCGGTATCATCAGCCAGGTAATCATGTTCTACGTCTCTGTGCGTGACCGTCATCAGAATCGCGATCTGACCGGTGACCCGTGGGGCGGCCGTACGCTGGAGTGGGCAACCTCTTCACCGCCGCCGTTCTACAACTTTGCCACTATCCCGCATATCCACGAGCGCGACGCGTTCTGGGAAATGAAAGAGAAAGGCGAAGCGTACAAGCAGCCGGCGAAATATGAAGAGATTCATATGCCGAAGAACAGCGGCGCGGCTATCGTCATCGCTGCCTTCGCAACGGTATTCGGTTTTGCCGCAATCTGGCATATCTGGTGGCTGGCTGGCCTCTCCTTCCTGGGCATGATCGTGACCTGGATTGTGAAGAGCTTCGACGAAGACGTGGACTACTACGTTCCGGTTGTCGAGATCGAGAAGATCGAGAAGCAGCACTTTGACGACATCAGCAAAGCGGGTCTGAAATAATGTCAACTGAAACTCTGACAAAACACCACCACGACGCCCATGCGGAGCATGGGCATCACGATGCGGGAGCCAATAAAGTCTTTGGCTTCTGGATCTACCTGATGAGTGACTGCATTATCTTCGCAACCCTGTTTGCGACCTATGCAGTTATGGTCAACAGCACTGCCGGTGGCCCGGCAGGCAAAGACATCTTCGAACTGCCGTTCGTTCTGGGCGAAACAGCGCTGCTGCTGCTGAGCTCCATCACCTACGGCATGGCGGTTATCGCCATGAACCACGACAAGAAGAGCTCCGTCCTTAGCTGGCTGGCGCTGACCTTCCTGTTTGGTCTTGGCTTTATCTGCATGGAGATCTATGAGTTCCATCATCTGATCGAAGAGGGTTTCGGCCCGAATCGTAGCGGCTTCCTGTCAGGCTTCTTTACCCTGGTAGGCACCCACGGTCTGCACGTTACCTGCGGCCTGATCTGGATGCTGGTGCTGATGTTCCAGATTGCCAAACGTGGGCTGACGTCGACTAACCATACCCGTATCCTGTGCCTGAGCCTGTTCTGGCACTTCCTGGATGTGGTCTGGATCTGCGTATTTACCATTGTCTATCTGATGGGAGTCATGTAATGAGTCATTCAGCTAACGGAAATGTTGTTCCGCACAGCAGCGTGAAGTCCTACATGATCGGCTTCATCCTCTCCGTCATCCTGACCGGTATTCCGTTCTGGATGGTGATGAGCGGTGGGTCATCTCAAGGTATGACCCTGGGCGTCGTGGTTGCCTGCGCAGTCATCCAGGTCGTTGTTCACCTGATCTACTTCCTGCATCTGGACACCAAGTCCGAAGGCGGCTGGAACATGGTAGCCATCGTCTTCTCGGCAATCATCATTCTGATCGTCGTAGTTGGCTCGCTGTGGATTATGTGGAACCTCAACTACAACATGATGGTTCACTAAAGAGTCGCGTAATGATTAAGCAATACCTGCAAGTAACAAAACCAGGAATTATTTTCGGGAATTTAATTTCTGTGATCGGCGGATTTCTGCTGGCTTCAAAAGGCAGCATTGATTACGCCCTGTTTCTCGCCTCGCTGATCGGCGTGTCGCTGGTTGTCGCCTCAGGTTGTGTTTTCAACAACGTGATCGACCGCGATATCGACGTAAAGATGGAGAGAACCCGGAATCGAGTGCTGGTTAAAGGCCTCATCTCCGCGAAAGTAAGCCTGATTTATGCTACCGCGCTGGGTATTGCTGGCTTTGCGTTGCTCTACTTTGGTGCCAATCCGCTGGCCATGTGGCTGGCGGTCATGGGCTTCGTGGTTTACGTCGGCGTTTACAGTCTCTACATGAAGCGTCACTCGGTTTACGGGACGCTGATTGGCAGCCTGTCTGGCGCCGCGCCGCCGGTGATTGGCTACTGCGCCGTCACCAACCAGTTTGATGCCGGTGCGCTGATCCTGCTGGCGATCTTTAGCCTGTGGCAGATGCCGCACTCCTATGCGATTGCCATCTTCCGCTTTAAAGATTACCAGGCGGCGAACATCCCGGTTCTGCCGGTGGTGAAAGGCATCTCCGTGGCGAAGAATCATATTACGCTCTATATTCTGGCGTTTATGATTGCCACGCTGATGCTGTCACTGGGCGGCTACGCAGGCTATAAATACCTGGTGGTCGCGGCGGCCGTAAGCGTCTGGTGGCTGGGAATGGCGTTATCAGGTTACAAGACCTCAAACGATCGTGTCTGGGCGCGTAAGCTGTTCGTCTTCTCAATCGTGGCTATCACCGCGCTGAGCGTCATGATGTCGGTGGACTTTATGGCCCCGGCGTCAAAAGATCTCCTGACCTACGTGTGGTAATGCCGCACGGCCATGCATGCTAAGGGCGCGATTCCGCGCCCTTTCTTTTTGTTACCACTTCTTAAACACTATTATTTTACCCGCCCTCCCCTGCTCCCTAAAATAGATGCGGCAAACTTACAGAGGTTGGAATGAACGATAATAAAATGACGCCGGTGGAGCTCCGCGCCACATGGGGTTTGGGCACGGTATTTTCCCTGCGAATGCTGGGTATGTTTATGGTCCTGCCGGTATTAACCACTTACGGCATGGCCCTTCAGGGTGCAAGTGAAACCCTTATCGGCCTGGCGATCGGCATCTACGGTCTGGCGCAGGCGATTTTTCAAATTCCCTTTGGCCTGATGTCCGACCGCATTGGCCGCAAACCGCTGATCGTCGGCGGCCTGCTGCTGTTTGTCCTCGGCAGTCTTATCGCCGCGACCACCACCTCTATCTGGGGTATTATTCTCGGCCGCGCGCTGCAGGGCTCCGGCGCGATTGCCGCTGCCGTGATGGCGCTGCTTTCTGATTTAACCCGCGAGCAGAACCGCACCAAGGCAATGGCCTTTATCGGCATCAGCTTCGGCGTCACCTTTGCTATCGCGATGGTGATCGGCCCCATCGTTACCCACGCGCTCGGCCTGCACGCGCTCTTCTGGATGATCGCCATTCTCGCCTCGCTGGGTATCGTGATTACCCTGCTGGTCGTGCCGAGCGCGCCCGGCCATGTGCTGAACCGCGAATCGGGTATGGTGAAAGGCAGCTTCCGCAAGGTGCTCGGCAATTCGCGCCTGATCAAACTCAACGTCGGCATTCTCTCTCTGCATATTCTGCTGATGTCCAGCTTCGTCGCCCTGCCCGGCCAGTTCGAGCAGGCGGGCCTGCCCGCCGCCGAGCACTGGAAAATCTATCTGGTGACGATGCTGATCGCCTTTGTCGGCGTGGTGCCCTTTATTATCTACGCCGAGGTAAAGCGCCGCATGAAGCGCGTCTTCGTCGCCTGCGTCAGCCTGATTGTTATCGCGGAGATTGTACTGTGGGGCGCGGCAGGCCATTTCTGGACGCTGGTGATCGGCGTGCAGCTCTTTTTCTTCGCCTTTAACCTGATGGAGGCGATTCTGCCGTCGCTGGTGAGCAAAGAGTCGCCGGCTGGCTATAAAGGCACGGCGATGGGGCTCTACTCCACCAGCCAGTTTATCGGCGTGGCGATTGGCGGTAGCCTCGGCGGCTGGGTGTTCGGCCATTTCGACGCGCAGACGGTGTTCCTGGTGGGCGCCATCGTGGCGGCGGTCTGGCTGTTCGTCGCCATGACCATGCAGGAGCCGCCCTACGTCAGCAGCCTGCGTATCGTGCTGAGCGATAACGCGCTGGCGGTGCCGAATCTTGAGCAGCGCCTGAAAGCCCAGCCGGGCGTATCGGCGGTGTTAATCGTGCCGGAAGAGAAAAGCGCCTATATTAAGATCGACAGTAAGGTCACCAGCCGCCCCGAACTGGAGGCGCTGCTGGCAAGCAGCTAAACGCGGGATAGTCAGCCTGAGACAAAAGAACCGGCATTGCGCCGGTTCTTTGCTTTTCGCGCAGCGTTAAAGTGACATATCCACCACGATCCGCCCTTCGATTTTGCCAGCGTGCATACGCTCAAAGATAGCGTTGATGTGGCTCAAGGGCTCAACGGCAATGGTCGCTTTCACCTTATGCCGTCCGGCAAAATCGAGCGCCTCCTGCAAATCTTTTCTTGTGCCCACGATAGAGCCTCGTACCGTGATGCCGTCCAGGACCATATCAAAGATAGAGAGATCGAACTTGCCCGGCGGCAGCCCGTTAAGCACCATGGTGCCGCCGCGTCGCAGCGTGCCAATGGCCTGTTCAAACGCCTTAGGCGATACGGCGGTGACCAGCGCCGCATGCGCGCCGCCGAACTGCGCGTGAAACACCTGCGCCGGATCCTCTTTGCGTGCGTTGGCCACCACGCTGGCGCCGAGACGCTGCGCAAAAGCCAGCTTTTCATCGTCAACATCGACCGCGGCGACGTTTAGCCCCATCGCCACAGCATACTGCACCGCCAGATGGCCCAGTCCACCGATACCGGAAATAACTACCCAGTTTCCAGGCCGCGCCTCCGTCATTTTCAGGCCCTTATAGACCGTCACCCCGGCACACAGGATCGGCGCTACCTCGGCATAATCGAGGTTATCAGGCAAAATGCCGACATAGTTGGCATCGGCCAGGCAATACTCCGCAAAGCTGCCGTTAACCGAATAGCCTGCATTTTTTTGCTCATGGCAGAGCGTCTCCCAGCTATCCAGACAGTGCTCGCAGTGCCCGCACGCGGAATAGAGCCAGGGCACGCCAACGCGATCTCCCGGCTTGAGGTGCGTAACATGAGGCCCGACAGCCACCACCTCGCCGACGCCTTCATGACCGGGAATAAAAGGCGGCACAGGTTTGACGGGCCAGTCGCCCTGCGCCGCATGAAGATCGGTATGACAGACGCCGGTCGCCGCAATTTTTACCAGTACCTGCCCTGCCCCGACTTCTGGTATTGGCACCTGCTCAATAACCAGCGGTGCGCCAAACGCCTTAACCACGGCAGCTTTCATCATTTTCATGACGTCTTTCTCCTGTTGAGGGTTTCATCAAGAGAGTTGCACACCTTTACTGATAAGCATATTGATTTAACGCAGAGGTAAGAGAAAACAGGCGGGGCAAGAGAGGCGGTAAACAAGGCGTGCAGCAGATGAGCTGCCGCACGCCTTAAGAGGATTAATCGCGGAAGTTCTTGAACTGGAATGGCTGGCCAAGGTTGCCGCCGCGCACCAGCGCCATCGCGCTCTGCAGGTCATCGCGCGACTTGCCGGTGACGCGCAGCGATTCACCCTGAATCTGCGTCTGGACCTTGATCTTGCTGTCTTTAATCAGCTTCACAATCTTTTTCGCCACGTCGCTCTCAATGCCCTTTTTCATTTTGGCATCGACGCTCCAGCTCTTGCCGCTGTGCTCGATCTCCTCAGGGATATCGAGCGCGGCGCCCTCAATGCCGCGCTTGAGCATCTTCTCGCGCAGCATATCCACCAGCTGTTTCACCTGAAAATCGGACTCGCTGGTCACTTTGATGGTTTCACTCTTTTCGTTGAGCTCGAAGCTGGCGCTCACGTTGCGAAAATCGAAGCGGGTCGTTAATTCACGGTTGGCGTTTTCGACCGCGTTGCGGACTTCCTGCATGTCGATTTCTGAAACGATATCGAAAGATGGCATCTCTTCTTCTCCTGACGCTAAAGTGACATGCATAATACGCGTCTTGCCGCACTAAACAAAATCAGGCTGCGCACAACGCTATACTTATTATCACTGGGTATAACAGAATAAACGACAAACCCGGATACGGGAGGCAGTATGAAAATTACCGTGTTGGGTTGTGGCGCTATTGGCCAGGTCTGGCTCGCTGCCCTGGCGCGCCAGGGCCACGACGTGCAGGGATGGCTGCGCGTGCCGCAGCCCTACTGTTCCGTCAATGTGATTGATTACCAGGGCCAGGTGAGCAACAACACCTTTATCGCCAACGATCCGCTGTTTCTGGCCAGCAGCCAGCTGCTGCTGGTGACGCTAAAAGCACCGCAGGTTTCGCCCGCGGTGCGCAACCTGCAGACCGTGCTGTCGGACGATTGCCCGGTGCTGCTGCTGCACAACGGTATGGGCACCCTGGAAGAGCTGAAAGGCCTGAGCCAGCCGCTGCTGCGCGGCATCACCACGCATGCGGCGATGCGCGACGGGACGGTAATCAAACATGTCGCCGGCGGTATAACGCATATCGGCCCGGCAAACCGCAAAAGCGCGGCCTTTAGCGATCTTGCCGATATCCTGCACGCGGCGCTGCCGGACGTCGCCTGGCACGACAATATCGCCGCCGCCTGCTGGCGCAAGCTGGCGGTCAACTGCGTTATCAATCCGCTGACCGTGGAGCACGACTGCCAGAACGGCGCGCTGCGCGCCTGGCCGGAACAGATCGACCTGCTCTGCCAGGAGCTGAGCTGGGTGATGGAGCGCGAGGGCCAGCACATCACCGCCGACAGCCTGCGGGACATTGTCGACAACGTGATTGAAACCACCGCGGCCAATACCTCCTCTATGCTGCAGGACGTGCGTGCGCAGCGTCTGACCGAAATCGATTACATTTCTGGCTTTCTGCTGCGACGCGCGCGCGCCCAGGGCATCGCGGTGCCGGAAAACACCCGTCTTTATGAACTCGTAAAACGCAAGGAGTCCCACTATGACCGCGAACACGCCAGTTCTCGTTTGCCTGGCACATGGCAGTGAAGAGACCGAGGCGGTCACCACTATCGATTTGCTGGTGCGCGGCGGCCTGAGAGTTGTTACCGCCAGCGTGGAGAGCGACGGCTCGCGCGAAATCGTCTGCTCGCGCGGCGTGCGCCTGCTGGCGGATGCGCCACTGGTGGAGGTGGCCGATGATGACTACGCGGCAATCGTGCTGCCGGGCGGTCTGAAAGGCGCGGAAACCTTCCGCGACAGTCCGCTGCTGGTAGAAACGGTGCGCCAGTTCCATCTCTCTGGCCGCATCGTCGCGGCAATCTGCGCGGCGGCTGGCACGGTGCTGGTGCCGCACGACCTCTTTCCGGTGGGCAATATGACCGGCTTTCCCGGCTTAAAAGAGACGATTCCGGCGGAGAAATGGATGGAAAGACGCGTGGTATGGGATCCGCGCGTCAATCTGCTGACCAGCCAGGGGCCGGGCACGGCGATGGATTTCGCGCTTAAGCTCATCGATCTGCTGGCGGGTAAAGAGAAAGCGGCGGAGGTGGCGTCGCAGCTGGTGCTGGCGGCGGGCATCTACGATTACAGCGAGTAACACAGGCTGCGCGTTATGCGCAGCCTTTTTTCACTACGGACGATAGACCTTCACGTTTTTGAAGCCCTGCTCGTGCAGATAGAGCGCCTGCAGCTTGCTCATCACGCCGCGATCGCAGTAGAGCAGCCAGGTTTTGCTCTGGTCGAGATCGCCGAACTGGCTGCTGAGCTTATAAAACGGCAGCGATTTCACCTCGGTGCCCTGCAGCGCCAGCGGCTTATCTTCCTGCTCGTCAATGGCGCGGATATCCAGTACCACATCGTCGCTGCCGAAGGAGTCCACCGTTTCCACTTCCACGACTTCTTCTTCAGCCTGCTCGGCGATATCGCGGATATCGAGGTTGCTCGCCTCTTCCACTACGCGCTGCAGGATTGCGAAGTCGAAGTGCTGCTCTTCCGCCTCAATTTTCGCCTTAACCGCTTTCACCGTCGGGCTTTTAGAGATAACGCCGCAATATTCCGGCATGGTGCTGGCGAAATCTTCGGTGCCAATCTCACGCGCCACTTTGATGATGTGCTCTTTATCGTGCGAGATCAGCGGACGTAGAATCAGGGTATCGGAGGCGTTATCGATCAGGCGCAGGTTGGTCAGCGTCTGGCTGGAGACCTGGCCCAGCGCTTCGCCGGTGACCAGCGCCTGCACGCCGTAGCGCTCTGCGACCATCGACGCGGCGCGCACCATCATGCGCTTCAGCACGACGCCCATCTGGCCGTCATCCACTTTTTCCAGAATCTCGCCGACTACCGGCTCAAAGTTGATCGCCACAAAGCGTACGCGGTGCGAGCGGCCGAAGCGGTTCCAGATATAGTGCGCCACCTGGCGCACGCCAATTTCGTGCGCTGCGCCGCCGAGATTAAAGAAGCAGTAGTGCACGCGACAGCCGCGACGCAGCAGCATATAGCTGGAGACGCCGGAGTCGAAGCCGCCGGAGATCAGTGACAGCACATCTTCCTGCGTGCCGATCGGGAAACCGCCCAGCCCTTCATAGCGGCCGGTGATCAGCATCAGCCGATCGTCGTCGATTTCGAGGTGCACGGTGACGTCAGGCTTGTTCAGCTGCACCTTCGCGCTGGCGATATGCTGATTCAGGCCGCCGCCGACGTAGCGCTCTACGTCCTGCGAGCTAAACTCATGTTTACCGCGGCGCTTAACGCGCACGCAGAAGCTTTTGTTCTGCAGGCTTTCGCCATACTGCGCCATCGTCTGCTCGAAAATATCGTGCACGTCGGTGTAGCTGCGGTCTTCGACCGACAGCACGTGATGAATGCCGGGAATGCGGGTGAGCTCATCCACAATCACGCCGCGCAGCCCTTCGTCTTTTGACCGGACTTCGATGTGATCCCAGTGGCGAACCACGGCGATATCGTCGCCGACGCTCTTCAGCACGTTGCGAATATTGGTGGTGAGAATTTTGATAAAGCGCAACCGCACCGACTGACTTTTGATGGTGATTTCGGGAAATAACTTGATGATAAACTTCATGGCGACACGAATTCGTTGGGCAAATAAGTGCGAGCGCGCGGCACTTAGCTGGTAAAATCACAAAAATTGCGGGCAAAAGGGCGCAGCCGCATCCGAGGCGCGAGAGTATATCACCTTTGTCAGATGACTGCTTCTGCAACCGCAGTCACATTGATTATTTTGCTAATCAAACGCTCTCCGCTACCATGACCGATTACGAGAGAAAGTCTTACACGTGAGTCGACACTGAATATGCCGAAAAAAGCCGAACAGCCCGCCAGTTTTGAAACCTCCTTGCAACAGCTGGAGCAGATTGTCAGCCGGCTCGAGAGCGGCGAGCTGCCGCTGGAAGAGGCGCTGAATGAGTTTGAGCGCGGCGTACAGCTGGCGCGCAACGGTCAGCAAACGCTACAACAGGCCGAGCAGCGCGTACGCATCCTGCTCAGCGACGATAAAGACGCCGATCTCAGCCCCTTCACGCCGGAAAAAGAGTAATGGATTTTATTCACCTGCTGAGCCTCTATCCGGAACGGGCCAACGCCGCGCTGTCTCGCTTATTAGCGCCGCTTCCCTTTCAGAGTTCTCCTCTGGTTAACGCCATGCGTTATGGGGCACTATTAGGCGGTAAACGCCTGCGTCCCTTTCTGGTCTATGCCACCGGCGAAATGTTCAATGCCGATCCGGCGAGCCTTGACGCACCGGCCGCCGCCGTGGAATGCATTCACGCCTACTCTCTGATCCATGACGACCTGCCCGCGATGGATGACGACGCGCTGCGTCGCGGCCAGCCGACCTGTCATATCAAATATGGCGAAGATACCGCGATACTGGCCGGCGATGCGCTGCAAACCCTGGCGTTCTCAATCCTGGCGGAGGAGCCGATGCCGGGCGTCAGCGACGCCAGCCGCATTGCGATGATTGCCGAACTGGCGCGCGCCAGCGGCGTGGCGGGCATGTGTGGCGGCCAGGCGCTCGATTTAGCGGCGGAAGGCCAGCGCGTCGGGCTGGAACAGCTGGAGCAGATCCACCGCCATAAAACCGGCGCGCTGATCCGCGCCGCCGTGCGCCTTGGCGCGTTAGCGGCGGGCGAGCGTGGACGCGATGCGCTGCCGGCGCTGGATATCTACGCTGACGCCATCGGCCTCGCGTTTCAGGTACAAGACGATATTCTTGATGTGGTAGGCGACAGCGCCATCACCGGCAAAAAACAGGGTGCCGATCAGGATCTGGATAAAAGCACTTACCCGTCGCTGCTTGGGCTCGACAATGCCCGAGCGAAAGCCAGGGAGCTTCACCAGCAAGCGCTGAGCGCGCTGGATATTCTTGCGGCGCAATCGTTAGACACCACAGCATTGCAGGCGCTGGCAAGCTTCATAATTGAACGCGACAAATAACTTCCATAATGAGTCTCTGATGAGTTTTGATATTGCAAAATACCCGACACTGGCGCAGGCAAGCACCGTTGAGGAGCTGCGTTCTCTTCCGAAAGAGTCGCTTCCGGCGCTGTGCGACGAGCTTCGTCAATACCTGCTGGACAGCGTAAGCCGCTCCAGCGGCCATTTCGCCTCGGGTCTGGGCGTCGTCGAGCTGACCGTTGCGCTGCATTACGTCTACAACACGCCGTTCGATCATCTGGTGTGGGATGTCGGGCATCAGGCCTACCCGCATAAAATTCTGACCGGACGCCGCGACCGCATCGGCACTATTCGCCAGAAAAACGGCCTGCACCCCTTTCCGTGGCGCGGCGAGAGCGAATATGACGTGCTGAGCGTCGGCCACTCCTCGACCTCCATCAGCGCCGGGCTCGGCATGGCGGCGGCGGCGGAGCGCGAAGGTCTGGGCCGCCGCACCGCCTGCATTATCGGCGACGGCGCCATTACCGCCGGTATGGCGTTTGAGGCGATGAACCACGCGGGAGATATCAAGCCCGATATGCTGGTGATCCTTAACGACAACGAGATGTCGATTTCGGAGAACGTCGGCGCGCTGAATAACCGTCTGGCGCAGATCCTGTCGGGCAAAACCTACTCGCGCCTGCGCGAAGGGGGCAAACGCGTGCTGGGCGGGCTGCCGCCGATCAAAGAGCTAGTGAAGCGCACCGAAGAGCACCTGAAAGGCATGGTGGTGCCAGGTACGCTGTTTGAAGAGCTGGGCTTTAACTATATCGGCCCGGTAGATGGTCACGACGTGCTGACGCTGGTGACGACGCTGAAGAACATGCGCAGCCTGAAAGGGCCGCAGTTCCTGCATATCATGACCAAAAAGGGCAAAGGCTACGCGCCGGCGGAACAGGATCCGATCGCCTGGCACGCGGTGCCGAAGTTCGATCCCGCCAGCGGCGCGCTGCCTAAGAGCGCCGAAGGTCTGCCGAGCTACTCCAAAATTTTCGGCAGCTGGCTGTGCGAAATGGCGCAGGACGATCCGAAGCTGATGGCGATTACGCCTGCGATGCGCGAAGGCTCCGGCATGGTGGAATTTTCGCGCCGCTATCCGGCGCAATATTTCGACGTGGCGATCGCCGAGCAGCATGCGGTGACGTTCGCCGCGGGCATGGCGATCGGCGGCTACAAGCCGATTGTGGCGATCTACTCGACCTTCCTGCAGCGCGCCTACGATCAGGTGATCCACGACGTGGCGATCCAGAAGCTGCCGGTGCTGTTCGCCATCGATCGCGGCGGCATCGTCGGCGCCGACGGCCAGACCCACCAGGGCGCCTTTGATCTGGCGTTTCTGCGCTGCGTGCCGGAGATGGTGATTATGACGCCGAGCGACGAGAACGAATGTCGCCAGATGCTCTATACCGGCTATCACTATCAGGACGGGCCGAGCGCGGTGCGCTATCCGCGCGGCAATGCGGTCGGCGTCGAGCTGACGCCGCTGCAGAGTCTGCCGCTGGGCAAAGGCGTGGTGAAGCGTCAGGGCGAGAAGCTGGCGATCCTGAACTTCGGCACGCTGCTGCCTGCGGCGGCGGAAGCGGCGGACGCGCTTAACGCCACGCTGGTGGATATGCGCTTCGTGAAGCCGCTGGATGAGGCGCTGATTGCCGAGCTGGCGCAGCGTCACGAAGCGCTGGTGACGCTGGAAGAAGGCGCAATTAAAGGCGGCGCGGGCAGCGGCGTCAACGAGACGGTGATGGCGAAACGCCTGCGCGTCTCGGTGCTTAACCTCGGCCTGCCGGATGAGTTTATTCCGCAGGGGACCCAGGATGAAGTGCGTCACGATTACCAGCTGGACGCGCAAGGCATTCAGCAGCAGATCAGCGACTGGCTCGCGCAGTAATTCCCCGCCCTCCTCTCCTGCTATGCTTGATGGTTTAATGCATAGCAGGAGCTTTCATGAAAACTACCCAGTTAGGCAACACCGACCTTGAGGTTTCCCGTCTCTGCCTGGGCTGCATGACGTTTGGTGAGCCGGACCGCGGTCGCCACGCCTGGACGCTGCCGGAAGCGAGCAGCCGTCCGCTAATCCAGCAGGCGCTGGAGGCAGGCATTAACTTTTTCGATACCGCGAACAGCTATTCCGATGGCAGCAGCGAAGAGATCGTCGGCCGCGCGCTGAAGGCCTTCGCCCGTCGTGAGGAGATCGTGGTCGCCACCAAGGTTTATTTCCCGCTCAGCAATCTCTCACAGGGCCTGTCGCGCAAGAATATTATGCAGTCGATCGACGACAGCCTGCGCCGCCTCGATATGGAGTATGTCGACCTGCTGCAAATTCACCGCTGGGACTATGAGACGCCGCTGGAGGAGACGCTGGAAGCGCTGAGCGACGTGGTGAAGGCGGGCAAAGCGCGCTATATCGGCGCCTCTTCGATGCATGCGTGGCAGTTCGCCAAAGCGGTCTATACCCAGCGGCAGCACGGCTGGGCGCCGTTCGTCAGCATGCAGGATCAATACAACCTGATTCAGCGCGAAGAGGAGCGCGAGATGCACCCGCTCTGTCAGGCGGAGAATATCGCCGTGCTGCCGTGGAGCCCGCTGGCGCGCGGCAGGCTGACGCGCCCCTGGGGCGAAGCGACAGCGCGTACCGCTTCAGATGAGTATGGCAAAACTCTTTATCAGGCCACGGAGGAGAACGATGCGGTCATCGCGCAGCGCCTGGAGGCGATCGCGGTGCGTAAAGGGGTGAGCCGCGCGCAGGTGGCGCTCGCCTGGCTGCTGCATAAGCCAGCCGTGACCGCGCCAATTATCGGCGCATCGCGCGCCGAGCAGCTAGCGGACCTGGTGAAAGCGGTTGAGGTGGAACTGAGTGCTGAGGAGATTGCCGAGCTGGAAACGGTTTATCAGCCGCACCCGGTAGTAGGCTTCGAATAGTAGCCTGTGAATCAAGTGCCTGCACGGGCGGCATGGCCAGATCGCAAAGTCGCTCAAGGCATCCCTGCACGCTCGGCCCGCGCGAATACGCACCTCATCCCTGAGGTGCGCCCGTAAACGGGCCAACGCGTTGCGTTGTTCAAAAACGCTCCCGGCGTTTTTGTCCTTGCCGCGGGACGCTTTGCTCTTCTGCCCATGCCGCCCGCTTGTAGGAATAGCGTGCGCGCTGAAAGAGGTTTCAGCACGCGCCAGCAAAAATCAGGCCGCCAGCCACACGCCTGCGCTATAGAGCAGCGCCGCCGAGATCACGCCGGCGATAATATCGTCCACCATAATCCCCATGCCGCCGTGCACGTTGCGATCGAACCAGCGGATCGGCCAGGGCTTCCACATATCGAAAATGCGGAACACCACAAACCCGGCCAGCACCCACTGCCAGCTGTTCACTGGAATCGCCATCAGCGTAATCCACATGCCGATAAACTCATCCCAGACGATGCTGCCGTGATCGTGCACGCCCATATCTTTGGCGGTGCGGTGGCAAATATAAACGCCGATGCTAATGCCCAACAGCACGATCAGCGAATAGAGATCCTGCGGCAGCCGCGCCATTAGCCACCAGAACGGGATCGCCGCCAGTGACCCCATCGTACCTGGCACATAAGGACTCAACCCGCTGCCGAAACCGGTGGCGAGCAGATGCCAGGGATTGCTCATGCGCAAGCGGCCCTTCGCCACATCCTTATTTCGCGTCAAAATGATCAAATCCCTTATGGCTGAAGGTCACCGGTTTATCGTGCTCCAGCAGCGTGAGCCCTTCCGCTTCTGGCACCAGCTGCCCAATGCTGGTAAAGGGCACACCGAGGTGGCCCAGCGCTACGTCAAGCGCGCCACGGTTTATCTCCGGCACGGTAAAGCAGAGCTCGTAATCTTCGCCGCCGCTCAGCGCCCAGCGCAGCACCTGCTCAGGCGCAAAATGGTCGCGCAGCGCAGGCGACAGCGGCAGCGCCTCCAGATTCAACCGCGCGCCGCAGCCGCTGGCCTTGAGAATATGGCCGATATCGGAAATCAGTCCGTCGGAGAGATCGATCGCCGCCGAGGCGAGCGAACGCAGCGCCTGGCCCTGCAGGATGCGCGGCATTGGGCGCAGGTGGCGCTTAATCAGCGCCTCATGCACCGCCGGATCCTGGATACGGTGATGATGCTGCAGCAGCGACAGGCCCGCCGCGCTGTCGCCCAGGGTGCCGGTCACGTAGATCCAGTCGCCTGGCTTTGCGCCCGAGCGCTTCAGCGCGCGGCCCTGCGGCACCAGCCCGTGAATACCGAGCGTCATGCTCAGCGGGCCGCGCGTGGTATCGCCACCCACCAGCTGCATATCGTAATACTCCAGCAGCTCGAACAGGCTTTCGCTAAAGGCTTTCAGCCATTCCTCATCGACCTCCGGCAGCGTCAGCGCCAGCGTCAGCCACGCCGGATCGGCCCCCATGGCCGCCAGATCGCTGAGGTTAACCGCCAGCGCTTTATAGCCGAGATCGGCAGGATGAATATCACGTAAAAAGTGGACGCCCGCCACCAGCGTATCGGTGCTGATCGCCAGCGTCTGTTTCTCCGGCACGCTCATCAGCGCGCAGTCGTCGCCGATGCCGGTCTCAACGTCGCGGCGGCTGCGGGTTCTGCGATTGAAATAGCGTGCGATGAGTTCGAATTCGCCACAGGACATGGTTGCGTTCCGCTTACTGATGAAAAAAGGCCAGCAAGCTGGCCTTTTCTTTATTTGCGATTGGGTCTGATTTGTGGTGCAGCTTTATCCAGCACGCCGTTGACGAACTTGTGGCTCTCTTCAGCGCCAAACACTTTCGCCAGCTCGATACCTTCGTTGATTGCCACTTTATACGGCACATCATCGCGCTTGCTCAGTTCATACAGCGAAATACGCAGGATTGCTTTTTCTACCTGGCCCAGCTCTTCCAGCTGGCGCGACAGGTAAGGTTTCATCAGCCCATCCAGATACGCGCTGTTGGTCGCCACACCGGACAGCAGTTCGCGGAAATAGGTAATGTCGACGTCTTTGACGTCCTGTTCCGCCAGAAACTGGTATTCCACATCGGCAATGTCGTTTTTAGACAACTGCCAGGAGTAGAGCGCCTGGACAGCGCACTCGCGGGCGCGGCGACGAGCAGCAGGTTTCACAAAATTCCCCTTACAAAAATCAGGCTTTGATGGCTTTCAATACGTTAATCATTTCGAGTGCGGTCAGGGCCGCTTCGGCGCCTTTGTTACCCGCTTTGGTACCGGCACGCTCAATAGCCTGCTCGATATTTTCCGTGGTCAACACGCCGAAAGTCACCGGGATTTCGCTGGTCATCGCGACGTTAGCGATGCCGGAACTGGCTTCGCCGGCGACATATTCAAAGTGGGCGGTGCCGCCGCGAATCACGGTGCCCAGCGCCACGATAGCGTCGTGCTTGCCGCTGTTCGCCAGCGCGCGAGCCGCCAGCGGCAGTTCGTATGCGCCTGGCACCCAGACGACGGTGATATTTTCATCTTTCACCTGACCGATACGCTTCAGGGCATCGATCGCGCCGTCCAGCAGGCTGTCGTTGATGAAGTTGTTAAAACGCGCAATAACGATGGCGACATTGGCCTCAGGCGTGGCAACAGCAGCTTCGATAACTTTCATACTTATCCTTTCAGGGTTTTGTTATGGCCCCGCAGGGGGGCGGATTCTATCACACTCTTTGGCGGCGTGCTCTCGCTTTTCCGCCGCGGTCAGCGCGGCGTCAGCGTCAGGCGCAGATCGGGGCCGACCTGGCGCACGTCGCGAAATGAAAAGGCTGGCGCATCGGCCAGCTGCGCTAAGCCGGGCAGCTGGCACAGGCCGCGCGCGGCGTCGCCGAGCAGCCTTGGCGCCATATAGACGATCAGCTCATCCACCACGCCTGTCTGCAGCAGCGCACCGGCCAGCGACGCGCCCGCTTCGACCCACAGGCTGTTCACCTGCCGTTTGCCCAGCAGCATCATCAGCGCCACCAGGTCGAGCTGTTCGCCACGCGGCGGCACGGCGATCTGCGTCACGCTCTCCGGCCAGGCCTGCTGGTCCGGCGCGGCGCGCATCAGCCAGGTTTCGCCCGGCTGGCTAATCAGTTTGTGCTGCGGCGTCACCCGATTGCGGCTGTCAATAATGACGCGCAGCGGCTGACGCAGCTCAGCTTCCTTCAGCAGCGACTGCGACGCGCTATCGAGCTCTGCCCAGCGCACCGTCAGCGACGGATCGTCCGCCAGGACGGTGGCGCTGCTGCTGAGGATCGCCGAGCTCTGCGCCCGCAGGCGCTGCACGTCGCGACGCGCGGCGGCTGAGGTAATCCACTGGCTCTCGCCGCTCGCCATCGCGGTGCGGCCATCCAGGGAGGCGCCGAGCTTGAGCTGAACATACGGAAATCCGGTGCGCATGCGCTTCAGAAAGCCGCGATTGAGCGCTTCCGCTTCCGCCATCATCAGCCCGTGGCTGACCTCAATGCCCGCCTGCTGCAGGCGATAGAGACCGCGCCCGGCAACCTGCGGATTAGGATCCTGCATCGCCGCGACCACGCGGCTAACGCCGGCGGCGATCAGCGCGTCGCAGCACGGCGGCGTGCGGCCATGGTGGCTGCACGGCTCAAGCGTGACGTAGGCGGTGGCGCCGCGCGCCCTGTCGCCCGCCATGCGCAGCGCGTGCACCTCAGCGTGCGGCTCGCCGGCGCGCTGATGCCAGCCTTCGCCGACGATCTCGCCGTCGCGTACGATAACGCAGCCCACGTCAGGATTGGGCGTCGTGGTAAAGCGTCCGCGCCGCGCCAGCTCCAGCGCGCGCGCCATATAGCGTTCATCCATAATCAATCCTGTAACCTGGCGATCTCCGCACCGAAATCGCGAATATCTTCAAAACTGCGGTAGACCGAGGCGAAGCGAATATAGGCGACCTTATCGAGCTTTTTCAGCTCGTCCATCACCAGATTGCCGATCAGCTTGCTGGGGATCTCTCGCTCGCCGGTGGCGCGCAGCTGGGTTTTGATATGGTTTACCGCACTTTCCACCGCATCGGCGCTGACCGGGCGCTTCTCCAGCGCCTTCATCATGCCGCTGCTGAGCTTGTCTTCATTAAAGGGTTCGCGCACGTCATTGCTTTTCACTACCCGCGGCATCACCAGCTCCGCCACTTCAAAGGTGGTAAAGCGCTCATGGCACACCAGACACTGACGACGTCGTCGCACGGACGATCCTTCACTAACCAGACGTGAATCAATGACTTTTGTGTCCACAGCAGAGCAAAATGGGCAGTGCATGACCTTTCCTGACGCTTAACAAATGGGCCCTACAGTGTAGCGCGAATGGCATGTCAACAAAATGTATAAGCGTGTCTTTCCTCTTTTGCCATTCGGCAGGAGACGTCGCGAGAAAGTGTCTATGCTTACTGATGTCGTCAGAAAGACGGCCCACACCATGACCATCTGGAGGATATATATGGGTTTGTTTAACTTTGTGAAAGAGGCAGGCGAAAAACTGTGGGATGCGGTATCCGGCCATGATGATGCCAGCAAAAAGCTGAAAGAGCACATCGACAAGCTGGGCCTACCTGACAGCGACAAAGTAAACGTAGCGGTTAACGGCGATACCGTCACGGTGAGCGGCGATGGCATTTCTCAGGAGCTGAAAGAGAAAATTCTGGTGGCCGCCGGCAACGTCGCGGGCATTACCAAAGTCGACGACCAGGTCAAAACCGCCGACAGCGCGCCAGAAGCGGAGTTCTATACCGTGAAAAAAGGCGACACGCTGAGCGCGATTTCGAAAGCGGTTTACGGTAACCCTAACGAATATAACAAGATTTTCGAAGCCAACAAGCCGATGCTGACCCACCCCGACAAAATCTATCCGGGCCAGGTGTTACGTATTCCTAAATAACGGACAAGGAAGGCTTTATGAACAGGATGGTTTGGGCGCCTTTGGCGTGCGCGATGGCGCTGTTAAGCGGCTGTAGCTCGACGCCCGTCAGTCCCAAAGTGAACCAGCTGCATCAGGAAGTGAGCCAGCTGAATCAGCAGATGCGCCACCTGACCACTCAGGCAAGCGCCATCGAAATCCAGGGGCAGCTTAACAGCAACTCGGCCCAGGGCGCCTGGCTGGTGCCACAGGCTAATACGCCGGTCGAGCTGCAAACCCAGCTTGGCAAGCTGCGCCTCTCGCTGACGCGCGTCGCGGCGGAAGCCAACGGCACGCGCGCTAACCTGACCATCAGCGCCACCGACGGCCAGCCTGTTCCGGCGCTGCGCGCGCGCGTGGTGTGGGGCGAACGCGATCCGGCGACGGGCAAACCGCTTGACGCCACCAGCCTGAGCCAGACGATCGCGGTGCCTGACGCGCTGCTGCCGCGCGCCTCTGTCATCGTGCCGCTGCGCCTGAGCGGCCTGACGCCGGACCAGCTTGGCTTCGTGCGCGTGCATGACGTTGTAGGCGACGCCCCTGCTGCGCCTGTTACGCAATAACAGAAGCGCCCAAACAAAACGGGCTGCCAGATGGCAGCCCGTTTTTTATTACGCTTACGCGTTACGGCAAGATTGAGGGCTGGTCCGCGCCCTCTTTTTCTACCTTCTGCACCAGCATATGTTCGCGCTTCATACCCAGCTTCAGCGCCAGCGCGGAAGAGGTATAAATCGACGAGATAGTGCCGATGGTGACGCCGATCAGCATCGTCAGCGAGAAGCCTTTCAGCAGTGCACCGCCGAAGATAAACAGGATCAGGATCATCGCCAGCGTCGTCAGCGAGGTGATCAGGGTACGGCTCAGCGTCTGGGTCAGCGACACGTTGGTGATGTCGTAAGGCGTGCCGCGGCGGATCTTGCGGAAGTTCTCACGAATACGGTCGGATACCACGATTTTATCGTTGAGCGAGTAGCCAATCACCGACATCAGCGAAGCGACGATGGTCAGATCGATTTCGATATGCGCCAGCGAGAGAATGCCGCAGGTGATGATCACGTCGTGCGCCAGCGCCAGCACGGTGCCGAGCGCCAGGCGCCACTCAAAGCGAAAGCCGATATAGATCAGAATGGCAATCAGCGCCGACAGCAACGCCATTGCACCGGCCTGCGCCAGGTCGCTGCCCACGCTCGGGCCAACGAACTCAATGCGCTTCACCGTCGCGTTCTGCTGGGTGGTCTGATTGACGATAGTAATGATCTTGTTGCCCAGCTCCTGGCCAGCCGGACCGTCCATAGGCGCCATGCGCACCATCACGTCGCGGCTGCTGCCAAAGTTCTGCACGATAGGATCGGCATAACCCGCTTTTTCCAGCCCGTCACGCAGCGTATCCAGCTCTGCAGGTTTCTCCAGCGCGATCTCGATCACCGTACCACCGGTAAAATCGAGCCCCCAGTTGAAACCTCGCACGGAGATGATGGCGACAGACGCCACGATCAGCAGGGCGGAGATAATAAACGCCAGCGTGTCCCAGCGCATAAAGTCGACAACTTTACGTCCGTGGTTCAGCTGTTCAATATTGTATTCCTGTGCCACAACGCACTCCTCAGATAGACAGCTTGTTGATGCGCTTGCCGCCGTACACCAGGTTCACGATGGCGCGCGTTCCAACGATCGCGGTAAACATCGAGGTGGCGATACCAATAGCGGTGGTAATCGCAAAGCCTTTAATTGAACCTGTACCAACGGCATACAGGATGATGACCTTGATCAGCGTCGTTACGTTAGCATCGACGATACTGGAGAAGGCGCCTTTATAGCCTTCATGAATCGCCTGCTGCACGGAACGGCCGTTTCTCAACTCTTCCTTAATACGCTCGTTAATCAGTACGTTCGCATCCACCGCCACCGCCAGCGTCAGCACGATACCGGCGATACCCGGCATGGTGAGCGTGGCGCCCGGCAGCAGCGACATGATGCCGACAATCAGCACCAGGTTGCACAGCAGCGCGCTGGTCGCAATCAGGCCGAACTTTTTATAGAACACCACCATAAACAGAATCGAGGCGATCAGACCCCACAGGCAGGCTTCAAGCCCCTGGGTAATGTTCTGTGCACCCATGGTCGGGCCGATAGTACGCTCTTCCACGATCTGAATCGGCGCAATCAGCGCGCCCGCACGCAGCAGCAGCGAGAGCTGGCGCGCTTCGTTCGGGTTGCTGATGCCGGTGATACGGAAGCTGTTGCCGAGGCGAGACTGGATATTGGCGACGTTAATCACCTCTTCCTGTTTCACCAGTACCGCGCGACCGTTAGCGTCTTTCTTACCGCTGTCTTTGTACTCCACAAAGAGAGTCGCCATCGGCTTGCCGATATTGTCCTTGGTGAAGTTAGACATGATATTGCCGCCCGCGCCGTCCAGGGAGATGTTGACCTGCGGCTGGTTATACTCGTCCATGCTGGAGGTCGAGTCGGTAATATGGTCACCGGTCAGGATCACGCGCTTGTAGAGCACAACTGGCTGACCTTCGCGCGTCTGCTTCACTTCCGAGTCGCCCGGCACGCGGCCGTTAGCGGCGGCGGTCGGATCGACAGTGGTGTTCACCAGACGGAACTCCAGGGTCGCGGTGGCACCGAGGATCTCTTTAGCGCGCGCGGTATCCTGAATGCCCGGCAGCTCAACCACGATGCGATCGGTACCCTGACGCTGCACCAGCGGTTCGGCGACGCCAAGCTGGTTAACGCGGTTACGCAGGATAGTGATGTTCTGCTGCACGGCGTATTCGCGCGCTTCGCTGAGGCGCGCATCGCTCATGACCGCGCGCAGCGCGTCGCTACCGCTGGAGGAGATGACCATGTCGCGATGGCGTCCGCTCAGCCAGTTAATTGCGGCGTCACGGCTGTCGCCGTCGCGGAAACGGATTTCCACGCCGTAGTTGGCGATTTTATTGACGTTGGTATAGGGGATATTCTTTTCACGCAGGTCGCTGCGCAGGCTGTCGGCATTCTGCTCCTGCAGCTTGCTCAGCGCGGTATCCATATCCACTTCCATCAGGAAGTGCACGCCGCCGCGCAGATCCAGACCGAGCTTCATCGGTTCAGCCGCCAGCATGCTCAGCCAGCGCGGGGTAGCCGGCGCGAGGTTGAGCGCAACGACGTAGTTCTCGCCAAGCTTATTCACAATCGCTTCACGGGCGCGCAACTGCACATCCGTATTGGGGAAGCGCGCCAGAATAGCACCGTTTTCCAGCGCGAGAGATTTGCTCTGGATATTCTCTTGTTTTAACAGGTTCTGAATCTGATCCAACGTTTGTTCACTGGCGGCGACGCCGCGCGCGCCAGTGATCTGAACGGCCGGATCCTCACCATACAGGTTGGGAAGCGCATAGAGCAGGCCGACAAGAATGACGACGACCAGCATCACGTACTTCCACAAAGGATAACGATTTAACACGGCAGTTCCCTTAGGGAAGTAAATATTAGAGCGCCTTCATCGTACCTTTCGGCAGGACGGCAGCCACGAAATCACGTTTGATAACCACTTCATTCGTCTCGTTCAGGGCGATAGTGACATAGCCCGTTTCAGAAACTTTCGTTACGCGGCCTACCAGGCCACCGCTGGTCAGCACTTCGTCGCCCTTAGCGATGGAATCCATCAGCTTTTTGTGCTCTTTCGCACGCTTCTGCTGCGGACGCAGGATCATGAAGTAAAAAATCAGACCAAACACCACCAGCATGATCACCAGAGAATACGGACTTCCCTGCGACGGTGCACCTGCGGCAGCCACGGCGTCAGAAATGAAAAAGCTCATTTAATTTCCCTCATTGATAGAATTATCAGACGTTTAACGGCGGAACCGCTTTGCCCGTCCGTTGGTAGAACTCGCTAACAAAGCGCTCCAATTTACCCTCTTCGATAGCCTGGCGTAAACCCGCCATCAGGCGCTGGTAGTAGCGCAGGTTATGAATGGTATTCAGGCGCGCGCCGAGTATTTCGTTACAGCGATCAAGATGATGCAAGTAGGCGCGGCTGTAATTGCGACAGGTGTAGCAATCACACTCCGCATCCAGCGGCGAGGTATCGTCTTTATGCTTCGCGTTACGGATTTTCACCACGCCGTCGGTGACGAACAGATGGCCGTTACGCGCGTTGCGCGTCGGCATTACGCAGTCGAACATATCAATGCCGCGACGCACGCCTTCCACCAGATCTTCCGGCTTGCCGACGCCCATCAGGTAACGAGGTTTGTCCTGCGGGATCTGCGGACAAACGTGCTCCAGGATGCGATGCATGTCCTCTTTCGGCTCACCCACCGCCAGGCCGCCCACAGCGTACCCATCAAAGCCAATCTCTACCAGACCTTTGACGGAGACATCACGTAAATCTTCGTAAACAGAGCCCTGGATAATGCCGAACAGCGCGTTCTTGTTGCCCAGGCTGTCGAAGCGATCGCGGCTGCGTCGCGCCCAGCGCAGCGACATCTCCATCGAGCGCTTCGCGTAGTCCCAGTCCGCCGGGTATGGCGTACATTCGTCGAAGATCATCACGATGTCCGATCCCAGATCGAACTGGATCTCCATCGATTTTTCCGGATCGAGGAAGATCGGATCGCCGTTGATCGGATTGCGGAAGTGGACGCCCGCTTCGGTGATCTTGCGGATATCGCCAAGGCTGAACACCTGGAAGCCGCCGGAATCGGTGAGAATCGGCCCCTTCCACTGCATAAAGTCGTGCAGATCGCCGTGCAGCTTCATGATCTCCTGACCAGGACGCAGCCAGAGATGGAAGGTGTTGCCGAGAATAATCTGCGCGCCGGTTTCCTGTACCTCTTCCGGCGTCATGCCCTTAACCGTGCCGTAGGTGCCTACCGGCATAAACGCCGGGGTTTCCACCACGCCGCGATCGAAAATCAGACGGCCACGGCGCGCGCGCCCGTCGGTAGTGTCGAGTTCAAACTTCACAAAGCCTCCATCAGAGAAACAGTCTGATGCGATGGTTAAACAAGCAGTTTACGGCGGCGCCGTAAACCGGACGTCATCAGGCACCGACTTTCTCGTGCGGTGCCTGCGGATTTTTCGTAATGAACATCGCGTCGCCATAGCTGAAGAAGCGATATTGTTCAGCCACCGCGGCCTGATAGGCCGCCATGGTGTGCTGATAGCCGGCAAAGGCCGACACCAGCATAATCAGGGTCGATTCCGGCAGGTGGAAATTGGTGATCAGCGCGTCGATCACCTGATACGAGTAGCCGGGATAGATAAAGATCTGGGTGTCGTCGAAGAAGGGCGCAATCAGCGCCTCCTGGCTCGCCTGCGCCGCGCTCTCCAGCGAGCGCACCGAGGTGGTGCCGACGGCCACCACCTTATTGCCGCGCGCTTTGCACGCCAGCACCGCGTCGACCACCTCCTGCGGCACTTCGGCATATTCGGAGTGCATAACGTGCTCTTCGATACTGTCGACGCGCACAGGCTGAAAGGTGCCCGCCCCGACGTGCAGCGTCACGAACGCCATCTCCACGCCCTTTTCTCGCAGCGCCGCCAGCAGCGGCTCGTCGAAGTGCAGTCCCGCGGTCGGTGCCGCCACGGCGCCGGGACGCGCGCTGTAGACGGTCTGATAAAGCTCGCGATCCGCCTCTTCGTCGGGACGATCGATATAGGGCGGCAGCGGCATATGGCCGACGCTGTTGAGAATATCCAGCACCGCGCGATCGTCTTCGAAGGCAATCTCAAACAGGGCGTCGTGACGCGCCACCATGGTCGCCTTCACGCTCTCGTCGTCGCCCAGCAGCAGCTCTGCCCCCGGCTTCGGCGCCTTAGAGGCGCGCACGTGCGCCAGCACGCGCTTCTCGTCCAGCATGCGCTCCACCAGCATTTCGATTTTGCCGCCGCTCGCCTTCCGGCCGTAAACGCGCGCCGGGATCACCCGCGTATTGTTGAACACCAGCAGATCGCCGGGATTCAGCTTCTCCAGCACGTCGGTAAAGACCCCGTGCGTCAGCTGCCCGCTCGGACCGTCCAGCGACAGCAGGCGACAACCGCTGCGCTGCGCCTGCGGATAGTGGGCGATAAGAGATTCAGGCAACTCAAAAGTAAAATCGGCGACACGCATGGCTAACTTCTTACTCAGGCATAAAAACAAGCGGCACAGTTTAGCGGAAAAGCGGCCAATTCTGAACAACTGGCTGCACGTTCGCACTTCTGGCTATAATGCGGCATGAACTTTCTTGCCCATCTTCACCTTGCTCATCTCGCCGACAGCTCGCTGCTCGGCAACCTGCTGGCGGATTTCGTGCGCGGAAACCCGCACGAACAGTGGCCGATGCCGGTAGCCGACGGCATTCTGATGCACCGCCGTCTTGATGCGATGACCGACGCCCTGCCGGAAGTGCAGGAGGCGCGCCCGCTGTTTCGTCCGGAAACGCGCCGCGTCGCGCCCATTACGCTTGACGTAGTGTGGGATCACTTTCTCGCCCGCCACTGGACAACCCTCCATCCGGAGGTCACGCTGGCGGCCTTCTCGCGCTTTGCTGAACAGCGCGTGGTGCCGCAGATGGCGGGCACGCCGGAGAGCTTTCAGGCGCTCAACTCGGTGATGTGGCGCGAACGCTGGTTCGAGCACTACGCCGATCCGGCGCGCATGGCACGCGTCCTCAGCGGCATGGCCCAGCGGCGGCCGCGTCTTGCCGCGCTGCGCGACTCCTATCAGGATTTCACCGATCATTACGACCAGCTGGAAATGCTCTTTTTCCGCTTCTATCCGCGGCTGATGGCGCTGGCGCGCAGCAAAACGCTCTGATCTTTTCCCGACTTGCCACACCTCTGCATTTGCGGCTTAATGAAAGCCTGCTTAACAATCGCGTGCACCCTGCACGCTATTTCCGGCGAATGATCGATTCAGCCGCGTGACAAATCATAAGAGGGAAAGGATGTCATCCGCTTCGCAAACCGAAACAGACGCGCGTTACCACTATGCCTGTGACATCGCCCGTGCGGCGGCCAGCCGCGCCTATGCCTGGTATCAGCAGCGCCAGCAGCTGGTGGTTGAACACAAGCGGGATTTACAGGATGTGGTCAGCGAGGCGGACCGCAACGTCGAAGAGCTGATTAAGACCCTGATTGCCGAACGCTTCCCGGACGATGCGGTGCTGGGGGAAGAGAGCGGCGGCGAGGTCGAGGGCGCGCGCTGGGCGTGGGTGGTGGATCCCATCGACGGCACCGCCTGCTTCCTTAACGGCCTGCATAACTGGTGCGTGTCACTGGCCGTCTTGTGCGACGGCGAAGCGCTGATCGGCGTGATTTGCGACCCGAACCATCAGGAGCTGTTTCACGCCCGCGCGGGCCGCGGCGCCTGGGTCAATGAAACGCGCCTGCAGGCGCACGGCGCGCAGCATCTCAGCGAGGGCGTGCTGGGATTAAGCAACTCCAGCCGCGCGCCAGCGGAACAGACCGCCGCATTCATTCAGGGTCTGCTTGCCGAGGGCGGCATGTTCGTTCGCATCGGTTCCGGCGCGCTCACCACCGCCTGGGCGGCGGCGGGCCGTCTGATCGGCTATTACGAAGCGCATATGAACCCCTGGGACAGCCTGCCGGGCATCGTGCTGATGCGCGAAGCGGGCGGCATTACCAACGACTATCTCGCCAACGACGGCCTGAGAAACGGCAATCCGGTGCTGCTGGCCAACCCGGCTATCTATGCGCAAATTACCGCGCTGCTCGGCCCTGACGCGATGAAAGCTACCTGAGTCAGCTTGCCTTTTTACAGGCGGCGCAACAGCCTGTAACGCGGTTGGGATGGCGCGGTCGCAAAATCCCCCCTTCTCCTGCGCGCCCGTCCCGCTAACGGGCCTGCGCGCAGCGTGCTTGCCCCCTGGGCCATGCGCATTGCTTCTGCACCTTCCCTTCTTTCGCTGGCTTAAGCCTGCCTAATCAATCGCCCTTTTATCCTTAACCGCTCCTGCACTGTTTTTTTAGCGCCGCTGCGAACTTTTCTATATTCGCGCCGACATGATTTTCCGGCCCTGTTTTGACTTAACATAAAGGCGTCAATCATCCCTTTATCATTATTTTTTATTTTTTCTTTTGCTTAATTCGGCGACGGGATTCGCCGATTTCTTTATGGACGACGCCAACGACATCGGCGGTATTAAATACCCTTGTCGCTACTCGGGGAATCCGATAATGAAAACGATCTCATCGCAGGATTATCGCGCGGATATCGATGGCCTGCGCGCCGTGGCGATCCTGCTGGTTGTGCTGTTTCACGCGGGCGTCAGCGCCCTGCCTGGCGGCTACGTCGGCGCCGATCTCTTCTTTGTTATTTCAGGCTTTCTTATCGGCGGCACGCTCTACCGCGACTACACTGCCGGCCACTTCTCGCTCTATCGCTTTGCCGTGCGTCGTATTCGCCGCATTGCGCCTGCGCTGTTGACCATGCTATTCGGGCTGCTGTTTATCGGCTATTTCCTGCTGTCGCCGCTGGAATATAGCCAGCTGGCGAAATACAGCGTTGGCGTCTTTCTTTCGGTGCCCAATATTATTCTGCTAAAAGGCGCAGATTATTTCAGCGCACCGGCAGATTTAAACCCGCTGCTGATCACCTGGTCACTCGGCATTGAAGAGCAGTTCTATCTTGTGCTGCCGGTTATTATGCTGCTGGCCGCCAGAAAGCGCCTCTTATTATTCACGGTGGTGGCGCTGCTGAGCCTGCTGTCGCTGGCGGGCTGCATCTGGCTGACGCCGCAAAACAGCTCGCAGGCCTTCTATCTGCTGCCGACGCGCGGCTGGGAGCTGGGCGCGGGCGTGCTGCTGGCGCTGTGGAGACCGCGGCCGATCGGCGGCCTGTGGGCCAACCTCTTCACGCTGGCCGGACTGGCGCTGATCGCCTCCTGCGCACTCCGGCTCAACAACGGCGAGGGATTTCCCGGCGGCCAGGCGCTGCTGCCGGTGCTGGCGGCCTGCCTGCTGATCGCGGCGCGCAGCGCAGTCAGTCGCCTGGCGCTGGAAAACGCGCCGATGCGCTTTATCGGCAAAATCTCTTACTCCTGGTACCTGTGGCACTGGCCGCTGCTGGCGCTGGCGCGCATCTGCAGCGACGGCCCGGTCAGCGTCAACCAGGGACTGAGCATCAGCGCGATAGCGCTCGGCGTCGCCTGGCTGTCGTGGCGCTACGTTGAGCAGCCGTTCCGCCGACCGGCCAGAGCGCCGCGCGCGGTGATCCCCACCTATTGCCTGATCTCAGCTGTTGCCGCCGCCGCAATGGTGGGCCTGTGGAGCAGCGGCGGCCTGCCGTGGCGCGTCAATGATAAGGTGCTCAGCAGCGAAGCCTACAAAATCGAGGCGCAGGCCGATCCCTGCCTGGCCGATAACGGCGCAGGGCTGCCTTCAGCCAGCCAGCACTGCCAGCCGAAGACGTCGCGCCCCGGTATCGCCCTGGTCGGCGACAGCCATGCGGCGGCGATGCGCAGCGCCGTAGCGCGCTACGCCGAGTCGCAGGACAAGCCGCTCTTTCAGCTAACGAAAGCCACCTGCCCGCTGCTGGCGGCGGGCGTCACGCGTGCGCTCTACCAGCAGCCAGCGCATGCCAGCCAGTGCGAGGCGTTTAACGCCGCAGTGATGAAAGAGCTGGTCAGCCCGCGCATCGACGAGGTGATCATCGCCGCCTCCTGGGCGGCCGGAATCGAAACGCTGCCCGGCGCAGGCTATCGCGACATTCATCATCCCGACAGAGACAACCTCAGCGCGCTGAAACAGGGCATGGACGGGGTTATCGCCCAGCTGCGCCAGGCGGGAAAAAAGGTGGTCTTGATCGAGGATGCACCGCTGCTGTCGCTGGATCCCCTGCGCTACAGCAACAACCGCAACATGCCGCTGCGCCGCGAGCTGAGCCAGTGGCTGAGCGACTGGAAACCGCTGCCGACGCAGAACGCCCGCACCCGGCTCTACTCGCTGCCGGAAGCGGACGTCACGCGACTGCTGCGCAGCTACGAACAGCGCGACGTGCGCGTGGTGTCGTTACAGGAGAATTTATGCAACCGCAGCGGCTGTCTGGTGACCTGGCAGGGTCTGCCGCTCTACTACGACGATAGCCATCTGAGCCCGCAGGGCGTGGAGATCGCGCTGGGCAGCCGCTGGTAGCGGCTTTGCCCCCGGCCATAAAGCAAAACGGCCCGCGCAATCTCCTGCGCGGGCCGTTTTCGTCTTATGACGATTTAAGGCTTACGCACCAGCTTATAGCCCGCCAGCAGCAGCACAATCCACACCAGGCCCACATAGAGCGAAATCCGCGTATCCGGGAAGTAGCCGATCAGCGCGATAATAAAGCCCAGGAACAGCACGCCGAACAGCGAGGTCCAGATGCCGCCCGGCACCGCGAACTGCAGTTTGCTCGCCGCCTCTTTGCCAATCTTGCGGCGGAAAGCGATCTGCGACAGCAGGATCATAATCCACACCCACACGGTGGCGAAGGTGGCCAGCGAGGCGATGACCAGGAAGACTTTCTCCGGCATCAGATAGTTGAGATAGACCGCAATCAGCATCGCCGCCATCATCACCACCACCGTCACCCAGGGAATACCGCGCGCGGAAACCTTCATAAACATCTTCGGCGCGTGGCCCTGCTGCGCCATGCCGTGCAGCATACGTCCGACGCCAAACACGTCGCTGTTGATCGCCGACAGCGACGCCGTCAGCACCACGAAATTCAGGATAGAGGCCGCCGCCGCAATGCCGAGATGCTGGAAGGTCAGCACGAAAGGCGAGCCGTTGGTGCCAACCTGATTCCAGGGGTAGATCGACATAATCACGAACAGCGTGCCGACGTAAAACACCAGAATGCGCATCGGCACCGAGTTGATGGCGCGCGGAATTGACTGCGCCGGATCTTTGGCTTCGCCAGCGGTAATGCCGATAATCTCGATGCCGCCGTAGGCGAACATCACCATCTGCAGCGACAGCAGCATGCCGACGATGCCGTGGGCGAAGAAGCCGCCGTTGCTCCACAGGTTATGAATGCCGGTCGGCTGGCCGCCGTTGCCGATGCCCCAGAAAATCATCGCGAAACCGGCGACGATCATCACCACGATGGTAGCGACCTTAAAGAAAGAGAACCAGAATTCGACTTCGCCGAACACCTTCACGCTCATCAGGTTAACGGCGCCGATAATCAGCACCACGCTCAGCACCCATATCCAGTGCGGCACCTCAGGAAACCAGACGCCCATATAGATGCCGAAGGCGGTCACGTCGGCGATGGCGACGATCAGGATTTCAAAGCAGTAGGTCCAGCCGGTGATATAGCCCGCCAGCGGCCCAAGATAATCCTGCGCATAGCGCGAAAAGGAGCTGGCCTGCGGGTTATTCACCGACATCTCGCCGAGCGCGCGCATAATGATATAGGCCACCGCGCCGCCGATAATATAGGCGAGCAGCACGCTCGGCCCCGCCATCTTGATGGCATCCGCCGACCCGTAAAACAGTCCGGTGCCAATCGCCGATCCCAGCGCCATAAAACGGATATGGCGCGTGCTCAGTCCGCGTTTGAGCTTGTTGGTTTCTTGCATAACAACCTGTACCTGTAAAAGAAAAACCACGGGCAAGCCCGTGGTTACATTGCAGCCAAAGCCCGCAAGCGGGTGAGATGGCCCGAAGAGCAAAGCGTCCCGCGCCATGGACAAAAACGCCGGGAGCGTTTTTGAACAACGCGGCGCGTTGGCCCGTTTACGGGCGCACCTCAAGGATGAGGTGCGTAACGTGCGGGCCGAGCTGGCATGGATGCCATGTTGCGTCTTTGCGATCGGGCCATTTCTCCCGCGTCAGCACTCTGTCACTAAACTAACCACGGGCAAGCCCGTGGTCAGAGAAAACAGCAGCGGCGGTTACGAGTGCGCCGTAACCTGCTCGCGTCCTTTAACGCGATCCACAACCGCCGCGATCAGCAGCATCACCAGCGCGGGCGGCAGCCAGGCGAGTCCCTGGTCCGCCAGCGGCAGCTGCTGGCTGAACGCCGGCAGCATATCCTTGAAGCTGGTGGTTTTCACCCCGTCGACAATGCCGAAAATCAGGCTGACCAGCATGGTCGGCGCAACCAGACGGCTGCTCTTGTTCCACCAGTTCAGGGTGAAACTCAGCACAATCAGCACGATGCACGGCGGATAGATCGCCGTCAGCACCGGAATTGAAATCTGAATCAGATGGCTCAGGCCAAGGTTCGACACCACCATTGAAAACAGACCCAGGATAAAGACCAGTGCTTTATACGACAACGGCAGGTATTGCGCAAAAAATTCCGCACAGGCGCAGGTCAGACCGACCGCCGTCACCATGCAGGCGACGAAAATCAGCGCCGCCAGGAAGAAGCTGCCCATGCCGCCGAAGGTCTGCTGCACGTAGGCATGCAGGATCGCCGCGCCGTTTGCGCTCTGCGCCACCAGCGCGCCGCTGCCGTTGCCAAGTTTGAACAGGCTGAGGTAAACCAGCGTCAGGCCGACGCCTGCAATCAGACCCGCCATTACGGTATAGCGCGTCAGCAGGCTGGCGCTCTCCACGCCGCGCGAGCGCGCCGCATTGACGATAACGATACCGAACACCAGCGCGCCAAGCGTATCCATCGTCAGATAGCCATTAACGAAGCCGCTGGAGAAGGCGGCGCGCTGATAATCTTCCGTTGCAGGCGCGATGGTGCCTGCTGGCCAGATCAGCGCGGCGACGCCGAGCACCGTCAGCGCGACGATTTTCAGCGGCGCGAGGAAATGGCCCACGGTGTCCAGCAGCTTGCCGGGATAGAGCGACACGCCAATCACCAGCACGAAATAGATCAGGCTGTAGATAAACAGCGGCAGCGCGCCGTCGCCGGTCAGCGGTGCGATGCCCATCTCGAACGATACGGTCGCGGTGCGCGGCGTGGCGAACAGCGGGCCGACCGCCAGATAGCAGACGGTGGCCAGCAGCAGGCCGGCGCCCTTGCCGATAGGGGTGCTGAGCGCGTCGACGCCGCCGCCAACGCGTGCCAGCGCGATTACGGTCATTACCGGCAGGCCGACGGCGGTGATCAAGAAGCCAACGGCGGCGGTCCAGACATGTTCACCAGACTGAATACCGACCATCGGCGGGAAAATAATGTTACCCGCGCCGACAAACAGGGCAAACGTCATAAAGCCCAGCGCGAGGATATCCTTCGAGGTTAAACGATGTGTCATACAACTGTATTGCCTGTTACGAGTGTTGCGGTGGAAGTTGGGTTTATGTTGTCCCCAGACCGCGCGTTGACAACGACGTAGCGCACGATGCCAGCGCATTGTGCTTGCCTTAATCGTGTCGCGCAGGTGAATTAAGCTGCTTTTGTTCTGTTCACAAGTGGGATACTACGACAACGGCCGTAAGTAGAACGTTTATAGCGGAGAAAGGCAATACGGGATCGGAAAACCAGAAGGTTATGACGGAAAACAGCCAAAAAGCAGTGAATATCTCGGATATATCTCCGCAGGGCATCAGATGATGTGCTTATTTTTTCTGCATCGCGTAAGAAATTTCAGCGTAAGTGTGCGGCATGATGCACAAAAGGCGCGTTTTACGCGCCTGTTTGCACAAGTTTACAGCCTTACCACACCTGTCCGGCGATATCGACCACCAGGCGAATCTTCGCCCACTGCTGCTCTTCGCTCAGGCTGTTGCCCTCTTCTGTCGAGGCGAAGCCGCACTGCGGGCTGAGGCAAATCTGGTCCAGGCTGACGAATTTCGCCGCCTCCTGCAGACGCGCCTTCACCTGCGCCGGATCTTCCAGCTCGCCGTTTTTGGTGGTCACCAGGCCCAGCACCACTTTCTGGTGGCCTGGCCTGATAAAGCGCAGAGGCTCGAAGCCGCCGGAGCGCTCGTTGTCATACTCCAGGAAGAAAGCGTCGATGTTCACGCCGCCAAACAGAATCTCCGCCACCGGCTCGTAGCCGCCTTCAGAGATCCAGGTCGAGCGGAAGTTGCCGCGGCAGACGTGCAGGCCGACGGTAAGATCGGCGGGCTTGCCCTCCAGCGCCTTGTTGAGCACGCGGGCGTAGGTCTGCGCCAGCTGCTCGGGATCGTCGCCGCGCTCGCGGATTTGACGCTTCTGATCTTCCGAGCAGAGATAGGCCCAGACGGTGTCGTCCAGCTGCAGATAGCGGCAGCCCGCATCGTAAAAGGCTTTGATCGCCGTTTTATAGGTTTCGGCCAGGTCGTCGAAGTAGTCCGCCAGATCGGGATAGACGGTTTCGTCGATCACTTTGCGGCCACCGCGGAAGTGCAGCACGCTCGGGCTGGGAATGGTCATCTTCGGCACCGCGTCGCCCGCGACGCTCTGCAGGAAGCGAAAATGCTCCAGCATCGGGTGATCGCGGAAGCCCAGCTTGCCCACCACGCGCACGCCGTGCGCTTTGGTCTGGACGCCGTTGAACTGAATGCCCTGCTCCGCTTCAAACAGCTCGACGCCCTCCAGGCCACCGAAAAAGTCGAAGTGCCACCAGGCGCGGCGGAACTCGCCGTCGGTCACCACCTGTAGACCATTGGCAATCTGCTTGCTGACGACATCGCGGATTGCGTCGTCTTCGATGCGGGTCAGCGCGGCTTTGTCGATCTGGCCAGCGGCATACTGTTCGCGCGCGTTTTTAATGGCGGCGGGACGCAGGAAGCTGCCGACGGTATCGGCGCGGAACGGGGCGGTCTGTGCGGTCATCTTCACTCCTGGCACCCTGAGCGTTAATCACGTCAGGGAATAATTTCGCTAAGTTATATATAGCCATCTGGATGGCTAAACGTCTGTGGACAGAGTGGCACGCGCGCGCCTTATCTGCAACAGAAGAAATTTCAGCGGAGTTGAAAAAAATTCACGTTAGCGCTTACTTCGCCTCTAGCGCTGCCAGTGCCTGCTCGCGCTGCGCCGCTGACAGCGGAAGATAGCCCGCTTCGCTGACGCGGCGCTGGCCCTGCGGCGAAAGCACCTGATGAAGAAAGGCGTTTACCAGCGGCGGCAGCGGCTTGCCCGGCGGCTTGTTGACATAGATATAGAGCGGGCGCGCCCAGGGGTAGCGGCCGCTGCGGATAGAGTCGGCGTCCGGCGCTACCGCCGCGCCCTGCGCGTCAGCGACGGCAAGCATCTTCACGCCGCTGAGATGAAAACCGAAGCTGGCGTAGCCAATGCTGCGCGGATTGGCGGCGACCGCCTGCACCACGGCGGCCGAGCCGGGAAACTCCGCCACGTCGGCGCGAAAATCGCCGTTGCACAGCGCCTGCTGCTTAAAGAAGCCCCAGGTGCCCGAGGCGGAGTTGCGTCCGTAGCGCTGAATCGGTCGCCGCGCCCAGTCGGGCTGTCGCACGCCCATATCGCCCCAGCGCGCTGGCACCTGCGGCGCGCCGCACAGGCGCGTCACGGAAAAGATGGCGTCGAGCTGGCGCATAGCGATCTGCGTGAGCGGATTGCGCTGATTAACCACCACCACCAGCGCGTCGAGCGCCACCGGCACGGCGAGCGGAGGGTAGCCATAGCGCGCCTGAAAGGTTTGCCGCTCTTCCGCCTGCATGGGGCGGCTCATCGGGCCGAGCTGCGCGGCACCCGCCGCCAGCGCCGTCGGCGCGGTGGAAGAGCCGGAGGCCTGCACCTGTAGATTGACGCCCGGCGCCCGCGCGCTGAAATCTTCGCTCCACAGCATCATCAGCGTTCCCAGCGTGTCTGAGCCGACGCTGCTGAGGTTGCCGGTGAGCATTTCAGGCTGAGGCGCCGCCAGCGTCAGCGCGGGCGAAAAGAGAGAAAGCAACAGCAGCCAGACGCGCATAAGAGGTTCCATTAACGGTTAATGGACGGCATTCTCCTGCAATCCTGCGCTGACGATCAACCTTGACGGCAGCGTAAAGGTAAAACAGGTCTCTTTATCGGGAATGCTGGTGATCTCCAGCCGCGCATTATGGTGGCTCAGGGCGTGCTTGACGATCGCCAGCCCCAGACCGCTGCCGCCGGTGGCGCGCGAGCGCGCCTTATCCACGCGGTAGAAGCGCTCGGTCAGGCGCGGCAGGTGCTCAGCTGAAATCCCCGGCCCGTTGTCGCAGACCTTGAACTGTGCGCCCTGGCGGCTGCGCAGCCAGCTGATGTCGATGCGCGTGCCTTCTGGCGTATGATTGACCGCGTTGTACACCAGGTTAGAGAGGGCGCTGCGCAGCTGATCGTCGTCGCCGAGCACCTTGAGATGCGGATCGGTATGGAAGTGGATCTGGTGACGGCCGCCGCTCAGCGTCTCCGCTTCGCGCTGCAGCAGATGCAGCATCATCGGCACGTCCACCGTCTCTTTCATGTCGATGGCTGGCGCCGCCTCAATGCGCGACAGCGTCAGCAGCTGGCGCACCAGGCTGTCCATGCGGCGCGTTTGCTCCTGCATGGTCTGCAGCGCTTTGCCGCGCGAGCGCTCGTTCATCACCGAGTCGTTCATCATCTCCAGATAGCCCTGCAGCACCGTCAGCGGCGTGCGCAGTTCATGGCTGACGTTGGCGAAGAAGTTGCGCCGCGCCCCTTCCAGCTGGTGCATCTGCGTCACGTCGCGCGCCACCATCAGCCACTGCCCCTCGCTATAGGGCATGATGCGAAACTCCATGTGGCGCTGGTTATTGAAAATGAGGGTGAGCGGCTTGTTGAAATCGCGCTGGCGAATATAGCGGGAGAACTCCGGATAGCGCAGCAGGTTAAGGATGTTCTGGCCGTTATCTTCCGGCCAGCGCAGGCCGAGGTGCTGCTGCGCCAGGCCGTTGCACCAGAAAATAGCGCCCTCTTCCGTGGTCAGCACCACCGCGTCGGGCAGCGTCTCGGCGCCGCTGCGAAAGCGCTTGATCAGATTGCCCAGCTCGCGCCGCCGCCGCCGGTTGCGCAGCTGCATCTGATAGAGACCGTAAAACAGCGGTTCCCAGCTCGCCTTTCCGGTGGGCGGCGTCATGGTGCGATCGACCCACAGCCAGTGCGACAGCCGCATCAGATTAGAGAAGTGCCACAGCAGCATCCCCAGCACGCTAATCAGCAGCAGCCAGGGGAGATAACCAAAAATCAATCCGACAATCAGCGCAGGCAGACAGGCCAGCGCCAGCTCAGAGAGCAGTCTCTTCCAGGAGAGTCGTTCCAGCACGGTAAAGACTCCGTTTAGTAGCGGGCGGAGAAACGATACCCCGTTCCGCGAACGGTTTGAACCATGCGATCGTGGCCGGAAACTTCCAGCGCCTTACGTAAGCGGCGGATATGCACGTCAACGGTGCGATCTTCCACATAAACATTGGTGCCCCAGACGTGGTTCAGCAGCTGCTCGCGGCTGTAAACGCGCTCGGGATGCGTCATAAAGAAGTGCAGCAGCTTATATTCGGTCGGGCCCATCTCAAGCGGCGTCGATTCCGACATCACGCGGTGCGAGGAGGGATCCAGGCTCAAACCCTGCATCTCAATCACCTCTTCCACCGCCATCGGCGAAATGCGGCGCATCACCGCCTTGATGCGCGCCATCAGCTCTTTCGGCGAAAAAGGCTTGGTGATGTAATCATCCGCGCCCACTTCCAGACCGCGCACCCGATCTTCCTCTTCGCCGCGCGCCGTCAGCATCATTACCGGAATATCGCGCGTCAGGGCCTCGCGCTTGAGGTGCTTGATAAACTGAATGCCGCTGCCGCCCGGCAACATCCAGTCCAGCAGAATTAAATCTGGCCAGGGCTCAATCAGTTTCCCTACCGCGCTGTCATAATCCTCGGCCTCAATGGGCTGGTAGTCGTTCTGTTCCAGAACAAAGCACAACATTTCACGGATAGGGGCTTCATCTTCCACAACCAAAATGCGCTTAGCCATTGCAACTCCTGCTGATGTGACTGCTGTCACCGTTATATGCGGCGCCATTATGCGTCAGATTTATGACACTTTTATGAAAAACATAGCCGCTTAATCAGCGCGTTAACACTGCTTTATAACCGCTGGCGCCGCTTTTTTTGCTTTTGCGCCATAGCCGGTATAATCCTCCGGCAAACCGTTACCGCAGGGAGTTTTATGCGCATCATTCATACCGCGGACTGGCACCTCGGTCAGTTTTTCTATAACAAGAGCCGGGCGGCCGAGCACCAGGCCTTTCTCGACTGGCTGCTGGCGCGCATTGAGGAGCATCAGGTCGATGCGCTGATCGTCGCGGGCGACCTTTTCGACAGCGGCACGCCGCCAAGCTACGCGCGCGAACTCTTTAACCGTTTCGTGGTGGCGCTGCAGCCAACCGGCTGCCAGCTGGTGGTGCTGGCGGGCAATCACGATTCGGTCGCCACCCTCAACGAATCGCGCGCCCTGCTCGCCTGCCTGAATACCCAGGTGATCACCACGCCGCAGGCGGATCACAATCTGCTGCTGCTGCGCGACCGCGCCGGCGAACCAGGCGCGCTGCTCTGCGCCATTCCCTATCTGCGACCGCGCGATATTATGCGCAGCCGCGCGGGCCAGTCGGGGCGCGAAAAGCAGCTCAGCCTGCTGGAGGCGATCGCCGCGCACTACCAGCGCAGCGTCGACGCGGCGCGCGCGCATCCGCTGGCGCTGCCGGTCATCGCCACTGGCCATCTCACCACCGTCGGCGTCAGCAAAAGCGATTCGGTGCGCGATATCTATATCGGCACGCTCGACGCCTTTCCCGCGTCGGCTTTTCCCGACGTCGACTACGTGGCGCTCGGCCATATCCATCGCGCCCAGCGCGTCGCCAACAGCGATCATATTCGCTACAGCGGCTCGCCGATCCCGCTCAGCTTCGACGAGCTCGGCAGCGAGAAAAGCGTCTTTCTGCTCGAGGTGAATAGCGCCGGTTTGCAGCGCGTGACGCCGCTGCCTGTCCCCTCTTTCCAGCCGATGAAAATGCTGAAAGGCTCGCTGACAGAGATCGAGGCGCAGCTGGCGCCCTTTGCCGACCATCAGGGCAACAAGCCGGTATGGCTCGATATCGAGGTGACGACCCAGGAATTCCTCAGCGACCTGCAGCGCCGCGTCGAGGCGCTGACCGCCGATCTGCCGGTCGAAGTCCTGCTGCTGCGCCGCAGCCGCGAACAGCGCCAGCAGAGCCTGGCGCAGCTGAAAAACGAAACCCTGAGCGAGCTAAAAGTGGAGGAGGTCTTCGCCCGCCGCATGGCGCTGGCGGAGGATATCGACGAATCGGGGCATGCGCACCTCAGCGCCCTGTTCCGCTCCACCCTCGCCTCGCTGGAGGAGAGCGAATGAAAATCCTCACGCTGCGCTTTAAAAACCTGAACGCGCTGAAAGGCGAATGGTTTATCGACTTTCGCGCCGAGCCCTTTGCCAGCAACGGTCTGTTCGCCATTACCGGCGCGACCGGGGCAGGCAAAACCACCCTGCTCGACGCCATCTGTCTGGCGCTCTATCACCAGACGCCGCGCCTCGGCGTGCTGTCGCAGACGCAAAACGGTCTGATGACGCGCGACACCGCCGAATGCCTTGCTGAAGTGGAGTTTGAGATCAAAGGCGAAGCCTGGCGCGCCTTCTGGAGCCAGAACCGCGCGCGCGGCGCGGCCGACGGCAAGCTGCAGGCGCCGCGCGTCGAGCTGGCGCGCTGTATCGATGACAAAATCTTCGCGGACAAGGTCAACGACAAATTAAAACTGATCGAGTCGCTGTCGGGCCTCGACTTCGATCGCTTTACCCGCTCGATGATGCTGTCGCAGGGTCAGTTCGCCGCCTTTCTTAACGCGAAGCCCGGCGAGCGCGCCGAACTGCTGGAGGAGCTGACCGGCACCGAGATTTACGGCCAGATCTCCGTCGCCATCTACGAACGCCACAAGGCGGCGCGCCTGGCGCTGGACAACCTGCGCAGCCGCGCCGGCACCCTGACCCTGCTCGACGCCGACGCGCGCGCTGCGCTGCAGCAGCAGCTGGCTGCGCTAACGGAAGCGGAGCAGGCGCTTACTCAGCAAAACGACAGCCTGCGCAGGCAGCATCAGTGGCTGACCCAGGCGCAGCAGCTCGACAGCGATATTCAGGCCGCACAGGCCGCGCTGGAGGCGGCGGAACAGGCGTGGCGCGATGCGGAGGCGGATCGCCAGCGGCTGGCGCGCAGCGAGCCGGCGGAGAAGATGCGCGATAAATTAGCGCAGCGCGATAGCCTGCTGCATGAGCAGCAGCGTCTGCAGCAGACGCAGCAGCAGCTTACACAGCAGCGCCAGGCCGCCGAGCAGCAAATGCAGAGCGACCGGCAGCGCCGCGAGGCGGCGCAGGCGGCGCGCGACGCCGCGCTACGCGAGCAGCAGGCGCAGGAGACGCTGCTGACGGAGCAGGTCATTCCGCTCGACCAGCAGATCGCCGCCCTGGTGACGCAGGCGCAGCAGCAGCGGCAGGAAAGCGACCAGCAGCAGCAGGCGCTGACGCAAAGCGCGCGCGCGCTGCAGCAGGAAACGGCAGAGCGCGACAGCCTGCAGGCCGCGCTGGCGAAACAGCAGCAGTGGCGCGCGGATCAGGGCACGCTGCCGCAGTGGGGTCCTTCGCTGGCGCTGTGGCAGGAGCGCTTCGCCCAGCTGACGCAGCAGGAAACTGCGCTGGAGGCGCTGCGCGAGCAGCAGCGTCTCCAGCAGCAAAAGTTGACGCAGCAGCAGGCGGCGCTCGCCCGTCTGGCGCAGCAGGCAACGCCGCTGAGCCAGGCCGAACAGCAGGCGGCGAGCGCCCTGGAAAGCGCGCAACAGGCGCTGGCCGATCTGGAGCAGCGCCATCCGCCGCAGGCGCTGCAGGCCAGCCTGGCGCAGTTCGAGAGCCGCCGTCCGCTGCGCCAGCAGCTGGTGGTGCTCGCCTCGCAGTGGACGCCGCTGCAGCAGCATCTCGCCGCGCGTCAGCAGCGCCTTGCCGCGCTGGAAAAGAGGCTACAGCAGGATGACGACACGCTGCAGACGCTGCGCGCCGCCTTCGCGCGCGAAAAGGCGTCGCTGGCCGATATCAAAAAGATTTGCGAGCTGGAGCAGCACATCGCCGATCTGGCGGCCTGGCGCGCGCGCCTGGAACCTGAGCAGCCCTGCCCGCTGTGCGGATCGTGCCAGCATCCGGCGGTCGAGCGCTACGCCGCGCTGGAACTGAGCGAGAATCAGCGACGGCTGGCCGAACAGGAGAGGCAGGTCGAGGCGCTGCGCGAACAGGGCATCCAAAAAGGCGAGGCGGTTAAGCAGGCGAAGAGTGAACAGCAGAGGCTCCGGGAGGAACTGGCGGCAGATACCCAACGGCTGGATGAGCTAACCCAGCAGTGGCGAGATCTACAGCGTAAGCTGGTGCTCACATTTGATGCGGACGACAGCGCGGCGCTGGCCGCCTGGCAGCAGCAGCAAAACAGCGAGGAGCAGGCGCTGCAGCAGCTGATACGTCAGCAGGAGAGCGCCGCGCGCCAGCGCCAGCAGGCGAAAGATGAGCACCTGCGGCACCAGCAGGCGCTGCAGCAGCATCAGCAGCAGCTTCAGCTGGCCCAGCAAACGCTCACTAACCTGCAAGAGGGCGCGACAACGCTGGCGCAGCGCCTGGAACAGGAAGAGCGCGACTGGCGGCAGCGCCGCGAGGCGCTGCATCAGGCGCTGGCGGACGCTGGCCTCGCCCTGCCCGACGCGGCGTCGCGTGACGGCTGGCTGCAACAGCAGCTGCTGCGCTGGCAGCAGTGGAATGAGAGCGAGCAGCAGCTGGCTCAACTTCAGCCGCAGCTGGCACGCGCCGAAGCGCAGTGCAGCAGCCTGCAGCAGCGCGTTGAGCGTGAACGGCAGCAGCTTGACGCCCTGCTACAGCAGCGTGCGCAAAGCGACGCGACGCTGGCGCAGCAGCGCGCGACGCGGCAGGCGCTGTTCGCTGATAACGACGTCGCCGCGGCGCGGCGGCAGATGCAGGCGCAGATCCAGCAGCAGGAAGCCGCCCTCGCCGCCGCGCTGGAGGCGCTGCAGAAAAGCCAGAGCCACCTCAGCCAGCTGGCCGGGCGCGCCGCCGAGCTGGAAACGCAGCAGGAAAAGGTGAGCCAGGGGCTGCGCGAGGCGCAGCCGTTGCTCAGCGCCGCGCTGGCCGCCGCCGGCTTTGACGATGAAGCCAGCCTGCGCGCGGCGCTGCTGGAGGAAGAGGAGGCGCGCGCGCTGCGCGGCCGGTTACAGCAGCTTGAGCAGCAGCGCCAGGCGCTGCAGGCGCAGCGGCAGCAGCTGACCGAGCGTCGGGCGGCGCATCAGCAAAGCCGTCCCGAGGGCGCGGCGGAAAACGCCGCCGCGCTGGAGGCGCAGCTTGAAGATCTGCGTCTGGCGCTGCGCGACAATGCGCGCCAGCAGGGCGAGGCGCAGCAGCAGCTTCAGAGCGACGCACGCCTGCGCGAACAGCAGCAGAGCCTGATGACGCAGATCGAAGAGGAGGAGGCGGCGCTGGCGCACTGGAGTCAGCTAAACGATCTTATCGGCTCCGCCAGCGGCGACAAATTCCGCCGCTTCGCGCAGGGGCTGACGCTGGATCACCTGGTGGCGCTCGCCAACCGCCAGCTCGATCGGCTGCACGGCCGCTATCTGCTGCAGCGCCGCGCCAGCGACGCGCTTGAGCTGGACGTGATCGATACCTGGCAGGCGGACGCCGCGCGCGACACCCGCACCCTTTCGGGCGGCGAAAGTTTTCTGGTCAGCCTCGCGCTGGCGCTGGCACTTTCAGATTTAGTCAGCGTGAAAACGCGCATAGAGTCTTTGTTTCTCGACGAGGGCTTCGGTACGCTGGACGCCGAAACGCTCGACACCGCGCTGGACGCGCTGGACGCGCTCAACGCCAGCGGCAAAACCATCGGCGTCATCAGCCACGTCGAGGCGATGAAAGAGCGCATTCCGGTACAGATTCGGGTGCGCAAGATTAACGGGCTGGGCTACAGCAAACTGGAGCTGCCCCGCCCTCAGGAGGCGTAATGAAAACAGGCATGGCGCTGCTGCTCGCCAGCGCGCTGCTGGCGGGATGCAGCAGCAAACCGCAAAGCAATCTCAGCTGCGACCGCGCTTACTCGGCGGCGCAGTGCAGCTATCTGCGCGACGTTCAGCATCAGCTGATCGACAGCTTCAACAGCAGCGTCGCGCCGCGCTATCCCGGCCAGCACTGTCTGGTGTCGGCGCACCGCCGCGCCGACGGCGGCTACAGCGTGCTGCGCACCGAAGGGGACGAGGCGCTCTGCCTGCGCGCCTGGCAACAGGTCAGCAGCGCGCGCAACCTGCCGCTGCCGCCGGTCGGCGTGCCGGAGAGCTGGCAATTCCCCTTCGGCGCGCCGCAGTAACCCCTACTTTTCCAGCGGCCAGAGCCAGGCCGCGCCGCGCACTCCGCTCGAATCGCCGTGTTTTGCTTTTAGCACCGGCGTTTCGCACTCTCCGCCGAAAACCCACTGCTTCATCAGCGCTGGCACCGTCTGGTAGAGGCGATCGTTATTGCTCATGCCGCCACCGAGCACGATCGCATCGGGATCGAGCAGGTTCACCACCTGCGCCAGCGACTTCGCCAGCCGGGTTTCGTAGCGCCGCATCGCCTGCTCGGCGACGGGATCCTGCTGCGCGATCAGCCTGACGATCTCCGCGCCCTTTAGCGCCTGGCCGCTCAGCCGCCGGTAGTCGATGGCAAAGCCGGTGCCGGAGACAAAGGTCTCGATGCAGCCTTTCTGGCCGCAGTAGCACGGCACCTCCTCACGGTAGCGCAGCTCCTCTTCATCCATCCACGGCAGCGGATTGTGCCCCCACTCGCCCGCGTTGCCGTTGCCGCCGATGCGCGCTTCGCCGTTGATTGCCACGCCCGCCCCCGATCCGGTGCCGATGATCACCGCGAACACCAGCGGCTGCCCCGCGCCCGCGCCGTCAACCGCTTCCGAGACGGCCAGGCAGTTGGCGTCGTTGGCGATGCGCACCTCGCGCTGCAGCGCCAGCGCCAGATCGCGATCCAGCGGCTGGCCGTTAAGCCAGGTAGAGTTAGCGTTTTTCACGCGGTGCGCGTAAGGCGAAATCGTGCCGGGAATGCCGACGCCGACGCTGCCGGTCTGCCCGGTTTCTGCTTCAGCAAGGCGCACCAGATGCGCGATCGTCTGCACCGTGGCACCGTAGTCGTCGCGCGGCGTATCCACGCGGTGGCGAAACAGCTCATTTCCCTCGTCAGACAGGGCGATCACTTCAACCTTGGTGCCGCCCAAATCGATACCTATACGCACGCATTATTCCTCATTATTCGTCAGGGTAGCAGATACATTAGGAGCGGCGTCGGGGAAAGGCAATGAAACCGTTTCGATGTTTCGCTATCATGCGCGCTGACCTCTCGACTTGTGCGCCAGATCGCGCGACCCGGTAAGGAATTATGATGTTGTGGTTTAAAAATATGATGGTTTATCGTCTGAATCGGGACATTCCGCTCTCTGCAGACGACATGGAAAAACAGCTTGAGGCTTACACCTTCTCTCCCTGCGGCAGCCAGGATATGAGCAAAACCGGCTGGGTATCACCCATGGGCAACCGCAGCGACGCGCTGACCCACGTGAACAACGGCCAGATCGTGATTTGCGCCCGTAAAGAGGAGAAGATCCTGCCGTCGCCGGTGGTGAAGCAGGCGCTGGAAGCGAAGATCAGCAAGCTGGAAGCGGAACAGAGCCGCAAGCTGAAAAAGACCGAAAAAGATTCGCTGAAAGATGAAGTGCTGCACAGCCTGCTGCCGCGCGCCTTCAGCCGCCTCAGCCAGACCTTTATCTGGATCGACACCGTCAACAACCTGATCATGGTCGACTGCGCCAGCGCGAAAAAGGCGGAAGATACGCTGGCGCTGCTGCGTAAGAGCCTCGGCTCGCTGCCGGTCGTGCCGCTGACGCTGGAAAGCCCGATCGAGCTGACGCTGACCGAATGGGTGCGCTCCGGCGATCTGCCCGCCGGTTTCGCCCTGATGGATGAAGCGGAGCTGAAGGCGATCCTCGAAGATGGCGGCGTGATCCGCTGTAAAAAACAGGATCTGGTGTGCGACGAGATCGCCAACCATATCGAAGCGGGCAAGCTGGTGACTAAGCTGGCGCTCGACTGGCAGGAGCGCATTCAGTTCGTGCTGGCGGACGACGGCTCGGTGAAGCGCCTGAAGTTCAGCGACACGCTGCGCGAGCAGAACGACGATATCGACCGTGAAGATTTCGCTCAGCGTTTCGACGCCGACTTTATTCTGATGACCAGCGAACTCGCCGCGCTCACCAGCAATCTGGTGGAAGCGCTGGGCGGCGAAGCAAAACGCTGAGGGTTCAAGAGTGACGCGCCTTTGCCGATAATCACTTCTTTCGGCAAAGGATTTCCGCTATGTCTCGTTTCTCTATCCGCGCAGCGCTGCTCGTCGGGTGTATGCTCTTCTCCTCCGCCAGCTTTGGCGACGCCGCTTTTACTCGCCTGAATGCGTTGCGCATCAACGACCGCCTGAATGTGATGGTGGCGCTGGCTGGTAAATCGGGCGGCGCGATGCAGGTCTGGCAGGCTTACGACTGTAAAACGCTCTCTGCCGAGGCGCTCTATCGCAATCTGCTCGACGCCAGAGGCATGACCACTACGCGCTTCTACGGCAGCGAATTTGGCCGTTACACACCGCCGCAGCCTGGTCCCAATCAGGATCCTGAAACGCTGAAGCGCATCTGTAGCCTGCCGGAGAAAGCGGTAGTCTGGGAAAAGATCGCGCCGACCAACCGCTTTGGGTCTACCGCTCTCGTTGACGTCGCCAGCCTGAAGCGCAGCGGCGACGAATTGCAGGTGCGTTTTGGCTATGACTATGCGACCAGAGATTTCGATCCGCCCTATGACGCCCCTTACGCGTTCAAGGTAGAAAACTATCGCTTCAACTGTCAGACACAGGCGTTTGCACCCGTGTCGATGATGGATGTGGATGATAAAGGCTATGTGACCGACTCGCTGGACAGCGGCGATATCGCAGATCGTAAAGCCTCTTTCCCGCTGACGCCGCTCATGAAACAGACCTTTACCCGCCTTTGCGCCACCGCCGATCTGCAACGCTTCCGCGCGCTGGGTCGCTTTGTCTCTGCAACACATAAGGCGGTCAGCCGCGACGCGCGTACGATTTTGCCCGCGCTCAGCGATAATCCAGCCTCGGTTATGGCGGCGCTGCCGCTGGACAAGGCGCTGGACCAGCAGCTTCATCAGCTGATTGCGCCCTGGGCACTGCCGCGTTTTCGCCAGCTGAACTGGGTAGAAAACAGCCCCTCAGGCAAGGTCGCGGTGCGTATCGACGTTGACGAGCAGGGCTACCTGCGCAAGCTGGAAAATTACGGTATCTGGAAGGTGCAGCGCCTGACGCTGGGCAATATGATCCAGCTGAAGTTTGCGATGTCGATCGCCTCGCAGCCCAGTCGACTGGAAGCGCTAAAAACCACCCTGCGTTTCCCGCTGGTGGCCGGGCAGACGTTCACCGTCGACACGGATTTAGTGGAGCGCGGGTCGACATCGGACGTGCGCCGCACGCGACAGCAGTGCAGCGTGCTGGCAGGGGGCGAGGCGCAGAGCATCAACCCCGCTTTCAGCGGCCGCTATCTGCAAGTGGCGTGTCGTAGTGAGGGTGACGGACAGAAGACGGTCGAAACGCGCGACGCGTGGCTGGAGGATCTGCGCGTGCTGGCGCCGCTGGCGTCGAAGCTGGGCAGTGCGCCGTGGCAGGATACGCGACTGGAGCAGGTTGCCATCACCCGCTAAAAACTGACCTACAGACGGCTGACAAACCTAAAGCCGCGGTAACCAATCCCGGGCAGCAAAGCGGCCCGCGAAAAAAAGTGTCGCGGGCCGCTTTGCGGTGAGGGTTACTCTTTCAGGTAGCGGCAGAGATAGGAACTCGGCTCGCCCACCTGCAGATGAAACTCGCTGTGGCCCGGCACGTTAAACACCGAACCCGCTTCAAACCATTGCCACTCGGTTTCGCCCGGCAGCAGCACCTTCAGCGATCCGCTCACCACCGTCATCTCTTCCGGCTGCGCCGTGCCGAAGGTGTATTCGCCTTCCGCCATTACGCCTACGCTGGCGCGACCGGTGCTGGCACTGTCGAAACCGATCGATTTCACTTTTCCGTCAAAATACTCGCTTACGTTGAGCATATTACTTCCTCACAGCACATTAGGGTGTCTGGCAGTGTAGAGCGGAACTCGCTGATCTGTCACGCGAATTGCAGCGCCGCCTCCCGCTTTGTGATCGCGCCGGTTATCAGACGATAAGTTCAGCAGCCAGTTTGGCGACCAGCACGTTGGAGAGCAGCACCGGAATGCCAAGCAGCTTCTGCAAAAAGTCGCGATGCGTCTGGTTATAGCCGACGCAGTCCAGCACCACCACGTCCGCGCCCTGCTCCTGAAGGGAGAGCGCCGCGTCGGTAAGCTTCTCATTACCGGGAATATAGGGGCTGGCGACGGCGAAACAGGGGCGACGCTTCAGGTTGCGCCACTTATTTGCCTGCTGCTGGATCTGCTCCTCGACCGGCACCACGATGCCGACCTGATGATCCTGCACGATGGCGGCAACCAGCGGCGGAATAATGCGGTCCGGCTCCAGCAGCAGCGCGCTTTTCGCGGTCAGCGCACCGAACTCGCCGGTGCAGAGCAGCAGAATCGTGTCGTAGCCTTCCGCTTCCAGCGCGGTGATTTTCGCCTGCAATCCCTGTTCTACCTTTGCCGTCGCCAGCCGCACCTGCGCGCCGTTCTGCAGGCGCGACACCAGTACGCCATCCTGGGCGTCAGGGGCGAAGCGCGCGGCGATCTCCGCTTCGCTCAGCCCGTCCAGCAGGCCGACATGATCGGTCTGCTCACTGGGTAAAAACGCCGTCAGCAGCGGCATGATATCGCTGCGCGGCGACTGACCGATGGTCAGGGTAACCAGGGATTTCGTCATATTAGTCTCGTTTACGTAGATGGCTCAGGCTGCCATAAAGCGCCAGCAGACGGGCATATTCGTCCGCATCGTAGAAATGGCAGGTCTCACGGCCGAACTCTTTCGCCACCTCCACCGCAAACTTCGCCGCCGCCGCAATATCCACTTCGTGGCTGGCGCCGGTGCCGCAGCCCGGCACCACCGACTCGGCGGTGATCGCTACACCGACCACCGGCACATCGGTGGCGGTAGAGGGCTGCAAAATGCTGTTGAGGTGATAGATGCCGTTACCGTAAGGGGTAATGTCCTGTGTCGTAATGGGAAAGGTGACCGCCGGGCGGCCGGTGGTCATCTCCATAATGCGCAGCAGATCGTCCGATACGCGCAGGATATAGCCCTCCTTTACCGTAGGCGACAGCGCGAATCCTTTGTGGTTGATAATGCGGTTGCCCTTGGTGGTATCAATCGACAGGATAGCGTCGACCTCCTGCACCACCTCATTGTCGTTCATGGTGACGTCGTCGACAGGTGAATCCATAAAATCGACCGGCTCGTGCGGACGCGTCGGCGCGTCGGGACAGATATGGGTGGTGACGATGACGTCGCCCGCCAGCACGTCGCCTTTGGTCTGCATAACGGCCAGCTTCAGCGCGCTGCTCACCGCCGCGACGGCGCCATCGGCGTCGGAAACCATGCCGATGCGCGTCGGGCGCGCGCCGATGCCACCCAGGCGGCCGATAATGCCTAGCGTCGGTGCGCTGCCGCCGCCAGCTTTGCCCTGCGCGCCCGGAATAGTGATGCGAACAAAATCGGTGCGCCCTTTCGGCCCGCTGACGCGTTTAACGCTGGCGCTGACGCCGGGGAAAGCGGCAAAAAGATCGGCCACCTGCTGACCGTCGATCAGCGCGCTGTCGAATAACTCAAATACCTGTAACGTCTGGTGCAGACTCATGTCATCCCTTAATTACTTTTTGCCGCTGGCAAACAGCGAGTGAAAGAAGCTATAGAGCGCGTCGCCGGCGATAAAGCCCGCTGCCATCACCTCCATCGGCGAGCGGCCGCGTTCGCCCCATACGCGAATAATAACGATGCGCAGCGCAATGCCCACCACCACCGCCCAGCCGGCCATCGCGTTGTTGATCAGCAGGCCGGTGGCAAGCAGCACGCCGAGTTGGCGTTTCGGCCCGCCGATCAGCTGAATAATGGCACCGGGAATTGCCCACATCAGCAGGCTACCGGCGATGCCGGGCTCCGCACCCGCCTGGATAGTTTTGGCGTAGACGCGCGCCACCGGCGGCAGCAGGTTTTCCGCAAAGAACAGGTTATGCGCGTACCAGACGACGGGAATAGAGACCAGAAACGCGATCATCGCCGCGATCAGCTGAATGCGGCGGCCCCACAGCTCCTGCTGCAGATCCGCGCCGTGGCCGCGCAGGATAAAGCCCGCTTTAAGATCGTAGCCCATGTCGGCGAAGGCGGGCCCGGTCGCTGCGGTAAAGCCGCACAGCAGGCAGAGCGCCAGCGGCGGAAAGCCGAGCAGGATGCCGACGATCAGGGTAATCAGCGCTACCGCAAAGGCCGGGAACCAGCCGGAGTGCATCGCGGCGATGCCGACGATCAGCTCATGCACGAAGGCGGCGAACGCGGCGTAAATCACAAACAGCAGCAGCATCGGCAGGCTCATTTCGCTCCACAGGCCCCCCGCCAGCGCCAGCAGCGCTGAAATTATCAGATAGCCCACGCCGCCAAGACCGAGCGCGCGCCTGACCTCATTGCCGCCGCGGCTCACTTTTTGCTCCTCATGGCGGCGGCTGCGGATCACCATCACGACCTGAATCAGCGCCACCAGCCCCGCGCCGACCATGACGCCGTGCGGCAGATAGAGCGCGTTAATGTCGATGCCGGCAACCGGTTGCGCATAGGCGCGCACCAGAAAGCCCAGTCCGAGCATGCCCAGCGCCCAGATATTGCCGATAAAGGCGGTGCCGAAAGCGGACATCGGGATCTTCAGCATCGAGCCGACGATGCCGCCGACAATGCCTGCCGCCAGCAGCCAGGCCTGTCGTCCGCCCCTGTCGCCCGCTTTGATCGCCTCTGCGGCGGCCACGCCCGGCGGCCAGGCGTTGCTGGCGGGAAAGACGCGGGTATCGAACAGACGGTAGAGCAGATAAGCATCCAGCAGCATCGCCGCGCTGACGCCGCAGAACATCGGCAGCACCAGCTGCGGCTCGCCCAGCGCCCAGGGCACCGCGATCGGCATTAACAAGCTGTTGGCGGCGCCGAAGGTGGCGGAGGAGATGGCGGTTTGCGCGAGGTTCTGGATTTCAATCGAACGGTAACGGCGAAATGCCTGTAAGGGAATGCGCGCCAGCAGCATGGCGAATAGCGCGCCGATAATAGAAGTATTCGGCGTCACGCCGATAGTGGTAATAAGCTGCACACCGATAATGGCGCCCGCCACCGACAGGGCGATTAATACTATCGCCACGCCAGCCTGTTTAACTGGATTAACCTTCTCCATATTGTCCCCGTCAGGAATGCCGGTAAAAAGGAAATAATGACGCTTCGCGAGCCTTTATCCGGCTCGCTTACGCCGTTTTTTTATTTCATCCGTGAGGTTGAATAAACAGGCCCGAAGGCCTGACGTTTTCCCGGTGTGGCGAAAGTATTGCGCCGATAAAATTAAATTCAGGGTGCCGTTGGGCCATATTTCTCAGCCAGGTCGCTGGCCGTTATGCGTAATTCATCAAGCAGCGCAGGTGGATAGCCGGGCGAACTCGCCTGCGACAAAAAAGAGAGGCAAAGCGCCACCGTATCGCCGTGATATTTATTATGCAGCGCGACGGAGAGCGAGCTGATGCCGGGCAGCGTTTCGTTGCGCGCCAGCGACCAGCCCTGGCGGCGGATCGCCGCCAGCTGCGTACAGAGCGCCTCCAGCGTTTGCGGCGAATTGGGCGGCAGCGGCTGCCAGGCGTCGCGGTAGCGCTCGCGCACCTCTTCTTCGCTGAGCTGCGCCAGCAGCACGCGGCCGGTCGAGGTGGCGGCGGCGATCATGCGGCTTCCCGGCGGCGTCACCAGCTGGGTGAAGTGGCGTCCATGAAACATCCGCATCACCACCAGATCGCGCCCGTCGAGACGCGAGATATAGCCGATGCTGCCGGTTTTATCCGCCAGCCGCGCCATCGCCGGCGCGGCGCTGTCTACCAGCGGCGCAGAGAGATAGTGTCCGGCGACCGACAGCAGGACGCGGCCAATATGAAAACAGCGGCTCTCTGCATCGCGCTCCAGCAGGCCCTGGCTTTCCATGGTGGCCAGCAGGCGCGACACGGTGCTTTTCGGCAGGCGCAGCGCCTCGACGACATCGGTAAACGTCAGCCCGGGGTTTCCCTGCGTCACGCCTTTTTGCTGAAACAGCTTAAGCACCGCGGCGGCGTTTTCGAGTGTGGTCATATTGTGAGTTTCACTATATGGAACCGAGTTCCTGTATCGATGGTTAAAACTAAAACGCAGAGGAACAGGGGTCAAGCGTCAATTTTTGTTAAAAGCGAACGTGCGCAGTGAAATAACCGGGCAGGCGGCAAAGAGAAATGATTTTATAAGGGCGTTGCGAGAAATAGCAGAATGGATAACAGTTTTGCTGCGCGCAGACAGCAAATAACAGCAAATAGAAATGAACGAATAAATGTATTCAGGCTGGCGTCCCTGCCAGAGAGATTGCCCTACTCTTTTTCCACATCTTCATAGCGAACTTTGGCGTCCTGCGCTTCCTCTTCCGACGTATGTTCGCTAATTAAGGTATTGGGCGATGGATGATCGGCGCGTAGCTCCCATGATGTGACGGTGCTGCCCTGCGGTCCCTTCTCAACGACGACAACGCGAGCTTCGCGTGGATAAGGCGGTCTGGTTGGCATATTCAATCCCTCCTGGCTAATCGTATTCCACACGACGAGACAATTCCCGTCTGATACTCAGTATAGCCAGGCTATGCAGCCCAGACGGGAAAGCGGGAAGAATCTGAAGAAAAAGTGGGGAAGCTAGCTGGCGCGCGCCAGCGACAACGACTGGAGAATATCTTCGATCACGCGCTCTGGCGGCTGCATGGCGTTGACTTCATGGTGGGCGGCGTCACGATAGAGATGCGCGCGCTCGCGCAGGATATCGCCCATCTCTTCGGCGATGGGACGGCCGGTCAGCGTAGGACGCTGCGCCGCTTCCGGCTGGCTCTCCAGCCGCTGTGCCAGAATATGCGACGGCGCGCTGAGCCAGATTACGCGCCCGTGCTCACGCATAAAGCGGCGATTCTGCTCCGCCAGCACCATGCCGCCACCGGTAGCGATCACCGTAGCTGGCGCGGTAACCGCTTTCAGCGACTCCGTTTCCCGCGCGCGGAAGCCTTCCCAGCCCTCATCCGCCACAATCTGCGCGACGCTGCGCTGAGTGCTGAGCTGCAGATGGTGATCGGTATCGCGAAAGGCGTAGCCGAGCGCGCGCGACAGCGCCTCGCCCACGGTAGTTTTGCCGCAGCCGCGCGCGCCGATCAGATAAATAGGTAGAGACATCGGGCAGTTCCTCCGCCGTTACAGGCCGTATATCGCGGCAAATCGCTTGCTAATGCGACGCATCATAACTGGAAACGGCTATCGCCTCCACCCGCGAAGCAAGAATTGCGCATCCTTTTCCGATTTTCCCATCTGTTTCATTAATTATTAGTGGGTTAACCATGCGCAATTCGTGCAGATCGCGCCAGATCAAGCGGCGGCAACATTTGCTTACCTGCTGGATTTTACTTTGCTGCGCTCCGCCCCCATATACTTATTCAGTCGCAACAGGAGAGCCATTATGTATAGCCAGGAACACCAACTGATTGAGGGTCTGTTCAGCCGTCTGAAACAGGCCGAGAGCCAGACCGGACCGCGTGACGCGGCGGCGGAACAGCTGATTAAAGAGCATCTGCAGCAGCAGCCCGGCGCGCCTTACTATATGGCGCAGGCGATCCTGATCCAGGAAGCCGCGATGAAGAAACTTAACGATCGCATTACCGAGCTGGAGAATCGCGTGGCTCAGCAGCAGCAGCAGCCCCAACAGCAGAGCAGCGGCGGTTTTCTGTCGAGCCTGTTCGGCGGCGGCTCGCGCCAGCAGGCGCCTGCGCAGCAGCAGCCCCAGCAGCAGGCGTGGAACAACGCACCGCAGCAGCCGCAGTATAATAACGCGCCAGCGGCACCGGCGCGCGGCACCGGCTTTCTCGGCGGCGCGCTGCAAACTGCGGTAGGCGTCGCGGGCGGCGTAGTGATGGCGGATATGCTGACCAGCATGTTCCACCACTCGCAGCCGGAAGAGATCGTCAACATCATCAACGAACCCGACGCGCCGCTGCCGCAGGTCGATGACAATCTCGACACCTTCAACAGCGGTGGCAGCGGTTTCCTCGACCAGAACAACGGCTGGGATAATAACTACGCCGACAACAATGACTTCAACGATCTCGGCAACGACAGCTTCGACGGCTTTAACGACGACGACGACAGCTTCGTCTGATTTCAGCGCTGGCGCTGCGTCAGCCAGCTGTCGAGCGCGTTAGCGAACTGCTGGCGGTCGCGCGGACTCATCGCCGCGGGGCCGCCCGTTTGCACGCCGCTGGCGCGCATCGTGTCCATAAAGTCGCGCATGGTCAGCTTTTCGCGAATAGTGGCGGGTGAATAGCGCTCACCGCGCGGGTTAAGCGCCGCGCCCCCTTTCTCCAGCACCTCTGCCGCCAGCGGAATATCGGCGGTGATGACCAGATCCCCCTGTTCTACGCGCTTCACAATCTCATTATCCGCGACGTCGAATCCGGCCGGCACGCGCAGCGTTTTCAGCCAGGGCGACGGCGGCACGCGCAGCGACTGGTTGGCGACGAAGGTCACCTGCGTTTTGGTGCGATCCGCCGCACGGTAGAGCACCTCTTTAATGACGTTGGGGCAGGCGTCGGCATCAACCCAGATAACCATACTTTTTCCTTACTCTTTGGGAATGATGGAGATCTTGCCGGTCTTCTCCAGAATGGCAAACTTTATTTGGTCCAGCCGCTCTAGCCCCTGCGAGCTGCGCGCGCTCTGCAGAATATCCTCTTCGTCTACCCCGGCGCGTTTCGCCCGCTGGCGCAGCAGTTTGCCCTCTTCCACCAGAATCAGCGAGGAGCCGTCAATCAGCCGCTCCATGCGCGGAAAGCGCGTTTTCATCATGCCGAACAGAATATCTATCACGATTAGCGTGACGATGGTCAACCCGGCGCCCGTGACGGAAAAGTCATCGCCGAGCAGCGCCTGCTGGGTCGCCTCGCTGATAATCAGCAGCAGAATCAGGTCAAAAGAGGTCATCTCCATCAGGGTGCGCCGCCCAGCAATTTTAAACACCACCATCAACAACAGATACATGCTGGCTGCGCGCAAAACCGTTTCCATATGGCTCTCCTAGGGGTAGATAAACTGACTAAAGCGTACGCTGGAGGCGTCGTCGAGCGTGACGGTAAAGTGATAACGGCCGAAATCCTGCGCCTGGATGCCGATCCAGATAGTGGCCTCCTGCTGATCGGCGCGTCGATGCCAGCGGAGCACCAGGCTATCGCCGGTGCTCCAGGCGTCGTCCGGCTGCGGCTGAAGCGTCTGCAGCTGGATATCGTCGAGCTGCGGACCGCGCAGCCTGACCTGATAATCGCCGCCGCGCAGCTGCCCCAGATGCAGCGTCATATCCATGTTGCTTTCCCGCCGTCCAAAGCGTTCGTAAGCGACGCTCAGCCGTTTATCGGCGCTGACGACGCGCTGGTTGCTCAGCCAGCCTTTGGAAAACAGCCCTGCCGCGCCAGCGACGACAATCAGCAGCAGCAGCGCAAAACCCGCGTGCTGAATACGCCACTCGATACGTTGCCACGGCATATTCTCTTTAACCGGGTAGTGCCGGCTTTGATTTTCATTGTCGCCCATGCAGTGTTCTCCTTGCTGACTTGTTATTAATCCTGGCTGAAGTAAGCTAACGCGTTAAGATTTTCGAACTTTCTTAAGGATACGGCGATGCTGGAGAAGAAGATTGGGTTTATCGGCGGCGGCAATATGGCCAAAGCCATTATTGGCGGACTGGTGAAAAGCGGCCAGGTCGCGCCCTCGAACATCTGGGTATTTGACCGCAAAGCGGAGACCAACGAGGCGCTGGCGCGCGAATACAACATTCAGGCTGCTGAGAGCGCTGAGGCGCTGGCGCGCGAGGTTGATATTCTGTTCGGCGCGGTCAAACCCAACGTCATCCTGAAAGTGCTGAAAGATCTGGCCAGCCAGCTGAAAAAAGAGGCGCTGGTCGTCTCTATTGCCGCGGGCGTCACGCTCGACTCGCTGGCGACCGTGCTCGGCCACGACCGCAAAATTGTGCGCGTCATGCCCAATACGCCGGCGCTGGTCAATGAAGGGATGACCTCGATAACGCCAAACGTGCTGGTCGAGCAGCCGGAAATCGACGAAGTGGTCACGATATTCGAAAGCTTCGGCAAAGCCGCGGTGGTCAACGAATATCTCATCCATTCGGTGGTCAGCGTAAGCGGCTCTGCGCCCGCCTATGTCTTTATGTTTATCGAGGCGATGGCGGATGCGGCGGTGCTGGGCGGCATGCCGCGCGCCCAGGCCTATCAGTTCGCCGCTCAGGCGGTAAAAGGCTCGGCGCAGATGGTGCTGGAAACCGGCAAACATCCTGCCGAACTGAAAGATATGGTCTGCTCGCCCGGCGGCACCACCATCGAAGCGGTGAAAGTGCTGGAAGAGAAAGGCTTCCGCGCCGCCGTAATGGAGGCGATGCAGCAGTGCATGGCGAAGTCTGAAGCGCTGAGCAAAAAGTAACGCATGGGGCGGCGCGCCCGCCCCGTCCGCTTGCGCTATTCCTGACGGCTCGTCACCGCTGCCAGCGCCTGCTCCATGGTCATCGGCTGCTGCATCTCCAGCACCAGCGCCGCCGTAAGCGTATACATGCCGCAGGAGAACGCCGCCGCCAGCTTGCCCTGCTGGCCGTAAAGCGCGATAAACTTTTTCTCCTCCAGCGAGCCGATCAGGCGATACTCGTCCCACTCTTCGGCATGACCGAGATACTCGTAGCGCGTGCCGAAGTGCGTGGTCCAGAAAAAGGGCACGCGGTCATACATCATGCGCTTGTCCAGCATATTAAAGGCGGCGATACGCCCCTGCTGATGGGCGACGCGATAGTGCTCGACGCGCAGCGGCCCCTGCGGCGTCAGATAGCTGGCAATATCTCCCGCCACCCAGACGTTTTGCGTGACCCGCAGCTGGCTGTCGGCGAGCAGGCTGCCATCCTCGCGCAGCGGCAGATCGTGAATAAACCCGGTGGCGGGCTGAATACCGGTCGCCAGCAGCACCACGTCCGCCTTGATACGGCGGCCATCCTCCAGGCGCAGCGCGGTAACGTGCTGCGCGCCCTCCAGCTCTGCCGGATCCCCATCAACAAAATGTACGCCGTTGCTGCCGTGCAGATCGCGGAAATAGCGGCCAATCTGCTCGCCGAACTGGCGCGCAAAAGGCAGCGGATGCCGCGCCACCACCGTGACCTCGACGTCGCGATTGCGCAGCGCCGACGCCATCTCCATGCCGATAAAGCTGTTACCAACAATCACCAGCTGCTGGCTCTGGTCGACCTCCTTTAGCAGCGCATCCGCCTGCGCCAGCGAACGCAGCAGGTGAACGCCTGCCAGCTCGCTGCCCGCTAAATCGGGACGCTGCGGCGCGCCGCCTGAGGCGATCAGCAACTTGTCGTAAAACAGCGCGTCGCCGTCGGCGAAGTGGATACGCTGCTCGCGCGTGTCAAGACGCGTTACTTCGCCCTGGCGACGCTCGACGTGCTGCAAAATGTCCTCTTTCAGAATGCGCGGCACATCCTTGATATCCATCTTGCCGGAGGGGACAAATTTCGTCAGCGCCGTGCGGTCATAGGGCGCTTCCGGCTCGCGCTCGACCAGCACCACCTTCCCCTTAAAGCCCTCCCGGCGCAGCGTCCAGATGGCGGCGCTGCCCGCCGCGCCGCCGCCGAGCACCGCATAAACCGGCGCGTCGCCGCCGCTGCCGATGGGCGTCGCAGATGACATCGCTTTAGGATTGACCTGCACAATGCCATTCTCGACGCGCAGCGGAAACTGTTTGAGATCGGCCAGCGCCAGCGGTTCGCACATATGACCATCTTCCAGCGCGAACACCGCCTTATGCCAGGGACAGACCAGCTTATCGCCGCAGATGGCCCCCTGCTCCAGCGGCGCGCCCGCATGCGGACAGGTGGCCTGATAAGCGCGCACCTTTTCTCCGTCGCGCACCAGCAGGATATCGGTATCGGCGACGTTGGCTTTGGTGGGCTGGCGGTCGGGCAGATCGTTTAAGGCGATGACGGGCTGATAATTCATCATGCGGCTCCTTCTTTGTCGTTATTTAACAATGCGCCCTGGGCGGGCGCCGCTATTCCCCTGTAAAAAGTAAGTGTGGCAAAGGAAAGCGGAAGGCAGCGTCTGAAAAATAAAAAAAGCGGTTAACATATTGTTAATCCGCCCTTTTTAAAATTTTAGCAAGTGTAAATATCAGAAAGGCAGGCTCGGCAGAATAATCAGCGCAAACAGCGCTGCGATCAGACTGTATTTCACCCAGTAGTAAAGCGTACGGTTACGCTTCTTCAGCCGCTGACCTGCATTGCGGATGGCATAAACATACTTAAAGATACGATTGATAAAACCGGTACGGTCATTGGCATCATTTGGCGAAGCGGCGGCGGCCATAAGCCAGCGGCCAACGCCGCGATTGACCCTTTGCGCCCAGCGCCATTTCATTGGCCGCTCAATATCGCAAAACAAGATAATTCGCGTTTGTTCGCTCTCATTTTGCGCCCAGTGCACATAGGTTTCGTCAAAAATAACCGCCTCGCCGTCGCGCCAGCTATGGCGTTGACGATCGACCTCAATAAAGCAGCGATCGTCGTTAGGGGTTTGTAAACCCAGGTGATAACGAACCGATCCGGCATAGGGGTCGCGATGCTTTCCCAGATGGCTACCGGCAGGCAATTCAGCAAACATCGCCGCCTTGACAGAAGGTATACGGCTTACCAGCTCGGTTGTCACTGGACATAGCTCGCGCGCTGAAGGATGAGCGTCGCTATACCACTTCAGGTAGAAGCGCTTCCAGCCGCGTTTAAAAAAAGTGTTAAAGCCGGCGTCGTTGTTGCTTTGCGCCGCCTTAATATGATCCTGCAGGCGCAGCGCCTCTTCCCGGATCACCTGCCAGTTTTCCGTCAGCTGGCGCAGCTCAGGAAAATCCTCTGGCGGAAAATAGGGCTGTTTAGGCGGCAGCGTGGAAAAGCCCGTCATAAACATGTTAATTGGCGCCATAAAGGTGGAGTGATCGAAAAGCTGACGCGACAATTTCTGTTTTTCTACCCCACGGGAGTGGGCGTAAATAACGCTAATAATAAATATACCGATAATAATGACTGCTACCATACAACAGTTCCTTATGTTGCCGTAAGAACGCGTCTGCTTCGCTCAGCGCTGGGAGGAGTAAGGTATTTAATGTTTTTTTTAGCGGTCGGTTTATCAACGCGTGCGATTAAAATGCCACAGGATAAACGGCGGTGAAATGGCGTTTAAAAGAGGCGGGAATACGGCCGCGTACGACCGTATTAAGCGAGGATTAGCTTTTTTTGAGGCAGGTGCTCATAAAGCTTTTACGCGCGTCGCCGCTGAGCTTTTTAGCGCCCGCTTCTGTATTACAGCTTTTCATTTTTACCTGCTGCGGCGTCATGTCGGCCAGCTTGCTCTCTTTCTTCAGGCACTCGCTCATAAAAGATTTACGCGCGTCGCCTTTCAAATTTTGCGTGCTCGCGTGCTGATTGCACTGGGTCATTTTTTGCTGCTGCGCCGTTTTCTCGGCGGCCTGCGCCACGCTGACGCCGTTCACCAGCAAACCTGCCATTACGACTGCCGCTAAATGCAATTTCATGGTATGACTCCCTTGATGAATGATCCGTTAATTCTGGCACGAGAGAAACAGAGCGGTGAAGATTTACGCGAATTTGCAGCGCCGATCCCACTGCTGCGCCATTAGCCCTCACACGCGCGGATGGTTAAGTAATTTATCCAGGTAGTTACGGAGCAAAAGCGCATCATTATTAGTGGCGTCAGCGTCGGCATTATGCATTGCGTTGTCGATACTCGCTGCGATAGCCTGTTGTTGTTCCGGCTCGAGCTTGCGCAGTATCGCCGTTACGATAATTTCCAGCGCCTCAACCTGGGCCACCAGTTCTTTAGACTCTTCTTCTTTAGCCGCCAGTTTTACCAGTAATTCAGCAATAAGGTTCTTCATGCCCTTTTCCCGTCGGTAAATAAAAGCAGACGTTATCACTCGCCAAAATAAAAAAACAGCGCTTTTGGCCGATTTTGCTCAGCACTTTATAGCAGCTCTTATTAAAACAGGGCTTAAACATATTCCAGGATGCGGGCGAAACGTTTTGACGTTAATTAAACGAGACGTCAATCGTTCCGGCCCGGAATAAAACGAATGCCAGGCGGGATTAACGTGGGCCAGTAAAGCCGTGACCGTGACCGCCCCAACCGCCGCCGCCAGACCCTCCCCAGCCACCGCCCGGAGGCGGGAAAATACAGCCGCTCAGCGCGGTCGTCAGCGCCACGATCGCGGCAAGTTTACCAATACGTACCATAACCACCTCAGGGTAGATGAAATCGGGCTGAGTGTATGAGCGGCAAACCGGGGCGACAAGCGAGAATTCTCTGCTTCAGGGCGGTATTAACTGTTGCATACCAGGCTTAACAATTTACTGGCACGAACGTGACACAAAACCGGCGTTCAAGCCGTTTAAGGTATCGGGCCAGTTAAAAAATTGCGCCTCTCGTTAGCATGCCGCGCTTTACAGCCCGCAGCAAACACTGCATTGTGAGCGCAATACAATTTAAGGACACCGCCATGTCAACGCCACCGATTTCGCTGAGTCAACTTCTTGCCCGCCGCGACTGGGAGAACCCGGTCGTCACCAGCCTGCATCGCCTTGACGCTCATCCGCCTTTCGCCAGCTGGCGCAGCGAAGCGGCAGCGCGCGACGAGCAGCCCTCTGCTGCGCAGCACAGCCTGAACGGCACGTGGAATTTTAGCTACTTTGCCCGCCCTGAAGCGGTGCCGGAGCGCTGGCTGCAGCAGGATCTGCCCGATGCCGCTACGCTGCCGGTACCCGCTAACTGGCAGATGCACGGTTATGACGCGCCCATTTATACCAACGTTCAGTATCCGATCGCGGCGACGCCGCCGTGCGTGCCGGAAGAGAATCCGACTGGTTGTTACTCGCTCACATTCACCCTTGATGACAGCTGGCCTGAAACTGGACAGACGCGCGTAATCTTCGACGGCGTCAGCTCCGCCTTTTACCTGTGGTGCAACGGCCAGTTTATCGGTTACTCCCAGGATAGCCGTCTGCCCGCCGAATTCGACCTGAGCGCAGCGCTGCTGCCCGGCGCGAATCGCCTGGCGGTGATGGTGCTGCGCTGGAGCGACGGCACCTGGCTGGAGGACCAGGATATGTGGCGCATGAGCGGCATTTTCCGCGACGTCTCGCTGCTGCATAAGCCGACGCCGCACCTGGCGGATGTCCAGCTGGAGACGCTGCTGAGCCCGGAATACCGCAGCGCGGATCTGGTGGCGCGGGTGCGCGTCACCGCGCAGGACGCGGCGCTGCGTTTGCGGCTGACGCTGTGGCGAGAAGGCAAACAGACGGGCGCCATTGAGCAGCCGCTGGGCAGCGCAATTATCGACGAGCGCGGCCACTATGGCGATCGCGCCGAGCTGCGCCTGCGCGTTGAGGCGCCCGCGCTGTGGAGCGCCGAAACGCCAGCGCTTTATCGCGCCACGCTGGCGCTGCTGGACGCGCAGGGTGAAACAGTTGAGGTCGAGGCGTACGATGTCGGCTTTCGCCGCGTCGCCATCGAAAACGGCCTGCTCTGCCTGAACGGCCAGCCGCTGCTGATACGCGGCGTCAACCGCCACGAACATCACCCGGAGAGGGGCCAGGTGGTGGATGAAGAGACAATGCGGCGCGACATCGAACTGATGAAGCAGCATAACTTCAACGCGGTGCGCTGTTCGCACTACCCCAACCATCCGCTCTGGTATCGGCTGTGCGACCGCTACGGCCTCTACGTGGTTGACGAAGCCAATATCGAAACCCACGGCATGCAGCCGATGAGCCGCCTGGCGGACGACCCGCGCTGGTTTGCCGCTTTTAGCGAACGCGTTATGCGCATGGTGCAGCGCGACCGCAACCACTGCAGCATTATTATCTGGTCGTTGGGCAATGAATCGGGGCACGGCAGCACGCACGACGCGCTCTATCGCTGGGTGAAAAGCGCCGATCCGACGCGCCCCGTGCAGTATGAAGGCGGCGGCGCCAACAGCGCGGCGACCGATATTCTCTGCCCGATGTACGCGCGCGTCGATGAAGATCAGCCCTTCCCCGCCGTGCCGAAATGGTCGCTGAAAAAATGGATCGGCCTGCCGGGCGAAAACCGGCCGCTGATCCTGTGCGAGTATGCGCACGCCATGGGCAACAGCCTCGGCGGCTTTGCAAAATACTGGCAGGCGTTTCGTCAGTTTCCGCGCCTGCAGGGCGGCTTCGTCTGGGACTGGGTCGACCAGAGCCTGACGCGCTACGATGAAAACGGCCAGCCCTGGCAGGCGTACGGCGGCGACTTCGGCGATAAGCCTAACGACCGCCAGTTCTGCATGAACGGCCTGGTGTTCGCCGACCGCACGCCGCACCCGGCGCTGTTTGAAGCGCAGCGCGCGCAGCAGTTCTTTCACTTCACGCCGGACGCCAACGATCCCTTTAGCTTTACCGTCAGCAGCGACTTCCTGTTTCGCCGCAGCGATAACGAGGTGCTGCGCTGGCGCGTCGAGCAGCAGGGCGAGGTGGTGGCGCAGGGCGAAACCGCGCTGGATATCGCGCCACAAGGGAGCGCGCGCATTTGCGTTCCGCGCGTGGCGGATCTGACCGGCGAGTGCTGGCTAAACGTCGCCGTGCATCAGTGCGCCGCAACCGCCTGGTCTGACGCCGACTGGCGCGTCGCCTGGCATCAGTGGCCGCTACCTGCCGCGCTGGCGCTGCCGCCGCAGCCGGGTTCGGGGGACGCGCCGACGCTCAGCATGGAGGAGACGGCTATCGTGGTTACGCACCGCAACCAGCGCTGGCAGTTTAACCGCAGCAGCGGCGAGCTGACGCAGTGGCTGGTCGATGAACAGGCAAGGCTGCTGTCGCCGCTGCAGGACTGCTTTATCCGCGCGCCGCTTGATAATGATATCGGCACCAGCGAAGCGGAGCGCATCGATCCCAACGCCTGGTCGGAGCGCTGGAAGGCGGCCGGCTATGACGCCATGAGCTGCCGTCTGGAGCGGACAGAGGCTTCGACGCTGTCGGACGCGGTGCAGATCAGCGTACTGCACGGCTGGTACGCTCAGGGTCGGCTCGCCTTTCTCAGCCACAAACGCTACCGGTTTGACGCGCAGGGCGACATGAATCTGGAGGCTGAGGTGGAACAGGCCGCCGACGCGCCCGCACCGGCACGCATCGGCCTGCGCTGCCAGCTCGCCGCCACGCCGCAGCAGGTTGGCTGGCTGGGGCTGGGCCCCCATGAAAACTATCCGGACCGCCAGCTGGCGGCGCAGTTCTCGCGCTGGCAGCTGCCGCTCGACGCGCTGCATACCCCTTACGTCTTTCCGAGTGAAAACGGCCTGCGCGGCGGCACGCGCTGGCTGGAAGCTGAAGGCTGGCGCGTCAGCGGCGATTTCAGCTTCTCGCTGAGCCGCTACAGCCTTGAGCAGCTGCGCGAGGCGTCGCACCGCCATCTGCTGCGCGCGGAGGCGGGATGCTGGCTGCATCTGGACGCCGCGCATATGGGCGTGGGCGGCGATGACTCCTGGAGCCCGAGCGTCAGCGCCGAGTTTCTGTTGACGCAGCGTCGCTGGCGCTATGCGCTGCGCTTTTCCCCTTCGGCTCCAGCACCGTACGCGGACGGCGATAAAAGCGCTTCAGCAGCAGCACGTTAACCAGCACCACCAGCGCGGTGGCGAAGAAGACCCAGCGGTAGCCGGTCAGCGCCGACACCGCCGCGCCGAGCAGCGGGCCGGCGACGTTGCCGAGATACATAAAAGACTGGTTGTAGCCGAAGATACGGCCGGTAATGTTGTCGCGCGAGTGGCGCACCAGCAGCGTTTGCACCGCTGGCATCATCGCGCCGTCGGCAAAGCCGAGCAGGAAGCGCAGCACGCCGAGCTGGGTGGCGCTGGTGACAAAAGACATGGCGATCAGCAGCAGCAGCGACACCACCATGGTTGCCAGCAGAATCCGCTGGGTGCCGATACGGTCGCCCAGCCTGCCCAGGCGCGGCGCGGCGCGGCGATCAGCGCCGAGATGCCTGGCAGCGCGGCAATCACCCCGCTGAGAAAGGCGATGTTCTCGGCGGTCGGCGCCAGCTCGCGCACGAACAGCGTCAAAATCGGGTTAACCGAGCCGTTGCACATCTGGATCACCATGGTGGTAACAAACAGACAGAGCATCAGCCTGGGATTGTCGAGCGAGGCGAACACCTCGCGCCCGCTCAGCTTCTCCTTTTTACTCACCGGCGTATAGCCGGTCTCTTTAATCAGAAACAGCGTCACCAGGAAACTCACCAGCAGCAGCGCGGCGGTAACGATAAAGACCATGCGCAGGCCGACCCAGTCCGCCAGCAGCCCGCCCAGCATGGGGCCCAGGATTACCCCGCCAATCTGGCCGGTCGAGACGCAGCTCAGCGCCCAGCCGCTGCGGTCGCGCGGCACCTGCGCCGCCACCAGCGCCATGGCGTTGGGAATATAGCCCGAGGTCAGCCCCATCAGCGCGCGCAGCAGCAGCAGTTGCCAGGCCTGGGTAACGAAGGCCTGCAGCAGGATCACCACGCCCATGCCGAACGCCGCGCGCAGCAGCATCAGCTTGCGTCCTTTGCGGTCGGCGAGACTGCCCCACAGCGGCGCGACGGCGGCCGAGATCACAAAGGTGATGCTGAAGGTGAGGCCTGACCAGAGGCTAAGCGCATCGCCATCTTTGATGCCGAGCTGTTCGATATAGAGCGGCAGAAAAGGAATGATCTGACTGATGGCCAGCCCGGTGAAAAAACAGCCGAACCAGACTGAGATAAGATTAATTTTCCAGGATTCGATTGCGCGTGGCATGAGCAAATGGACGTTATCAGAGGGAAGCGACAGTCTACCAATGCCGCGCTGCCGCTGAGCGGCAAATAATGGCACAAAATGAAAAAACCGTTTTTCTCTGCGTCACTCCCTTGCGCACTGCCGTATGCAGGTCGTTATCGCTCGATTGCAGTGAATGTTGATAGCGCGGCTGGCCGCGTGTCAGCAGAGATGAAAAAATATGTCAGCCTGTTACTGACAAGTTCAGATGTCGGTTGTATGTTTAAAAAAACGCCAGTTTCTCTGGCGCAGGTGCGGCTTTCCGGCTGCGCTAACGCCTCCGCCACTTCCCGTCGCGGCGAGGTCCACCGTTATCCATTACGTTGACTATCACGCTGCGCTACGCAGGTCGTGACAGACGCGCCGTCGCCGCAGCGGAGGTGAATATGAGAGTTCAAAACAGTGCCAGCCGTGCCATTGTGGACTATTTCAACAGCCCCGCATGGAACGCCCCGCAGGAGTCCGATCTGCTGGCGGTGATCCTGCGCGAGCTAATGGAGGCTGGGGAGCCCGCGACCAATAAAGCGGTGATCGCGCGGGTTATAGAGCGGCTGGAGATGGAGGGCGACACGCGCCGTCTGGAAAATTATCGTCAACTGCTGGCGCAGTTAATGGAAACCGGATCGTCGGAATAAGAAAAAAATTCCCGCCGAAGCGGGAATAAACAAGACGAGCATTGCATATTGAGAGTGACGAGGAAATCTCTGTTATCCGCGATCTATCCTCGGCGCCGTTGATGACCAGCGCATGACAATGCGACGCTTTTTTTATGACGCTTTAGCCGCAGTAGACCTGAGTAATCACGTCGTCTTTATCCGCCAGAAAGTTCAGGCGGTGCAGGTTAAAGTCCATCGTGACCGCGCTGTTCCAGCGAATGGCGCGCATCGGCGTCTCCAGACGCAGGCTGCTGGCGGCGCTAATCGGCTTGCCGACGTAGTGCTGATACTGCGAAGCGCCGCAGGTGTCGCTTGCTGCGTCTGCTGCGGTGTTATCAGGCTTATTCGCTGACTGACAGGCGGTTAAGGCGAACATGCCCAGCGCCAGCAGCGCTTTTCCGTAATATTTCACGTTTTCTCCTCATGAACGTGGTGAACGCGTCTCAGAGAGTAGCAAAGGCGTGCCGCTGGCTTCACCCTCAGGCGCTAAAAAAAGCGTGCCGTCCCCCCCTCTGTTTGCACCGTCACGCACCGTTTTTTTCAGATAAATCGCACTTACTGACCAAAACCCTCACGCTGGCGCACTAAAATTATTAGGACTTTTCTGAGGAGGATCGTATGGAACTGGCAATTTTCGTGGGCTTTGCCATTCTGATGACCGCCGTGGCGGTCAAAGTGCGTTAAGCCCTGATTGACTGAGATGGGGTTTCCAGAAGCGCAGTAAAGGCCGCCAGCGGCACGGGGCGTCCTAAAAAGTAGCCCTGCCCCTCTTCGCAGGAGAGCCGTTTTAGCTGGTCGAGCTGCGCTTCTGTCTCTATCCCTTCCGCCGTAACCGTCAGCGCGAAAGCGTGCGCCAGCGCGATAATGCCCGCCACTACCGACTCCGCCTGCTGTGACTCTGGAAAATCCTTCATCCAGGAGCGATCGATCTTCAGACCGTTAAACGGAAAGGTCTTCAGATAACCCAGCGCCGCATAGCCGGTGCCGAAGTCGTCTACCGTCAGCCTGACGCCGAGCGCGCGCAGCCCCTGCATCACTTCCAGCGCCTGCTGCGGATGCTCGAACGTCACGTTTTCCGTGATCTCCAGCTCCAGCCGTGTGGCGGGGAGCCCACTGTTCGCCAGCGCCCGCGCGACGCGCTGCACCAAATCATTGGTGCGAAACTCTACCGGCGAAATATTGACCGACACATAGCGATCCGCCCCCCAGCTGCTGGCGTCGCAGCAGGCGCGCGCCAGCACCCAGTCGCTGATGGCCACGATCAGGCCGTTCTCCTCCGCCAGCGGAATAAAGCGATCGGGCGTAATCGGCGGTCCCTCCGCTGGCTGCCAGCGAATCAGCGCCTCTGCTCCCGCCAGCCTGCCGTTTTGCAGCTGATAGCGCGGCTGGTAATGCAGGCAAAACTCGTCGTTTAGCAACGCCTGCTCGATGCGTTTCGCCATCTCGCGCTTATGCTCGCGCTGGCTGGCCATATTATTGGCGTACCAGACCCAGCGGTTGCGTCCCGCGGCGCGCGCTTCGTTCAGGGCGATATCTGACATGCGCAGCAGCGCCTCGGGGTGGCTGGCATCCTGCGGCGCGCAGGCGATGCCGATGCTGGCGGTAAGATAGTGTGCATGCTGCCCGGTGTAGATCGGTTGCTGCACCTCCTGCAGCAGCCGGGCGCAGCGGTGCGCCACCACTTCGGCATCGCCCTCCTGCAGCACCAGCACGAACTCATCGCTGCCCAGCCGCGCTGCCAGCTCGTGCGCGTCAACGCCGCGCTGCAGCCGCTGCGCCATCTGATTCAGCACCTGATCGCCCGCCGCGTGCCCCCAGTTATCGTTCAGCGGCCTGAACTGGTCGAGATCGAGGCTAACGATCGCCAAAGGCGACGACAGCTGCGGCGGCTCCAGATGGCGCGTCAAAAACTCCTGTAGCTGAAGGCGGTTAGCGAGTCCGGTCAGCGCGTCGTGGCGTGACAGAAACTGAATGCGCGCCTCCGCCTCCATTCCCTGAGTAATATCCGACACCGTGCCGCGAAAGCCGACGCACCGCCCCTCTTGCCAGATGGTTTTCGCCACCAGATGGCCGATACGGCGTTCGCCCTGCGCGGTCATAAACTGGCAGCGCAGCGGCGCTGAGGATCCGCTCTCCTCCTGACGCATCAGCCAGGCCACCAGCGAGTGGCTGGAGTGCGTCAGCAGACGATCGATATGCTCGCCCGTCCAGTCGGCAATCTGATGGCCTGTCAGGCGATGGAAGCGGGAAGAGAGATAGATCAGCCGTCCGTGCTCGTCGGTTTCCCAAATCCAGTCTGAAGCCGCTTCCGCCAGGTCGCGGAAGCGCGCTTCGCTGTTGGCCAGCTCCTGCTGACTCAGGGCCAGCATGGCAAAACGGCGATCGGATAGCAGGGCGTGATGCAGCGCGTAGCGACTGACGCGGCGCGTAATCCAGCCGGTGAGCAGCGCCACCGTCGCCAGTATCGGCAGCAGCAGCAGCAGCAGGCGCGTGCCCGGCATTTCCGGCTGCCAGCGCAGCATCACGGTACCGCCGTCTATCGCCTCCAGCGCCATACCCGGACGCTGCGGCGCGTCGTTGTCCGCTGTCCCGCGCGGCGCCCGGATGTCGAGCATTCTGCCCAGCGCCTCTAATTTGGCTGGCGTGAACAGATTGACGAAGACGAGCACCGAGGGGGCGCCTGGCCGCTCAGAGAGACCCGCCGCTTTGCCCCTTGAGATAGGGGCCGCCACGACAATGGCGGGTTGCCGCTCAATTACGGCGTTGCGCGCCAGCGCCGCGTTCTGCAGCCCGCGCGCGTCGCGCAGCAGCGAGGCGCTGTGCGCGCCGAGCCAGGCCTCCAGCGGCAGATCGGCGAGTTTTCCGTTAATCACCGCATAGCGCGTGCGGCCCGCATTATCCACCACGAATACCCCTTCGTAGTGGTACTCGTTGTAGAGATCCGGTCCGATATTCTCCTCATTCCATGCCCAGCGCTTATTTAGCGTCAGATGCAGGTTGCGCCACGCTTCGCTCCAGAAAGCGTAGTCGCGCACGTCGGTCAGCATCGTCTCCTGCCTGGCGTTCCACGCCTGGCGCAGCCGCTGGCGATCGTGATCCGTCGCGTCGCGGTTCTGCCGTTGGGCGATAACGAGCACCATCACCACGACGAGCAGCAGCACGCCGAAGAGCAGCCGCGAAAAGATGCGCAGGCTGCGGCGCGTGCTGCGCAGCGTGCGATCTTCTGCCGCCGACACAGAGCGGCGCGACGGCGATTTCGGTATGTCAAAAGTCATCAGGGGCGCTCACAGCAAAGCGATAAAAGAGACGCGGGCAACAGCGCGTCGACGGCTGACGTCGCAGGCCCATACAGGTTTAATCGGTTATCGGCGTGCGGCGTCGCGGTTTTAGCCTGAGGCAGCAATTTACTGCGGTGAGTTTGTGCGCGCGCCTCCCTCGACAGGGATCGGGCGCGTTGCTACTATGCGCTTTCCTCCAGTGGCTGGGTTGCCTATGAACACCAATCCCGACAGAGTGACGTTGACGCTGTTCTACGTCGGCAGCTTTGTGGTTTATTACCTCGTGACGATGCTGATTACGCTGTTTCCCAACTACGGCGTGCTGCGTAACGATGGTCTTCTGGTGCCGGTGCTCTGCCTGTTTGAATTTGCCGTGATTTACCCGCTTTACCGCTTTTATTGCCAGCGCCGCAGCGATCTGCCGCTGGGCGAGCTGCGCATCCGTCAAACGCTGCTGTTTATCCTGGCGCTGTTTGCGCTAATGGCGGCCCAGACGCAGTTTTTGCAGCCTGAAGGCTGGCTGGTCGAGCAGGCGCAGCAGGGCCGCAATTCGATGCTGATCCTGCTGCTGACCGCCGTGCTGCTGGCGCCGGTGTTCGAGGAGGTGCTGTTTCGCGGCTTTCTGCTGCAGGGATTCCTGCTGTGGGCGCCGCGCAGCCGCTTCGCCTGCATGCTGCTGACGTCGCTGCTGTTTGCGGCGATGCATACTCAGTATGTGCACTGGGAGACCCTGGTGGCGCTGACGCTCTTTTCCCTGCTGCTCTGCTACGCGCGCCTGCGCAGTAACAGCCTGGCCTTGCCGATCTTCCTGCATACCTTCAACAACCTTATCGCCCTGCTGCCCGCCTGGTTTTTCTCCTGAGACGCCATACCGCTCAGGCTGATAATGCCGCGCGGTCACGTTTGTCTATACTGGATCGTAAAAAAGGAATCTAAGCATCACAGTCCGTACCAACGAGACCGTGTAAAGGAGTCGAGCCATGTTGATTGGATTTGTGTTGTTAGTGAGCGCCTGCGGCCATGATGCCTGCGATGCCCTGCCGGTGTCGGAGCGCATTTATCCGACCAAAGCGGCCTGTGAAACCATGGCGGATCGCATCCATAAAGTGCGTCCTGGCGTGGTCCTGCTGTGCGGCGAGGTGCATCGTTAATTAAGGCCGCTGAAGGGTATGATGAAAAAAGAAGCGGTTTAACGTTGCAGCCTGCGGCAACAGCGTTCAAAATATAAGCTGTTTTAACCTGTTATCGTTGTGATCCCCATGAAAACACCACGCCCCCGTCGTCCGACTGGACGCTGGGTTTATTACATTTTGTATGACGGCATTATCTGGCCCTGCCCGGTGCGCTGGGAGTGGGAAAGCGGCTTTGGCGGCTGGCTGCCGTTTTACTATTCGCCGACCTTTGAGTTCGTCGCGGGCGATCCCGGCAAGGCGTATCGCATCGCCCGCAGCGACGTGCGCGCTAAACGGCGCGAGCAGGAAGAGCGTGAATATGTGTGACGCGACTTAGCGGGAGACCCAGGGCAGCCAGGATGAGGTCAACAGAAAGTGAATCAGCTCCAGCGCCAGCACTATCATCACTAATATGCCCAACCTGTGACGGCAGATCCACGCCTTCAGGCCCATATCATCGCCGCCCAGCGGATCAGCATTAACCCGCCGCAAATAGAGAGCAGCACCAGCACCATTTTCCAGTGTTTTTTTGCCGGCAGATATTTCGCCACGCCTCTTCTCCTTCCGCAAAAAGAAAAGATGCGCCCCAGGGCGCATCCATTGCGGTTCATCAGAACCTGAGTCAGTCAGCATAGCGCGGTCGCCGATTGAGGGCGACCTGCTGGATCAATTATTCAGGGTATAATCGAGGGTTATCTCAGCATTCAGCACCTGCGAGACCGGGCAGCCCGCTTTCGCCTTTTGGATAATTTCATCAAACGCCGCGCTGTCGATGCCCGGCAAGCTGATGGTGCTGTTCAGCGCCACTTTAGTGATGGCGAAGCCTTCGCCTTTTTTATCCAGCGAGACGTCAGCCGTGGTATCGATGCTCTGCGGCTTATGGCCAGCATTGCCCAGCATCAGCGACAGCGCCATGGAGAAACAGGCGGCGTGCGCCGCGCCGATCAGCTCTTCCGGGTTGGTGCCCTTCTCCCCTTCGAAGCGGGTGTTGAAACCGTAAGGCGTCTGACTCAGCACGCCGCTTTCGGTGCTGATGGTGCCTTTGCCTTTAATATCGCCTTCCCAGTGCGCCGATCCTTTCTTGTGAATAGTCATGTCATTCCTCCTGTTGATGAAGAGTGAGTAAGTATAGACAAGCTTCAGCTAACGGCACGCGGACGCGGCGCGACGGCTGCGTGAGTGAGCGCCGCGCCGGCATCCACCAGGGCGTCGCGCGTGATCCCGGCGATCGATTTCGCCCCGGTCAGGGTCATCGCCACGCGCATCTCTTTCTCCACCAGCGAAAGCAGGTTTTCCACGCCGCGCTGGCCGTGCGTCGCCAGCGCGTAAAGCCAGGCGCGCCCCAGCAGCACGCTGTCGGCACCGAGCGCGATCATGCGCACCACGTCCAGCCCGTTGCGGATGCCGCTGTCGGCAAGAATAGTGATATCGCCCTTCACCGCGTCGGCGATAGCAGGCAGCGCGCGCGCCGAAGAGAGCACGCCGTCCAGCTGGCGGCCGCCGTGGTTTGACACCACGATGCCGTCCGCGCCGAACCGCACGGCATCGCGCGCGTCTTCAGGATCGAGAATGCCTTTGATCACCATCGGGCCGTCCCAGAATTCGCGGATCCACTCCAGATCGCGCCAGGAAATAGAGGGGTCGAAGTTATTGGCCAGCCAGCCGATATAATCCTCCAGCCCGGTCGGCTTACCGAGATAGGTCGAAATATTGCCGAGATCGTGCGGACGGCCGTGCAGGCCGACGTCCCACGCCCACTGCGGGTGCGTCGCCGCCTGCCAGTAGCGGCGCAGCGCGGCGTGCTGCCCGCTCATGCCGGAGTGCGCATCGCGATAGCGCGCGCCGGGCGTCGGCATATCCACGGTAAACACCAGCGTCGAGCAGCCGGCGGCTTTGGCGCGCTCCAGCGCGTTGCGCATAAAGCCGCGGTCGCGCAGCACGTAGAGCTGGAACCACATCGGGCGGTTGATGGCGGGCGCCACCTCCTCGATCGGACAGACCGAGACCGTCGACAGGGTAAAAGGAATGCCTTTCAGCGCCGCGGCGCGCGCCGCCTGCACCTCGCCGCGGCGCGCGTACATGCCGCAAAGCCCGACCGGCGCCAGCGCCACCGGCATCGCCAGGGTTTCGTTAAAGAGGCGAGTTTCCAGACTGAGATCGGACATATTCTTCAGCACGCGCTGGCGCAGCGCCACGTCGGCCAAATCCTCGACGTTACGCTGCAGCGTGCGCTCGTTATAGGCGCCCCCGTCGATGTAGTGGAAAAGAAACGGCGGCAGAATGCGCTGCGCGGCGGCGCGATAATCGGAAGCGGCGGAGATAATCACAGGTCAGTTTCCTTGCAGTTAGAAAGTGTCGTTGCCTGGCAGACGCGTGCTGCGCGCCTGGCGCGCTTCATCTTCATGCAGGCTTTTCAGGGTGGCGTGGACGAAGCCGAGGTGATCCATCGCCGCCCGGCGCGCCGCCTCGGCCTCGCCGGCGAGGATGGCGTCGAGCAGGCGCTGATGCTGTTCGGTGAGGCGGGCGAAAATCGGCGGCTGGCTGTACAGGCGCTGGCGGCTTTGCAGCACCGAGGATTGCAGCAGCGCAAAGAAGCCGCGCATGGTCTGCAGCAGCACCACATTGTGCGACGCTTCAGCAATAGCGAGGTGAAAGCGCACGTCGGCCTGCGCGGCGAGGTCAGGATCGTCGCTCTCTTTCAGCTTCAGCGTGGCGTCAAAAGCGAGCCGCAGCCGCTCCTTATCCGCGTCGGTGGCGCGCTGCGCCGCATACCAGGCGGTGCTCGCCTCGATGGCGTGGCGCGCTTCAAGAATATCGTAGCGATAGTCGGGGTCGTCCTGCAGCAGCGCGCGCACCGGCGCGACGATACGCTCTTCCGCCCAGGGCGCCAGCGGCTGACGCAGCCAGGTACCGCCGCCGCGACGGCTGATCAGCAGGCCGCTGCTAATCAGCTGCTGTAGCGCTTCGCGCAGCGACGATCGCGATACGCCCAGCTCAGCAGCAAGCTGGCGTTCAGCGGGCAGCCTCATACCCGGCGCCAGCTTTTGCTGTTCGATATAGCGCCGCAGCCGCACCACAAGATGCTCTGCGGCTGTCGATGTCGATTCCCTCATGGCGTCATCCTAAAACGGCGCGCCTTTTTGGTCGGACCAAAGGCACGCAGCGCGTCAATAAGAGTTCAGATGGTTAATCTTTTGTTAACCACAGACAACCTTCAGGGCGTGATTTTTCCGCTTCTGTGACTGATGCTAAAAAGCAGGCGGTGATTGGTAGGACCAATTAAGTAAATTGAGCAAACGACAGGCATAAAAAAAGCCTCCGACTGGAGGCTTGGTTCAACGGAGACGACGACGTCAGGCGCTCTTCGCCCATTTCTGGGCCGTCATCATTTCCACCGCCAGCGCAAACAGCTGCTGCTGGTGCTGCTCCGCGCTCTCGGCATAGCAGCCGATCATTGAGACAACCTTGTCAGCAGATAAGCTTTCACCGTGGACATGCAGCGTAAGCACTGCGCGGCCAACAATTTTCAGCACTTCTTCATGCGATCCCTGGGCAATATTACTCAATGGAGAACCCTCAAACTGTCGTTGTAATAAAAGTATGGCGCGCTAAATATAAAGCAATTGCAGTGATTATTTTATCGGCCGCATTGGTGACTTTATTTAATGATTAATTCTTTTGCTGGAGTATAAAAAAGGGAATTGTCTGATACAAAAAGAAATTAACTTGCTCGGCCGAGCAGTTATAAAGTTTTCACTGGCCTTGAAATGCCACACGATATGCACAAATAGCCTGCCGCTGGCAAAAAGCATTAGAAGATAACATCCATTCTCACCCATCTTCGGGTTATTCCTAAACGCCTGCGGAGCGAAGCAGTTATGCAGGTTATCCTTTTCGCCGGTTGCCGTGCGCCGCACATTCTGCCAGACTTGCCGCGCTATTTTTCGACCACCTTTTGCCGCCGAGGCCGCCCGTGACCGCATTTACTACCCTTACCGCTCTTCCCGCCAGCCAGATCGCCAATCTGGCTGACATGGGCTACACCGAGATGACCCCTGTTCAGGCCGCCACGCTGCCCGCTATCCTGGCGCGGCGCGACGTGCGGGCGCAGGCCAAAACCGGCAGCGGCAAAACGGCGGCGTTCGGCATTGGCCTGCTGCAGCATATCGACAGCAGCCGCTACGCTACCCAGGCGCTGGTGCTCTGCCCGACGCGCGAGCTGGCGGATCAGGTCAGCAACGTGCTGCGTCAGCTGGCGCGCTTTACCCGCAATATTAAGATCCTCACCCTGTGTGGCGGCCAGCCCATCAGCGCACAGCGCGACTCGCTGGCGCATGCGCCCCACATCGTAGTCGGCACGCCAGGCCGTATTCTCGATCACCTGAAGCGCGAAACGCTGAAGCTCGACCAGCTCGATACGCTGGTCCTTGACGAGGCGGATCGCATGCTGGAGATGGGCTTCCGCGACGATATGGAGGCGGTGGCTGCGCTTACGCCCGCCAGCCGCCAGACGCTGCTCTTCTCGGCGACCTGGCCGGAGAGCATCGCCTCCCTTAGCGCGCGCTTTCAGCGCGACGCGCTGCATGTTGCCACCGAAGAGGTGAGCGAGCTGCCCGCCATTGAACAGGAATTTATCGAAGCGAGCCAGAGCGAAAAGCTGCCGCTGCTGCAGGCGCTGCTGGCGCAGCGTCAGCCAGCCTCGTGCGTGGTCTTCTGCAACACCAAACGCGAGTGCGACGATATCGCCGCCGCGCTCAATCAGCAGAATATCAGCGCGCTGGCGCTGCATGGCGATCTGGAGCAGCGCGATCGCGAACGCGTGCTGATCCGCTTCGCCAACGGCAGCGGACGCGTACTGGTAGCAACCGACGTGGCGGCGCGCGGCCTGGATATTAAAGCGCTGGCGATGGTGGTGAACTATCAGCTGGCGTGGGATCCTGAGGTGCATGTGCACCGCATCGGCCGCACCGGGCGCGCCGGCGAACAGGGCAGCGCGGTGAGCTTTGTCGCGGCGGACGAAATGGCGCGCGCCCATGCGCTGGAAGATTTTCTGCAGCAGCCGCTACGCTGGCTGGCGGCGAGCACGCTGAAAAAAGGCGCGCGCCAGCCGCTGCCGGCCGCCATGATGACGCTCTGCATCGACGGTGGCCGCAAAGCGAAGATCCGTCCGGGCGATATTCTCGGCGCACTGACCGGCGACGCGGGCTTCCGCGCCGATCAGATCGGCAAAATCGATATTACCCCGACTCACGCTTATGTGGCCGTGGCAGCCAGCGAAGCCAAAGCGGCGCTGGTCAGGCTGAAGCAGGGGAAAATGAAGGGTAAGAGCGTGCGGGCGATTCTGCTGCAGGATTAAGATCCACGCTGAAAGGACGCGGGCCGCGATCTCGCCCGCGCCGACCATCATGCCTTAAACGCCGTTCTGACGCTTACGGCTCGTCGATCTGCGTGACGTGCAGTACCGTTTTCTCGCCTTTGCCGTGGACGCGGCCGCTGACGCGCACCTGCTCGTCCGCTTTATAGGTTTTGCCGCCGAAGGTTTTCTCCGGCGCAATAATGGTGATAGTGCCAGTGCTGTCGCGGAACTGGTAGTTATCGCCCTGCAGCTTCTTCAGAATATAACCTTCAAGCGTAACGTAACCGTCCTGACGAAAATCGCGGATCTGATTGATATGGGTCTGGCCGGTATCCTCTGACCCTTTATAGCCTGCATCCTGTTTTTTCTGCGGCGGCGGGGTCGCGCCCGCTTCAAAACCGCCCTTCTCAGCCAGCGCTGGCAGACTCAACAGGGCCAGCAGCGTAAACGTCATGACTTTTTTCATGGTGCGCTCCTTTAGTGAAATTTTTCCGTTGTTACCCACTAAGCCTGGCACAAGTATGGCTAACTGCGCGCGCGATCAAATTTGCGCATCTGCCTCTCATTTTTTAGCCAGTCGTGCCGATAAAGCTTTTATCATTCACTCAGGCTGCGTCACAGGCGGCAGCAAGGCAGAGCAACGATGGATAATTTTCAAAAAGAGATAGATGAAAGAGCAAATCTGGCGTTATCAAATCGCTTTGAACTGCTGCTGTTCCGTCTGGGCACCGATCAGGCCAAGGGTAAGTCGGAGCTGTTCGGCATTAACGTCTTTAAGCTGAGGGAGATCGTGCCGATGCAGCCGATCACCCGCGCGGCTGGCATGCGATCGCCGCTGCTGGGCATGACCAACATTCGCGGCCAGTTTATCCCGGTAATCGATCTGCCAGCGGTCGCGGGCTGCACGCCGGAAACCGGCCTGAACCTGCTGCTGGTTACCGAGTATGCACGTAACACCCAGGCCTTCGCCGTGGAGTCGGTAGATAACATCGTGCGTCTCGACTGGAGCCAGGTACATACCGCCGAGAAAGGGATTGGCGGCCGCAATATCACCAGCATCGCCTGTCTCGACGACGATAAAGGCAGCAACAGCCTGGCGATGGTGCTCGACGTCGAGCAGATCCTCTATGACGTTATCCCGTCGGTACGCGGCGTCGAGCCAGCCCCGGAGACCGTACGCAGCTTTAAACTCAAGCCCGGCGCGGTCGCCATCGTGGCGGAAGATTCTAAAGTGGCGCGTCAGCTGCTGGAGCAGGGCCTGAAGAGCATGGGCATCCCGGCGCTGATGCACAACACCGGGCTTGAAGCCTGGCTGAAGATCAAAGAGATGAACGACGCTGCGCAGGCGGCGGGCGAGTCGATCCACGACAAAATCGCGCTGGTGCTGACCGATCTCGAAATGCCGGAGATGGACGGCTTTACCCTCACGCGCAATATCAAGCGTGAAGAGAGCCTGAAGCGCATTCCGGTGGTGATCCACTCTTCGCTTTCCGGCAGCGCCAACGAAGATCACGTGCGCAAAGTCGGCGCCGACGGCTACGTCGCTAAATTCGAAATCAACGAACTCTCCTCCGTGATCCACAGCGTGCTGGAAAAAGCCCCCTGATGCGCCCGCAACACGCGACGCAACGTCGCGTGTTCCTTTTCTGCTGCCCGCTTATCGCCTCTTCTTCCGCGGTTGCCCTCTCCTCTTGCCGCCCTGTTCATCTGCTCGCTAACCGCCGTTATTCAATTGCTTAGCCTGGTTAATCTGATCGTAGCGTGCCGCTGGCGTCCCGCCTTCGCAGCTTATGGTTGCCGTTCAGCTCCCCCCTTACGTCGTTCAGGCAGGCAGAAATTGCCTGGAAAAAATTAAAGTCAAAACAGAAACATCCGATAACCTGTGCGCCAGCTCTCATTTTTAACCGTTATTGGGCGGCCTGGGCTGGTCACGCACAGGCGTTAAAAAACTTAACTATTGCAGCAGCAACATTCGATGTAATCGCGGGAGAACAGAGATGTGGAGTCTAAAAAATATGAAGGTCGGCGTCCGGCTCGGCGTCGCCTTCGGCATTGTGGTGGCGCTGATGGTGATCATCGGCGTGACGACCGTCAGCAAAATTCAGAGCATCAACAGCGGCATTTCCGCTATCGTCGATGACCGCTATGTCAAAGTGCGCCTCGCCTTCGACGTGCGCGACGGCGTCAACGATCAGATTAAATACCTGCGTGGTCTGGTGATCGACACTGCGCATCCTGACCGGAACATCAAGCGTTACGGCCAGCTGGATGAAGCGACCCAGCGCACCAACACCGCGATGAACCGCATCGCCGCCATCCAGGTCACTGCCGTCGGCAAAAAGAAAATACAGGGGCTGATCGAGGCGGGCCAGCAGTTTGAAACGGCGAAAAACGCGCTGATTGCGCTGGTCAAAGCTGGCGATTTTGAAGGGGCCGGCGTCTACGCGCTGAAAACCATGACGCCAAGCCAGAATGCCTTCCTTGAGGGCGCGGAGAAATTCGCCAACTCGCAGGATTCACAGCTGCGTGGCGAAGGCCAGAGCATTGTCAGCGCCGCCAGCACGGCAATTATGATTACGCTGGTGTGCGCCGCGCTGGCGATTATCGCCTCCATCCTGCTGGGCGTCTATCTGACGCGCTCCATCGTGCGTCCGTTGACCGAAGCGGTCGGCGTCGCCGAACGCGTCGCCGCCGGCGATCTGGGCTCGAAAATCACCATCCACAGCCGCGACGAAACCGGCGTGCTGATGCGCGCGCTGCAGCAGATGAACGACAACCTGCTGAGCATTGTGACCGAAGTGCGCACCGGCTCCGACACCATCGCCGTCGCCTCGAATCAGATCTCCAGCGGTAACCTGGACCTCTCCACCCGCACCGAGCAGCAGGCCAGCTCGCTGGAGGAGACCGCCTCGGCAATGGAGCAGATGACCTCAACCGTGAAGCACAACGCCGACAACGCGCGCGAAGCCAATCAGCTGGTGGCGAGCACCTCAGCGGTCGCGCGCGAAGGCGGCGTGGTGATGGAACAGGTGATTGAGAAGATGGAGGCGATTGCGCTCTCGTCCAAAAAAATCGTCGATATCATCAGCGTCATCGACTCTATCGCCTTCCAGACCAACATTCTTTCGCTTAACGCCGCCGTCGAAGCGGCGCGCGCGGGCGAACAGGGACGCGGCTTCGCCGTGGTGGCGAGCGAAGTGCGCAATCTGGCGCAGCGCTCGGCGTCAGCGGCAAAAGAGATCAAGCTGCTGATTGAAGATTCGGTGGCCAAAGTAGAGGAAGGCAGCAAGCTGGTTTCCCATGCCGGATCAACCATCGGCGAGGTGGTCAACAGCGTGAAGAGCGTGGCCGGTATTATGAGTGAAATCACCATTGCCAGCAGCGAGCAGAGCACCGGCATCAGCGAAATCAATATGGCGATTACCCAGATGGAAGCGGTAACGCAGCAGAACGCCGCGCTGGTACAGGAAGCCTCCGCCGCGTCGCAGGCGCTGCAGGATCAGGCAGAGCGCATGGCGCAGGCGATGAGCGTGTTTAAAACCGGCGCGCTGCGCCCGGCGTAATCAGCCGTTCAGCATCGGGCGACCTGAAAAGGTCGTCCGATGTGATTAACGCGGCTAAACCACAGAAACGTCAAACCTGGTGATGTGTAGCGGATGAAATACATCCATTAAAATGCACGCGCCTTATACAGGGCGTAAAGGCAGTAGTAAGCCGCAAAGCTGTTGAAATTCATAATGATATATTTCAGCTTTTCATTGCGGTTCAGCAGAATAAAAATTCCTTTCGAATATTTGCCGCGCTTGATCTCGTTTATTTCGCGCGAGATTTCGTTGTGCGTAAAGGAATCGTAATACATGGATGTCACAATCTGCATATCCAGCGCCAGCACCCGTTTCGACACCCCTTTGAGAAAGTGGTCGAGATCGCGATGCGTATATTTACTCATGATGGTGTCGTAAAGCCCGGTCAGAAACTGCTTACGCGCCTTAAGCTCATTGTACTGCACGCGCTTTTTTGACAGCGAATCCATCACGTTTTCATAGTGATAGGCGGCGCTGTCGATGACCAGACAGTTGCTGATGTTGTAGAAATATTTGAGGTTGAACAGCAGATCCTCGCTCATGGAGATCCCCTCAAGGAAATAGAGATTGTTCACCTCAATCACCCGTCGGCTGTAGCACTTGTTGTGCAGATAGCCGATATTGTCGCTCATCTCCAGCTCGCCCAGCAGATAAGGCATCTCCTGCATCGTAAAATAGCCATATTTGCGAATACTGCCGATGCGGTCATCCACCAGGTTGCCGACGATAAGATCGACCGGCCGGCCGTGGCTGCTATCCAGCGACTGCTGAAAGCTGGCGAGAAACGTCTCTTCCACCCAGTCATCAGCATCGAGGAAAATAATAAAATCCCCTTGCGCCTGCTTCAGCGCGCGATTGCGCGCCGCGCTGACGCCGCCGTTTGGCTGGTTGATAACGCGGATGGTCGGTTGGTAGCTAAACTCCTCCAACAGCGCGGCGGTGCCGTCGGTGCTGCCGTCATTAACCACGATCACTTCATAATCATCGCAGGTTTGCTGCAGCACACTGATCAAGGTTCTTCTCAATGTTTTTTGCGCATTCCACGCGGGAATAATAATGCTGAACTTTGGTGCTGGAATCATTTTTCATTCCTCTTAACTATCTGAGGGTCTTGGCGTCGTTTAATAAAAACCATATTTTTTTTGGACTGAAAAAAGAGCGATGAATAGTGAACATCGGTTGAGCGGCAAAAAAGTAATTCAACAGCGTAAAAGAGAGCAGCTCGGTCAAAATCACGCTAAAGGCCGCGCCGGTGAGCCCATAGAGCGGTACCAGCACGACGGAAGAAACCAGGCAAATCAGCAGTACAAAAAACGTTTTTTTCACCAGATAGGCGTAGCCGTTGTATTTGATAATAAAGCGATCCATGACGCTGCTCAGCAGGCCGAACATTGCCCCCAGGCAGAGCCAGACCGTGGGCGCGACCGCGTCCTGATAGGCCGGGCCGTAAAAGTAGTGAATAAAGGGCGGCGCCAGCAGCGCGACGGCAGCAATGACCAGTGCCGAAACGCCCACCACCAGCAGATGCAGCTGCTGGATTTTAATGATGGCGCGTTTCGGATCGCGCTCTGAGAAAAAGGCCGGATAGAAGGAAGCCAGCAGCGCATTGGGCAAAAAGACCCAGGCGCCGGAGAGGGTTAAGGCCACGGAAAAGACGCCCGCCTCTTTTACGCCGAGAAAATAGCTGACGCTGAACTGGTTAAGGCGCGTATAGAGCGCCACGGCGATCACCGAGAAGATCAGCGTGCCGCCTGAGGCCAGCATATAGCGCGAATAGGCTTTCAGCTGTTTACGGTTGGGCCTGTGCATCGCGCCTTCGTAGCGGCGGAATAGCACCAGCTTAATCACGAAGGGAATAAAGGTCGCCAGTACGATCGGCAGCGCCAGCCAGGCGGGATCGAGCCCCCAGCTGGAGATAACGAAGCGTATCGTCAAACTGATGGTTAAGCCGATAACGTTGGCGATAACGTTCAGCTTCGCATTCAGCATCGCCTCGTTAAATACGTTCACCAGGTCGATGGCGGAAAAGAGGCAGGCGATGGCCGCGGCGATAATAAAGATCTGCGCCTGAGAGCTCATCTCTTCGTGCATAATCGCCATCCCGACCGACGCCAGCGCCAGGTAGAGCGTGACGATCAGCACCGAGGCGGAGATCATCAGCCTGATGCCAGAGGCCTTATTCTGCGACAGCCGTTTTAGCAGGATAACATCGCTGCCCATATAGGCCACGGTCTGCAAAAACTGAAACACCAGCAGCGAAATGGAAATAATGCCGAAGGTGGTCGGGCCGACATATTTCGCCACAAACGAGGTGACGAAAATCAGGCCGAAGACCGCGATGATCTTTTCGGCGATCATCCACATCGAGTTTTTGAGTTTATCTTTCATGGTTATCCTTCGCGCCTCCCGCTTTGCGCCAGCTTGCGCAGTTGCGAAACCAGGCGCGGCGAGCAGAAAAAGAGCGTGAAGTAGAGACTCCAGCCGTTAACGATGACGCCGGAAGAGAGATAGGCTTTAAAGGCCTTGCGATAGCGCCGAATATGGTCGTTGATAAAAGCGGCGTTAAATTCGCCGGAGGCGATAGCCTTATATAAATAGGCAGAAGAGACTTTTAGCAGCAGAAAATAGAAAAACTTATCGTTGCTGCGCGACAGCAGCCGCTGCATCTCGCTAAATGAACGGGCGAAGGAGAAATGCTTTTCGCGCACCGAGGAGCGCGTCGCCGAGTTCTCTGACTCCACGTAGTGATAAATCACGCTGTTGATGCAGATGACCTGCTGCGTGCTGAGCAGGCTAAGATACTGCATCACAAACAGCAGATCCTCAAAATTGGCGATCTGTTCGTTAAAGCGCAGCTGATGCGCGCGGATCAGCTCGCCATTGAAGAGTTTGTCGCAGATACCGTGGCGCGGATGGAAATAGAGCAGATCGTTGACCGCGTCGCTGGCGCTGAGCACGCGCTGCGCCTCAGGCGGAAAGGCGCGCGCAATCGGCTCGCCCTGTGGCGTAAAGTGCTGCGACTCGCCGACAATCAGGCCGACCTCCTCATTCATCAGCGCCAGGCAGAGGCTTAGCGCATTGGCGGGCAGAAAGTCATCTGCATCGACGAAGCGCAAATAGGTGCCGCGCGAGGCGGCAATACCGGCATTACGCGCCGCCGAAACGCCGGCGTTCTGCTGGGTGATCACGCGCACCTGAGGATGGTCGCTCCAGCTCTCCAGCATTAGCGGCGAGCTGTCGGTTGACCCGTCGTCCACCAGAATGAGCTCAAGGTGCGGCACCGACTGCGCCAGCACGCTTTCAACGCAGCGAATAATCGAATTTTCGGCATTATAGACCGGCACAATTACGCTAATTAACGGGTTGCTGAGCGTCACCATAGATCCTCTGGACATGTTTTTACCTCCGCGCTAAAAAGCGCGGCAATAACTGCAATAAAATTTTAGTGCCGGGCTCACGTCAGCGTTTTTGTTTTTTTCCCGGATAAGTATTGTGCGACTACAGAAAAAATCAGGATTGAATGAAGAGATATTACGTGGTGCTTTTATTGCGTCAATGGGATGAGCGCTAAACCGGAATTTCCGCACAGGCGCTCTGCTTATCCATCAGAATTAATGGATAAGCAGGCATTACGCTTATCTGTGACATCGACGGCCTTTCAGAACAGGAACCATTAAAAGGCGGGAACACCTCGAATAAAAATCGCGCTTCGATGACGTCAGGAAAAGCTTATCCATTAGGAATTATCCTGGTAGATAAAAATAAAAAGCGTAGTGCTTTCATGGCATCGCAAAATGCGATGCCAAAGCCTGTTAGCCGCGCTTAATAATTTTTATTTCTCGAAAGCGTCGCTATTTATCAGCGGTTAATTATGCTCTCTTAAGGGTAATAACAATATATCTTCAGCGCATAGCGCCAGGTTAAACAATGCTGATGTGAAAAAACGGAGAAAAAAGAGGGGAAAAATTAAGGCTGTTAACGTGACGCAGATCGCGTAAATTTTGCTGATTGAACTAAGAATTGAGCGAGGCGTCAGGGCAGAGGAAAACCAGGCACGACCGTCGCGCAAAGCGATGAAGGGCTGGCTTACGCCCTTCATACACCAGGTTAAAGCGCATTCAGCGCATTTATCACCGCATCGGGCATGCTGGGCCTGCCGTTGCTGAGACAGGTGCAGACAAAGGTCGCCTCAGCATAAATAACGCCGTCGACCTTGATCTGCTGCACGAAGTTGACCCGGTTGCGCTTGTCATTTTTCTCCAGCGCGCAGGTCACCTCCAGGCGGTCGCCCTTTTGCAGGCTTTTACGGAAGCGCAGCGAATATTCCAGCACCATATACAGGCGTCCCTGTTTGAACTCCTCTTCAATGTCGATGCCCAGCGCTTCACGCATATAGGCATGGCGCGCCCATTCCATATAGAACGGATAGTAGAGGCCATCGACGATGCCCTGGAAATCGATATGCTTTTCATCAACCTCATAGTGCTTTGCAAACATCTCCGTATCCTGCCGTAGTGAGTAGATTAACCGTATGATTTTGCAAATTTAACCTGGCAGGAGGCGAATGCCATACTTTTTTTGTGCTGCGGCAAAGGGAAAAAAGCCAGGCGTTTCGCCTGGCGCAGCATCAGTTCAGGTACGTTTTCAGCCCATCGGCCGCCTGGCGCAGCGCACTACGCACCGCCGGCACGTCGCTCAGCCCGTTCAGCAGGCCGTAGTCGTGGATCAGACCGTTATAGCGCGTGACCGTGACGTCAACGCCCGCCGCGTCCAGCTTGCGGCCAAAGGCCTCGCCTTCATCGCGCAGCACATCCAGCTCGGCGGTCTGAATTAAGGTAGGCGGCAGTCCCTGCAGCTGTTCGCGGGTTGCGCGCAGCGGCGACGCCAGAATATTGTTACGGTCGCCAGCTTTGGTGGTGTAGTTATCCCAGAACCATTTCATCATATTGCGCGTCAGGAAATAGCCCTTCTGGAACTGCTGATAGGAGCCGGTATCGAAGCGCGCGTCGGTCACCGGCCACAGCATGACCTCATAGCGAATCGCCGGGGTATGCTGCTGCTTCGCCTGCAGCGCCACCGCCGCCACCATGTTGCCGCCGACGCTGTTGCCCGCCAGCGCCAGGCGCTTGCCGTCTACGCCAATCTCGGCGCCGTGCTCCGCCACCCAGCGGGTCGCGGCGTAGGCCTGGTTGATGGCAACGGGATAGTGCGCTTCCGGCGACGGCGTGTAGTTCACGAAGACCGCGGCGGCGCCCGACGCTACCACCAGGTCGCGCACCAGGCGTTCATGGGTCTGAAAATCCCCTAATACCCAGCCGCCGCCGTGAAAGAACATAAACACCGGCAGCGTGCCCTGCGCCCCTTTGGGCTTAACGATATTCAGTTTTAAAGGCTGGCCGTTCACCTCAATGGTTTTTTCCGTCACCTCAGCCTCAGGCAGCGTCGCCCCCTTTTGCGCGCCGATCAGCACCTCGCGCGCCGCCTGCGGCGAGAGCTGCTCAATAGGTTTGCCGCCGCTGCTGTTCAGCGCGTTTAAAAAAGTCTGTACGTGGCGCTCCGGCTGCGGCGCGTCGGCGAAGCTATTGGCGGACGCGGCGGCCAGCGCCAGCGCTAAAACGGTCTGCTTAATGGTCATGGGAGGACTCCTTGTGTTTAATCGCTATTAAATCGCACACTACTTAAATGCATCGCCTTTACTGCACTGCGGCACATTCGGGATGAGGGGAATGTATATAGCGCGCTACTTAATAGCAAACAAAAAATCACCTCACCTTGCCCGATCAATGCCATGTAATTGATATTAAGCACATTTCACAGGCACGTAATGTTAAGCGTTTGCAAAGAGAATGACAGTTAAGCTAACCATAAGAACAAGCCGGTGAACTTGCGTTGTCTGGAGGAAATTTGACGGAACCGCTGCGGTGCCAAATCTGTTCCACAAAATGGAAAAAGAGAGGGATTAGCGCGACAGTCTTGAAACAACTGGTGCCGGAAACAGGAGTCGAACCTGCGACCTTCGCATTACGAATGCGCTGCTCTACCAACTGAGCTACACCGGCATGGAGGTGAGAACTACGGGGCATTAAGTTAGAAAAAAGCGACACTTCCGTCAAGAGCCGCCGCGCGCGGATGCTGCTTTTCTCGTCATCTGAGAACGAAAAGAGCACGGCAGCCGCCTTTCCCTGTGCGCTTACCGGGCCAAAAACAAAAAAAAAGGCGAGGCCGGAGCCTCGCCAAAAAGTGCCTCTCATCAATCGTAATAAGGAACCTTGCGGTCGGTACCATTGATATTGATCAGCACAAAGCCCGAGGGCGTGGTTTTGTTTGTCGGCGTACCCGCGGTCGTCGCGAGCGTGACTACGCCTTTCTCGTTAGCGCCGATACCCGCCACTCCATTGTGCAGGCCAAAGCGCGCTGCCGGCTTCAGCGTCCCCATTTTGGTGGTATCCGTTACCATCGACATATCAGACTGGAACAGCGAGCATGAACCGGCATCGAAGCGCGTCGGGCCGGTACATTTCAGGTTGAACATGGTGTCCCCACTGTTTGCCGCCAGCTTTACCCAGACCACCGCGTAGGTGGTGCCGACGCGGTTGTAGCGGATATCCAGCACCGCCGGCTGCCCCATATGGTGGGCGTCGGCCCAGACGGTTTCCAGCCGCTGCAGGTTAATGATGGTTTTACCGGTGCCCACCATATTCACCGGCGAAGCGGCGGTGGTGGATGGCGAGGTGGCGTCGCCTTTGCCGATCATCTCGATAACCCACTGCTGGTTAGCGTTGGGGAAAAAGAACTGACCGAGGCGATACCAGTTATCGGTAGCGGTATTGTTGGTGACCTTATAACCGCTGAAGTACCCTACCCGCAGCGAGCCGGTCATAAAGGTGCCGTGGTTTTCATCACGGCGATAACCATACTCGAAGGTAGAGAGCCAGCGGCCGCTGGCGGCGTCCTGAGAGATCCTCGCCCCGGACTGCAGGCCGATCTGACGCATCACCACGCGCGCATTGTTCAGATTGAACGGGCTGCCGCAATCCTCAATGTTCAGCGTGTCGATGGTCCAGCCGCCGTCGGAGAGATCGCCCGGGTTGCGCGTATGTTCAATCCAGACGTTGCGCATAATCCCCTGAGTGACGCGCGGCATATAGAGCGTGGCGTCGCCATAGCCGGTCTGGAAGTTGGCGTTGCTCAGCTCGATCGCCGTTGAGTGATCCCAGACGCCGCGCGGTGAGTTTGACCAGCCTACATCAAACACGCGCGAATAGGTGTAGAGGGTATAGATCTGGTCGAACTTACTGTCGAGCGTATCCAGCAGTTTGAACACCGTGCCGCCGGTATTCTGCGCGCGGAAGCAGTGAATATTCACCGTTTCACCCTCGATACAGGTGTTCTCGAAGAACGGCTGATTGTTGCTCACCAGGTCGGGGGTGATGGTGCCGGTATTTTTCACCGTATCGGCGCTCGCCTGGCCGTTCCACGCCATCCCTGTGATCACCGTGCGGCGCGCTTTTACCTTAAACACCGGCGTATTGCTTTTATCGGAGATGATGGTGGTGCGCGGCAGCGAGCCCAGCGGCGTATCATCACCGAGCAGACCAAAGAAGGTCGATTCCGCGGCGCTGAGATCGATCGGCTTGATCAGGAATTTCCCGCCGGGAAAACGCACGGGTATCGCGACGCAGTTGGCGTTCCAGGCCTTGGTCCAGTTGTACATGCGCATAAAGGCTTCGGTATCGTCGGCGTAGCCGTCCCCTTTCGCCCCGAAGTGCAGTACGTTCAGCTCGGTGGGATCGTTGATGGTGCGCTTCCAATAGAAACCGTCGCCAACCGCAATGGTGCCGCCGTCATCTTTCAGCGTGGTGGTGCCGAGATAGCCGACAAAATCGCCGCCGCCACGGAAGGTGGAATCCTTGTCGTAGTAGCGGTTCAGGCTGGCGACCTGGCCTGAGGCTGCAGGTTTGGTGGTACGCAGTTCAGCATATGAGTTCACTTCGATCATGGTATCCTCCTCAGGATTTTTGGGTACTAAAGCACGTCGTTAATCAGGGTTTGGCCGGATGGCCGCAAAGCCGATCCCACATGTCGTTGTGGGTATTGATGGCGCGAACGGTGCGAACGTCCATACGCTGCGCATCGTCGCCGTGGGTGTAAATCGGGGAAAAAAGCACGCAGGCCGAATCGGTAATGGCCGTGGGCTCAGGGCTTGTTGTATTTCGACTGCTGCAGCTTGTCGCGAGCAGCAGCGTCATCAAGATTGCTGTTCTCGGTGCTAACACGGGTCGCCTCCTCGCGATGCTGTTGTTGCTGTTTCGCGACGGCGGCAGTTTGTGCCGCCTCTTTCTGCGCGCTCTTCGTATCGGCTTCGGCCTGCTGCTGCACCTTGCCGATCTTTTTGCCGCCGAAGTAGCTGGCGCCCAGCGCGGCGATCAGCGCGCCGATGACGGCGAGCCAGTGCCAGCCGCCGCTAAGCAGTGCGGTAAACAGACTCATGATTTTTTCGCCTCCAGCTGCTGCTTCTGCTGCACCAGATTTTTCTGCCGCACAAACTGCGCGATCACGCCCATCGCCACCATAAAGGCGCCGATCAGGCCGAGGTAGTTGTGGGGCAGAATGGCTTTCACGTCTTCCGGCAGGGTGTTCCAGGCATCCACCGAGGCGGCGGGGAAAGATTGCACCCAGGCGCTGAGCATTGACCCGAGCGACGCCAGCCAGACCGACCAGGTTTTAAACAGCAGGCGCGCATGCGTCACGAACTCCAGCGTGGTAAAGCGCTGCATAATCAGCAGCACGATTACCACCATCAGCACGGCGATGATAAAAAAGAGCCATCTCATAGCAGCCCCCTGTAGACGTCGTAGGTGCCGCTGCGCATCACTTCGGCATGACGACGGGCGCGTCCCGGCGTCTGGCGCGCCCACAGGCTGTTAAGCATGGCGTTGGCCGCGCTGTCGTAATCCTCGGCCGCCACGGCGGTCAGCATGTTTTTAAACAGGGCGAGTCCGTCGACGCCGAGCTGATAGGCCATGCTGTAAAGCACATCGCTGCGCGCGTCGTTGCACTTCGCCAGCGCCTGCTTCAGCAGCGGCGCGCCCTGCATCTGTTGGGCTTTGCCCTCGATAATGCACTTCTTCCAGACGTCGCCGACCTGGCGCGGCACGCGAAACACATAGTTATTGAGCGACGCGCCTTTCGGGCCGATACGTATGCCCCCCGCCACGGTAGGGAAGCCCTGCGTGTCGAGGTAAGGCGCTTCGACGTAACCCTCTTCAAAATTGAGAATCTCAATAATCTGGCTCATGACCATTCCTCATTTCCGGGCATGGAAAGATGTTCTCCATGCGACAACAACAGTTAAATCGCACTGATCAGTGCCAGGAATAACCCCAGCAAAACTGCCGGTGAAAGCAGCAGCAGGACTAAACAGTACGAGGAGAATTCCCGTCCAGGTAAAACGGGAGAAAAGATGAGATACAGCGGTACAGGCGGATAGAGAGCAGATTTAGCGCACGGCATAGAGATGCACATGCGGCAAACAGCAGTTATCGAAGCTGGCGGTCTCAGAACGGTTAACGGGCGTCGGGGCAATCGCCCGCTCAACACGCGAGGTCACAGGACGCTGTGCGATGCGCTCGGCGTGACGTAACGGGGGATTTTCGGGTTCGCAACCCAGCGCCTGATCGATGCTGAGCTTAAGTCGACTGAGCGGCTGGCGCCGCCGATGCCTGCGGGTGCGGGCATTACCTACAAAGACGCTTTTGCCATAGTGTATTATCGCCATAACTCCTCCTGTGAATGAGTCTTTGGCGATGGGGTGGCAGGCATGGGTTTTCGGCAAGCCGAACCGTCCCGGATGCCGCGTTTTCCGCTCACAGCGCAATGCCCCGGCTGTAATAACAGCCAGGCTAAGCGCGAGTTGGGAGAAAAAGGCGGCATCTGACGACGCTGCATGTGCGCATCCACCCCATCCCAAAGTTCACTGACTTTGGATGGTTTGATTCGCGCTTGTGCAGCGCCTCGATTGTTTAAGAGCGGCTCACTCCGTGAGAGAAGGGCTTCGTTGGTCCACGCTCAAATTATTAACCTGTTCTTATGCTTTATCAAACACCAACAGTTAATTTTTTATTTACCATTGGTTAAATTTTTGAATTCTGCTGAATTATTTTTTTCAGCAGGTTGCAGGCGCACAGATTTTAACCAGAGGTTAACCCAGCAGCTGATAGTTCCGCGCCTGGCTCAGGATCACCTTGGCCATGACCTGCATACTGTCGACGTCCTCCCGATTAAGATACCAGGTTTCATAGCGCTTATTATCTGAAATAACAGCAATTTTTTTATGCTGAAGCTGCAAACGCTTGAGGTAGAGCTGGTTATCGAGGGTAAAAATGTAGATGCCATCCCCGTCGAAAAACTTCACGCTGATGTCCACGAACAGCTGATCGCGCGGTGCGAAGGTCTCCACCATTGAGTCACTGTTGATCGCTATCAACCGAATGTTCTCTGCTGGACGGCCGTTGAACAGCACGCGCGCCTCATCCATGCCATATTCAATGGCATGGATGGTCTCAACAAACTCATCGCGCGCGTGCAGCCCCGATGCTGACTTCTGCCCAATATCAAGGCTTTCGATACGAAAGACGTTGCGCTGCGCCTTCAGGCTGTCGAGCGACAGCGATTCGGCGGGCTTTTCCATCCCGTACTGCAGCCATTCAACCCGTACGCCCAGCAGGCGGCTTAGCGCCAGCAAATTATTATCATCCGGCACGGACTGCGCGTTGAACCACTTCCACACGCCCGGCGTCGATATTTTGCACCCCAGCTGCTGTAACGCTTTGGCAACCTGTTTATTTCGTCCATGTCCGACAATTCCCGCACTTTCGCATGCGGCAATCAGCCTGGCAGTGAAAGCTTGTCTCGTACTCTCTTTTTTAACCATTAGTTAATAATCTGCCATAGAGGAGATACTGGATGTTATTTTCATTATTGCTACCAGTTCATTTTATATTACCGTCCGTTTGCTACCCAATTGCTTTTGTAAAGCAACGCTAATTATCATTATCCTCCTGACGCTCTGGGCAACCAGTCTCAATCGCGCCTTGCCCCGTTGCGGCGCGGCTTTCAGGAATGTTCCGTAGAAAAACGGGCAAAAAACAGACAGCCACTTTGTTGAAAAAAAAGTAGCGTTCAGACGCGCTGAAAGTCGCACCTGAAAACTCCAAATTTAACTGGATCGAAAAACAGGGGGTAAAAAAAAGGGCGCCCGCTCTGGACACCCTTTTTGTTAAATAAATTCGCAATCAGGGGCGCAGCGTATCGTCGCCCCACGCGACCCATTTGTAGGTCGTCAGCGCCTCCAGCCCCATCGGGCCGCGCGCATGGAGCTTCTGCGTGCTCACCGCCACCTCCGCGCCGAGACCGAACTGACCGCCGTCGGTAAAACGCGTGCTGGCGTTGACGTACACCGCCGAGGAGTCGACCTGTTTCACAAAGCGACTGGCGTTCTGCGTGCTGCGCGTCAGGATGGCGTCGGAATGCTGGGTGCCGTGCATACGGATATGGTCGATAGCCGCGTCCATGTTATCCACCAGCTTCACGTTAAGGTCGAGCGATAGCCACTCGTCATCGTAGTCGCCCTGCTCAATCGGCGTGACGCTGGCGGGGCTCTCCTGCAGCCGCGCCAGCAGATTTTCGTCGGCGTGCAGCGGGATCCCCTCCTGCGCCATGCGCGCGGTAAACGCCGGCAGGAAACGGTCGGCGGCGGCGCGGTGGATCAGCAGGGTTTCCAGCGAGTTGCAGGCGCTGGGGCGCTGTTTTTTCGCGTTGACGATCACCTCCAGCGCGGGCGCGACCTCCATGGTCTCATCAAGATAGATATGGCAGACGCCGATGCCGCCGGTGATCACCGGAATGGTGGAGTTTTCGCGGCACAGCTTATGCAGGCCGGCGCCGCCGCGCGGGATCAGCATATCGACGTAGCGATCGAGCTTCAGCAGCTGATTTACCAGTTCGCGATCTGGATTTTCAATCGCCTGCACCGCCGCCGCCGGCAGCCCGAACGCCTGCAGCGCGTTCTGGATCACGCGCACCGTGGCGGCGTTGGTGCGCCACGTCTCTTTTCCGCCGCGCAGAATCGACGCGTTGCCGGTTTTCAGGCAGAGGCTGGCGACATCCACCGTGACGTTGGGGCGCGCTTCATAGATCACCCCGACCACGCCGAGCGGCACGCGGCGACGTTCGATACGCAGCCCGCTGTCGAGCTGGCCGCCGTCAATCAGCTGGCCGACCGGATCGGCGAGCTGGCACACCTTGCGCACGTCGTCGGCAATAGCGCTCAGGCGCTGCGGGTTGAGCATCAGGCGATCGAGCAGCGCGGCGCTCATGCCGCTGGCGCGCGCATCGGCGAGATCCTGCTCGTTGGCCGCCAGAATCGTTTCGCGCTCCGCGTCGAGACGGTCGGCGATCGCCAGCAGCACCTGGTTTTTCTCAGCGGTCGACAGATCGGCCAGCTTATATGCAGCGGCGCGCGCCGCTTTTCCCATTTCTTCAAGCATTTGACCGCTCCTTAACTGACGATCATGTCGTCGCGATGTACGGCCACCGGGCCATATTCGTAGCCGAGGATCTCCCCGATCTGCTGGCTGTGGTGGCCAGCGATGATGCGCAGCGCATCGCTGTTGTAGCGCGAGACGCCGTGCGCAATATCACGGCCCTGCAGGCTGCGAATGCGGATTACCTCGCCGCGCGAAAAATTGCCGCGCACCTCGCGGATGCCCTTCGGCAGCAGCGAGCTGCCGCGCTCCAGCATCGCCGCCAGCGCGCCGTCGTCCACGGTGATCTCACCGGCCGGGGGCGCGCCGAAGATCCAGCGCTTGCGGTTCTCCAGCGGCGTCTGCATGGCGTGAAAGCGCGTGCCGACCGGCTTGCCGGCGATTACGTCGGCGATCACGCCGGGACGGCTGCCCGCGGCAATAATGGTGTCGATGCCGGCGCGACAGGCGACGTCTGCCGCCTGCAGCTTGGTGGACATGCCGCCGGTGCCCAGACCGGAGACGCTGTCGCCCGCCAGCGCGCGCAGCGCGTCGTCGATTTCATGCACGTCGGCAATCAGCTCCGCCTGCGGATTGCTGCGCGGATCGGCGGTATAAAGCCCCTGCTGATCGGTGAGCAGCAGCAGCTTGTCAGCGCCGCCCAGCATTGCCGCCAGCGCCGACAGGTTATCGTTATCGCCGACTTTAATCTCTGCGGTGGCCACCGCGTCGTTTTCGTTGATCACCGGCACGATATGGTTATCCAGCAGCGCGCGCAGGGTGTCCCGGGCGTTGAGGAAACGCTCGCGATCCTCCATATCCGCGCGGGTCAGCAGCATCTGGCCGATATGAATGCCGTAGATAGAGAACAGCTGTTCCCACAGCTGAATTAAACGGCTCTGCCCCACCGCAGCCAGCAGCTGCTTTGAGGCGATGGTAGGGGGCAGTTCCGGGTAACCCAGGTGTTCGCGCCCGGCGGCCATTGCGCCGGAGGTGACGATCACAATGCGATGGCCGGCCGCGTGCTGCTGCGCGCACTGACGAACCAGCTCCACCATATGCGCCCGATTCAACCGGCGCGAACCGCCGGTAAGGACGCTGGTCCCCAATTTGACCACCAGGGTCTGACTGCCGCTCATATTTCCTGCCGTTTACGTTAAAAAATAAAAAAATTTCTGCGAAGGAACTTTTTATCAGGAGTAGGAAGCGAAGCCAACTCTCCGCCGGGGAAAAGCACGAAAAACCCGAGACAAGCAGGTAGACCAAAAGTTCGCATATCACAAGAAATCAGAAAAAATGTCATAAAACGTTCATCTCCAGACGGTAAAACGTCCCCTGTTTTATCAGCCCTTTTCAGGGGCATAACACATTTTACTCATCGGGATTGATAGCAAATGAAGAAAAGTACACTGGCACTCGTCGTCTCTGCTCTGGCGCTGACCTCTGCTGCTCACGCGGCGGAAGTGTATAACAAAGACGGCAATAAGCTGGACTTCTATGGCAAAGTAAAAGCGATGCACTACCTGAGCGACGCGGACAGCCAGGACGGGGATAAGTCCTATGTACGTATCGGCTTCAAAGGCCAGACCCAGATCAACGACCTGATGACCGGCTACGGCCAGTGGGAATATCAGTATAACGTCAATAACTCTGAAGGCTCCGATGCCAACAACGGCAACAAAACCCGTCTGGGCTTTGCCGGCCTGAAGTTTGGTCAGTACGGCTCTGTGGATTACGGCCGCAACTACGGCGTGCTCTATGACGTCGAAGCCTGGACCGACGTCTTCCCGGAATTCGGCGGCGACGGCACCGCGCGTGCTGACAGCTATATGACGCAGCGCGCCACCGGCGTAGCCACCTATCGCAACAACAACTTCTTCGGCCTGGTTGACGGCCTGCGCTTCGCGCTGCAGTACCAGGGCCGCAACGACGCCAACGGCACCAACTCGCGTACCGACATTAACCGCCAGAACGGCGACGGCTACGGCGCATCGCTGGGCTACACCCTCGGCGATACCGGCATCAGCGTGATGTCAGCCATCACCTCTTCCGACCGCACCAACCAGCAGCAGGCGCGCGTTTACGGTCAGGGCGACCGGGCAGACTCCTGGGGCGCAGGCGTGAAATATGACGCCAACAGCGTCTACCTGGCGGCGATCTACACCGAAACGCGCAACATGACGCCGTTTAGCGGTACCAACCGCGCAACGGGCCTGGCGGCAGCGGGCGCGGCGAATAAAGCGCAGAACATCGAGCTGGTGGCGCAGTATCAGTTTGATTTCGGCCTGCGTCCGTCACTGGGCTACGTGCAGACCAAAGGCAAAGATATCGAAAACGGTATCGGCGACGCGGATCTGGTGAAGTATATCGACGTGGGCGCCACCTACTACTTCAACAAAAATATGTCGGCGTTCGTGGATTACAAAATCAACCAGCTGGACGACGACAACCGTCTGAGCCTGAACAACGACGACGTGGTTGCGCTGGGCGTGACCTACCAGTTCTAAAAATCTGACGCCGCCGCGACGCGACGCGCGACGGCATCAGTGCTCCTCCCTCAATGTGTCTGTAAAACAAGGGCCGCCTCATCAGCGGCCCTTTCTTTTTCTTCTGCGGGCACGGCGCGGGTGGGACGGCCCGATCGCAAAGTCGCTCAAGGCTTCCCTGCGCGCTCGGCCCGCGACATCCCTGTCGCGGGACGCTTTGCTCTTCGTCCCGCCCCACCCGCGCTTTAACATCTGTGCGGTTTGCCATTCGCACTCAGAACGTCCAGCGCACCCCGGCGTTATAGCGCCACCCCTTCGCGCCGTTGCCGTCAATCTCCTTGCGGTAGTCCGCCTCGGCGTAGAGCGACACGTCGTTGCGGAAGCGGGTGGTGCCGCCTACGCCGACGTCCCACATCTGCCCGAACCTGCCGCTGTCAAAATCCTGGCTAATGTCGCTTCCCGCCGCGCCGACGTTGACCTTCGAGCCGCCGCCCCAGCCGTGGGAGTAGCTGGCGCGCAGATAAGGCGTATATTCACGCTGCGCGTCGTCCTGCCAGGTGCGATCCAGCCGCGCGCCGAGACGGCCGATGGTCTGGTCGTCGTCGTTGAAGTTCACGGTGGTGCCATCCTTATCGGTGGTGTCATCGAACTTCAGACGCATCCAGGTCAGCTGCGCCTGCGGCTCAAGACGCAGGCCGTTGGCGAAAACAAACGGATAGCCCGACTCCAGCGAGGCGCTCCAGCCGTCAGCCTTCAGCTTCGCCACCTCTTTTTGCCGCGCGATATCGGTGTCGCCGCGGTGCCAGCTCCAGCTCAGCGAGCCGTCCAGATAGAAGCCGCTGTCGCGCTGCCAGGTGCCGTAGAACGAGACGCTGTCGCTGTCGAAGGTGGTAGCGCTGTAGCCGTCGGCCGCGTGCGGGCGAATGCGCGTATTGCCGCGCGTATAGGCGACGCCGCCGCGCAGGCTGTCGCTCGCGCCGTCCAGCTGCAGCAGGTTGCCGCCGAGCTGCACCGCGCTGTAGTCGATATCGGCGTCAAAGCCGTAGTCGCTCAGGTCGCGGTTGCTCTGGTAGGTCAGGTTCGAGCCGAGATAGCGCAGGAACAGCTCGCCGCCCGTGCCGCTGCGCTGGCCGTCGCGCAGCTCGCCGAGGCGCTTATGCAGGTCGTCGGTGATCGCCTGGGTGTAGTAGGCGAGACCGACCGGCGTAGAGAGATAGGAGGGCACCTGCGGCGCCAGCGCCGGACGCGCCGCGCGCGATGCAGCACCTCCCGCCTGCGGCTGGCACAGCGTGCCGTCCTCGCACACGTAGCGGTTAGCGAGCCGGTAGTCCCAGCCCGCGCCGCTGCCGTCAGGCGCAAACGCATAGAGCCCGTACTGCCAGGGCCCGGCGGCGAGATAGCCGCCCTGCAGCGCGAAGCTGTCGGCGCTGGCGCTGCCGGAAACCTGCGCCAGCGAGACGCCTTCGCGGCGATCGATCGCGCCGTCGCCGCTGGCGTCGCTCTGCGTCGCGGCGCTGCCGGCGAGAATACGATCGTCAATCAGCGTGGTGCCGGTAACGTCGCCGTTCACCCGCAGCGCGTCGCTCTGGCCGCCTGCGCCGCTCAGCCGCGTCGCCAGCCGCAGCGTGCCGCCGAGCGACGCCAGCGTGCCGTCGATGGTCAGCAAATTATTAGCCGCGCCGCCGTTGCTCAGATCGAGCGTACCGGCGTTGTTCACCACCAGCGAGTCGTCGGTGGCGCCCGCCAGCAGCGGGTTGACGTTATTCCCGGCAAACAGCGTGGAGTCGCGGTCGATGTTGATGGTGCTGTGCGCCAGCTTCAGGTTGTCGGTCAGCGTCCACTGGGTTTTGGTGAAGTTGAGCGTGCTCCAGCCCGCGCCGAGGTTAACCCCTTTGCTGAGGTCGTCGCCGCTGAAGGAGCCGCCGCTGGCGTCGATGTTGCGGAAGCTGAGCGTGCTGCCGACGCCGCCCGCGGTGGTGATATGGCGGGTATTCGCCAGGCTGACGTTCTCGATCAGCGCCTGGTTGTTCTCGCCGCTGCCCATGGTAAGGCTACCGTTGAGGGTGCCGCCGGTGACGGCCAGCGTATCGCTGCCGTTGCCGGTATCGACCTCGCCAACCACGCTGCCGCCGATAAAGGCGAGCCGATCATTAGTCGCGCCGCCCGCCACGATTGGGATAGAGGGATCGACCGCGCTGATATCGCCCTGGTTGATAAACAGCGTCTGGCCGCCGCGCAGGTCGATTACCGGCGCGACGCGGCTGTAGGAGATAATCGAGCCACGGTTAATCACCTCGCTGGCGGTGCGGGTGACAATCGCCGAGCCGCCATTCTCATTGGCGATAGCGATAAAGCCGTTGGAGAAGACGCGGCCGGTGGTGTTGGCGCGGATGCCGTCACCGCTGCCGTTGACGATAATCGCGTAGCCTGGCGGCACCACCAGGTCGTTCGCGGTGGCGGAGCCATCTTCGTTCTGGAACAGGTAGCCGACGCCGCTGCCCTGCACGTCCAGATAGGCCTTGCCGTTATAGTCAAACGAGGTGGCTGAACGGATGCCTGCACCGTCAACCGGAATGATATAGGCGTTGTCCAGCGCGATATTCGCGGTTTCGGCGCGGTTGTTGATAGCGCTGCCGCCGCCCTCGGCGCTGAGGATAATTTCGCGGGCCTGGAGCCCGGCTGCGCCCTTGTCCAGCAGCACCGCATCTGCGCCCCCGCTCGAACGAATGCCGCTGCGGAAGAGCTGGTCGCCCTGGATATCGAGCGTGGCGTTCTCGCCGACCCGCGCGCCCGCAATGCCGCCGTCCACCTGCACCGTGCCGTTATAAGGCTGATAAATCCCTGCCCCGTCGCTGACGTTGACGCCGATGCCGGAGGCGACATGGATCCAGCTCTGGTTGATGACGCGGCCGTTATTGAACAGGCGCACGCCAGTGCTGTTTTCGCCGGTAAGATCCACAGTGCCGTTATTCATCACCGTGCCGCCATTGCTTGCCTGTAGCCCGGTGATGTTTTTGCCGCTGCCGCCGATGGTGCCGTAGCTGAACACAGCACCGTCACCGTTCTCACTGATGGCCCCAATACTCTTCTCGCCGTTCAGCACGACATTCTCAAGCTGGGCATAAGCGCCGTTAGTTGCGCGCAGCGCCACCGCCCCCTTACCGTTGACGAGGTAGTTATCATTGCCATACATAGTGGTGCCGTAATCGGCAATCGCGATGCCGGTGGTGTTCTCTCCGCTCAGGGTAATGGTTGCGGGCGTCCGCGCGGCAAAAATTGCGCCGTCGGCGAGGCGGTAGAGCGTCGATCCCGTTGTGCTGACATCCTGACTGCTGCCGTAGGTATTCAGGATGCCGCCGCCCTCTGCCAGCTGGTAGCCGGTCTGGTTAGCGTCATGAAACACCACTTTGCTCTCGGGGCCGAGCGTAATCCAGCCACCGTACAGCGCCTCGCCCGCCAGCGCATGGGTACCGTAGAGATTAACCGTACCGTTCTGCTCAATGCGCGCCGCGTCGCCTTCCGCATAGAGGCCCGTCGAGGGGAAAAGCGCGCTGGCGCTGCCCGCCGTCACGTTCAGCGTGCCGCGGCTGACGATCGAGGAGGTGGTCGCGCTGGCGCTGTCGAAGTAGTAGCCCGAGGCGTAAAGCGCCGTTGCGCCGTCGCTGACGTTAATGTCGCCGCTGTTGGTTACTTTGCCGCCGCGCAGCGCCTGGATAGCGTAGCTCTGGTCACCGCGCAGGGTAACAGTGCCACTGTTGTTTAGCGCGCCCTGGAACTGGGCGATCAGGCCAACCTGCTGGCTGGCTGACCCGTTGATATCCGCATGGTTGACCAGCGTCGAGGCGAAAGGCTGGTCGAAGCTGTTGGTGATGTAGCGCGTCAGGTTGTAGTAGTTGCCGTCTACCACCGCCGCCGTCGCGCCGCCGACGTTGAGGTTAAGCTGCGTCGCCGCATCGATGGTGCCCTGCGCGCCGCCCTCGATACGCAGGCCGGTGGAGGTGTTGCCGATGTTGAAGATCGCGCCGTGGGTGTTGACCACCGAGCCCTCGCCCACCGCTTCGATGCCGGTGGAGAACGCCGCGCCCGGCGCGAGGGTCAGGCCCGCACCGTCGAAGTCCGCGCCATCCTGATAGCGGAAAATGGTGGCGTACCAGTCGTCAGGGCCGGTGGCGTAGTTGCCCGCCTGCGGCAGGTTAATCCTGGCGTTCGGCCCGATGGCGAGGAAGCCCATCTGATACTCTCCGCTGCCGCCGAGCTGCGGCACCGCGTCGGCGGTGAGATCGACCGTGGCGTTGCCCTCGGCGCGAATGCCGACCGCGCCGTCGCCCTGCAGGGCGATCGGGCCGCTCAGGGTGGCGGACGCCTTGCCGCTGCCCTGCCCGTTAACCCACACCGCGGTGTTGAAGCTGCCGTTCAGCGTATCGGCGCGGCCGGGCACGTTGATCGCCCCACTGGAGAAGGCGCTGGCGCGCTGGCCGTCGCGGGCGATGACCTTGATGCCGGTGCCGCCGTCGCCGTTAAGGTTGATGGTGCCGTTGTTGCCCACCAGCCCGCCGCTGCCGGAATCGATCGCCAGCAGGCCGACGCTTTCCGCCGGGCGAAACTGCGCGCGACCGTTAAGATCGAGGGTGCCGTTGTTAAGCGCGATCGCTTCCGGCCCGTTCTCAACGCGCATGGCGGCAGCGTTCTGCACCCTGCTGCCGAGCACGATGCGCCCGTCATTGATCGCGGTAGAGTTAAACTGCTGCGCAATGGCGCTCACGCCGCCGCTCTGGTTAATCGCCACATCCTCCACGACGTCGCTTTTCGCGTTCTGCGGCGCGCGGCCGACGTAGATTACCCCGCCTGCGGTGTTAATAAAGCTGGCGCCGCTGGTGTCGAGCAAAACGCCCGCGCTGCTGTGGCTGCCGCTCGACTCCGCTACGCCGAGGTTAATTACGCCGTTGTTGATCCCCTGGGCGTCGCTGAGCCGCAGCGCGCTGCCCGGCTGCGTAGTGGCGTCATTCAGCACGCCGTTGTTGACGAAACGGCTGCCGCCGGTCGCCAGCACCGCAGTGCCGCTGTAGCCGAGCGTCGCCGCATCCACGCCGCTGCCGTCGGCGTTATTGAAAAAGCCGCCGTTGATGACGCCGTTATTGACGCCGCTGGCGCCATCCAGCCGCAGCGCCGTGTTTTCATGGGCCGCCGATCCGCTGGCGGCCAGCTTGCCGTCGATGGTGGCCTTCGCGCCGTTGGTGGCGCGCACCGCGCCGCCGTCGGAGTCGACCACCTCCAGCGTGGCCCCCTTCTGCACCGAAACGCTGGCGCCTGGGCCGTCGGCGCTCAGCACCGTTCGTTCGCCCACCGGCAGCGTCACCTCGTCGTAATACTCATCGGCGTCAATCACATAGGCGATGGGCGCGCTGTAGAGCGACAGCGCCTTATTGAATTCGCCGTTATAGCTGCCTGCGCTGAGGTTGCCGCTCTGCAGTTGCGCAATCAGCCAGTCGTTGTACTGGCGCAGATCGTCGAGGCTGGCGACGTTAAATTCCCGGCTGTTGCCGTCCAGCGTGTTCACGCTGAAGGGGCCGCTGTACTGGGCGACGTTATCCACCCACCAGGCCAGGTTATAGGTGTATTCGGTATAGGAGCCGGTAAAGGCGATGCGGTTGGCCGACTGCCAGTTCATCGCCCCGCTGCCGCTGGCGGTAAACAGCTGGCTCTGCTTCGCCGCCATGCTCCAGCCGTTGGTGGCGGCGGTGGTCGCCGCGCCGTCGACGCCGATATTCACGTTAATGGTGCCGTTGCTTACCTGCGCCACACGGGCATCAATATATTGCTCTCCGTTGACGTTGTAGTAGTTGGGCAGTTCGCTGGCGGGCGTCACCGAGGCGAGCGCGCTGATATTCGCCGAATTAAACACCGGCAGCTGATTATTACCGCTGCCGTTAACGTCGGGCACGCTAATTAAATAATCCTGTGCGCCGAACGTCAGGCGATCCGCGCCGATGACATTGTCATCGGAAATAATTCTGCCGCTTGATAACAATTCGCCGACGGTAATGGGGCGGCCGCCATCTAAGCCCGGCTGAAAGCGCTGAATGCCGCTCAGCGTTTGCGTCGAGCCATTACAGACGCAAAATACGCCTGCCTTATTGTCATTTAATAATGGGGAAAAAGGTTTTAACGTAGCGGCCTGACTACCGGTAACAGGAAAAAGCAGCCCGGGCGCAGCGGCCAGGCTTAATAACAGCGGATTTAATTTAAACAAAGGGTTTTCCTCCAGAGAGACAGCACAGGACCACCCGAACTTTTAGCTGTCCGGGTTGGCATTCTTTTTTTTGCCGATAACAAACGGAGAAAAGCCGCGACGAGTGCTGTCGCGCTGGCTGGTATCAGACCATTTCGTCAGGAAAACGTCTACAAATCGTCAGTGCGATCCGCCTCAATAAAATAAGAATAGGAATTATACCGTGCCGCTCTCTGATTTAGCTGGACCGGGCATTTCAATGAGCAGCGTTGATTACCCAGCGTTTATCACGTGGATTTAGTTAATATCGATAATCAAATAAGCCGGGAAGATATTGGGTGTCGGCAGGAAGAATTAAATAAAAGCGCGGAAGTAAAAAGAGGATAAAAACGCGTCAGGAAATATCGCTAAAGCGGTAGAAAATATAAGCGCAGCGCCAGCGCAGCAATAATGCAGAACAGGCATAGCCGAAGCGAATCGAACTATGCCTGCCGTTCAGGGTTACGCGCTGAGATCGACCGGCTCTTTAAAGCCGCTGGCGGGCGTCAGCCCCAGGTTCAGCTCCTGCAGCATCGCTTTCAGGCGGGTATGGAAGTTACGCAGCGTCTCTTCCACCTTCTGTGCGTTCTCTTTTCCCTTGATGTTCGCCACGGACCAGTCGCCATCTTTATCGAACAGGCCAATATGATAAACGTAGGTAAAATGGTCTTGCTGTGCGTCCAGCTCCATCCACCAGCCCCAGAACTCGCGGCTTTCCGGCGCGGGTTTAACATTGACGCAGGCGGCCAGGCAGTCGAAAAAGAACCGCGTTTCTTCACATTTCCCTTCGCGGATATACGGTCCCAGCTCGGTGAAGCGCTTAAGCAGGCGACTACGGGGGTGACCACTCGGTAACGTCATGCTAATTCTCCATAAGTTTGACCGTTAGTATTAAAGCAAAGCGCTGTGAATTTGCCAGCTACTGTTGTAACCGCTTTGCCAGCCAGTCGCAAACCTCATTCAGCGCGCGCTCGAAATTTGCCAGCGCGGGCCTGGCTCCGATCGGCAGCAGTTTGCCGTCGGCGGAGGAGCTGGCGATCAGCCGCGCATCCTCTTCCGGGCCGAAAGGATCGCCCGGCCAGTAGCCCGCGAGCATCGGCGTCGGGGTGCGGCGGCCCAGCAGCCCCTGTACTTTAAGCGAGTAGCGATTCAGCTCGGTGCGCAGCGCGCTGTCGCGGGTAAACGCCATGCCGAGGCGGCTGGCGAGCATATCCATATACATATCCGGGATGGCGTCCTGCTGCTGCGCGCTGGTCAGCAGGCTATGCACCATCGGGCCAAGCGTCGCGACGGCGCGCAGCCGCGGCGCTTCCAGATAGGCAAGCCGCACCGCGACGTTGGCGCCAAAGCGATAGCCGAACGCCGCCACGCGCCGGTGATCGATCCAGGGCACGTTCGCCAGATCGCGCAGCACCTGCTGATGCAGAAAGCTGGTGTCCTGGTTGAGCCGCCACTTCACGGAGAAGCCCACCGACGGCATATCCAGCGTCAGCATGGCGATGCCGCGCGGCGCCAGGTAGTCATGGAACAGGCGATAGTGATCGCTTTGCAGCGAGTCGAGGCCGCCGCACAGCAGCACGGTGGGATACGGCGCCGAGGCGTTGGGCGGCATATGCAGAAAGCCGGTGATCGGGCTGCCGCCTTCAATATTAAAGCTCAGCGCCTTGAGTTCGCCGGGCAGTCGACGCGTCGCCTCTTCGTAGGCGCGATTCGCCAGCGTCTGCGCCTGGTCCGCCAGCTCATCGCCTTTGATATAGGGGTAGGCGGCCATGCTAAAGAGGTGCGAGGCGCGCAGCCAGTATTCGCCAGCCAGACTGTCGTCGCGCTCTTCCTGCGCACGCGCCTGCCAGTGGCCCGCCTGCTTCGACCACTCAAACGCCCAGTTGCCGCTGCGAAAACCGATCACGGTGTCGAGCAGCGCATCATCGGTATGGCGCTGGTCGCTGATGGCGATACGCGCCAGCACTTCACTGATCTCCTGCGGCGGCACGCCGCGCCACGTCCACATCAGTTTGTTGAGCATGCGATACCAGCCGTGCTGGCTGCTGCCGTCCAGCGTCGCTTCGACATCTACCTGGTGAGCGTGGTGCTGGCGATGTACCAGCGAGGAGGTTTCGGGGTAGTTGTAGTGCGGCTTAAATAGCTCTTCGCTGAGATTTTTGCTCGACATGCTCGGTTCTCCTGACGGCTCTGGCAGAGGCTAAGTGTACTGCAGGGTCAGGAGCGGCGCGAGGTGCAAAAGAGCGCAGTGCGCGGCGGCAGAAAGCACAACGCCCGGCAAGCCGGGCGTTGTTAACACGAAACGATCAGGCGCCTTTAACGATAGGCGGAATGTAAACCACGCCCATGTCCCACGGCTGCTCAATCCAGGTGTTCTGCGGGATATCCACCACGTAGTCGTCCACCAGCGGGCGGCCTGCCGGCTTGGCGAAGATGGTGACGAAGTGCGCTTTGGGATACATCTCGCGGATCGCCTGCGCGGTGCCGCCGGTGTCGACCAGGTCGTCGATGACGATAAAGCCTTCGCCGTCGCCTTCCGCGCGCTTAAGCACGGTCATTTCGCGCTGATGGTCGTGGTCGTAGCTGGAGATGCAGACGGTGTCGACATAGCGAATGCCGAGCTCGCGCGCCAGCAGAGAAGCCGGCACCAGGCCGCCGCGGCTGACCGCGATAATGCCCTTCCACTGTTCGACAGGCAGCAGACGCTGGGCCAGTTTGCGGGCATGAATCTGCAGCATGTCCCAGGTAACGACGTATTTTTCACTCATGAATAGCGATCCCAGCCAGTTTAATCGGCTTAAAAATGTGCAACGGGAAAAAGGTTGCGCGAGATTATAAGGATCCTCAGCGCTAAAAACCAGCATCCGAACCACTGGTTGCGGCTTTTTAGCGCGCCTGAGTACGCACCCGGCGATAACAGTGATATTCTCAGCCCCATCACGTCAGATTCGCTGACGGCGACCATTCACTGGAAACTCGCGCACACCGGCCTGGCCGGCGCACTGACACAGGAGACCTGTCGTGTCTGAATTGTCTCAGCTTTCTCCCCAACCGCTGTGGGATATCTTCGCCAAAATCTGCTCTATTCCGCACCCCTCTTTTCATGAAGAGGCGCTGGCCACCTATATTGTCGGCTGGGCGAAAGAGCAGGGTTTTTGGGTCGAGCGCGACGCGGTCGGCAATATCCTGATCCGCAAACCGGCAACCGCCGGGATGGAAAACCGCACGCCGGTGGCGCTGCAGGCGCACCTCGATATGGTGCCGCAGAAAAACAACGACACCGCCCATGACTTCACCAAAGATCCGATTCAGCCCTATATTGATGGCGAATGGGTAAAGGCGCGCGGCACCACGCTGGGCGCCGACAACGGCATCGGCATGGCGTCCGCGCTGGCGGTGCTGGCCGACAACAGCCTGACCCACGGCCCGCTGGAGGTGCTGCTCACCATGACCGAAGAGACCGGCATGGACGGCGCCTTCGGTCTGCAGCCGAACTGGCTGCAGGCGGAGATCCTGATCAACACCGACTCGGAAGAGGAAGGCGAGATCTATATGGGCTGCGCGGGCGGCATCGACTTTATCACCACCCTGCCGCTGACGCGCGAAGCGGTTCCGGCCGGTTTCGAAACGCTGAAGCTGACCCTGAAAGGGCTACGCGGCGGCCACTCCGGCGCAGATATCCATATGGGCCTCGGCAACGCCAATAAGCTGCTGGCGCGCTTCCTCGCCGCGCACGCCGCCGAGCTCGACCTGCGTCTGATTGACTTTACCGGCGGCACGCTGCGCAACGCCATCCCGCGTGAAGCCTTTGCCACGCTGGCGGTCGAAAGCCATAAAGTCGACGCGCTGAAATCCGCGGCGGCGCACTTCCTGCTGGCGCTGCAAAACGAGCACGGCGTGAAAGAGCAGAACATCAACGTCGTTACCGAGCCGCTGGCGCATCAGGGCGAGGCGCTGAGCGCGGAGAGTCGCGACCGCTTCCTGAACCTGCTGAACAGCACGCCGAACGGCGTTATTCGCAACTCCGACGTGGCGAAAGGCGTGGTGGAGACCTCTCTTAACGTCGGCGTCGTTACCATGGATCACGATAAGGCGGAGATTAACTGCCTGATCCGCTCGCTGATCGACACCGGTCGCGACTACGTAGTGCAGATGCTGACCTCCCTCGGCCAGCTCGCTGGCGCGCAGACCAAACCGAAAGGCGGCTATCCGGGCTGGCAGCCGGACGCTAACTCACCGATTATGGCGCTGACCCGTCAGACCTATATTGCGCTGTTCGACAAAACGCCGAACATTCAGGTGATCCACGCCGGTCTCGAGTGCGGCCTGTTCAAGAAGCCTTACCCGGACATGGATATGGTTTCTATCGGCCCGACCATCACCGGTCCGCACTCGCCGGACGAGCAGGTGCATATTGAGAGCGTCGGCCTTTACTGGAAACTGCTCACCACCCTGCTGAATGCGATCCCAGCAAAGTAAGCGCGTCACCTTTTGATAAACCAGGCTTCGGCCTGGTTTTTTTATGTCCGCGCGCCGCGCCAGCATAAAACACCACTTCTTTTTGCTTCCCTGCTGTAAAACACCAGCGTTCTTTGACGCGCCAGCTTTAGCCGCCAAACTATCCAGATGTCTGGATGGCTAATAAGATTTCGTGCTAGCTTATGCGCTTTCGGCTGTTGCCGCGCCTGAAACTTCAGGAAAAAATTGCGGCCAGTCAGTTACAGGGAGCCTGAGCTAATGAGTGCCTTAAACCGCCTTGAGATGCGCAATATCTCACTCGCATTCGGCGGATTCGCCGCGCTGACGCAGGTCGATTTCGTCGCGGAAGGCCACTCGGTGCATGCGCTGACCGGCGCTAACGGCGCGGGCAAATCGACGCTGATGGCGGTGCTCTCTGGCGCGCACAGCCACTACAGCGGCGAAATCTGGCTGGACGGCGCGCCGGTGTCGATACGCAGCCCGCGCGACGCGAAACAACTCGGCATACACCTGGTGCAGCAGGAGGTGGACGTGGCGCTGGTGCCTCAACTCAGCGTGGCAGAGAACATCCTGCTGGATCGGCTGGCCGAACCGGGGCACGGCTTTCGCTGGCGCGCTATTCGCCGCCAGGCGCGCGCCCTGCTGGCGCAGCTCGAGGCGAACATTGACGTGAACCAACAGGTGGAGCGCTGCACGCTGGCGGAGAAGCAGCAGATTTTGCTGGCGCGCGCGCTGTCGCACCACTGTCGCTTTCTGATCCTCGACGAACCGACCGCCCCGCTCGACCAGCACGAAAGCGAGCGGCTGTTCGCCGTGGTGCGCCGCCTGCAAAACAGCGGCATCGGCGTGGTGTTTATCTCGCACCGCATCCACGAGCTGAAGGCGATCTGCGACCGCCTGACGGTGCTGCGCGACGGCCGCCTGATCGAGAGCGGTCCGATGGCGGCGCTGAGCGGCGAGCAGATCGTCGAGAAGATGCTCGGCCATCAGCTGACCGATATCTATCCGCCGCGCCGTCCCGCCAGCGCGCAGCCGCTGCTGCTGGCGGTCGAGGGGCTGCACGACGATCGGCTGCTGCAGGATATTTCGCTGCGGCTGCACCAGGGCGAGATCCTTGGCATCGCCGGGCTGGCGGGCGCGGGCAAAACCGAGCTGTGCAAAGCGCTGTTCGGCGCCAGCAAAAGCCGCGTCACGCGCGGCGAACTGCACGGCAGGCCGTGGCGGCCGCGCTCGCCGCACGATTCAGTGAGCCAACGCGTGGCGCTGGTGCCGGAAGAGCGACGTAAAGAGGGTATTTTTATCGACGAGTCAGTGGCGATGAATCTCAGCGTCAGCGCCGACAGCAGCTTTTCGCGCTGGAGCCTGTTTGACCATCGCCAGGCGTGGCGCTGGGCGGAAGCGGTGATCGCGCGTCTGAACGTGCGCACCACCGGCCCGGGGCAGCCGCTGCGCCGCCTCTCCGGCGGCAACCAGCAGAAGATCGCCATCGGCAAGTGGCTGCGCAGCCACGCCGACGTGCTGATTTTTGATGAGCCGACCAAAGGGGTCGATATCAAGGCGAAAACCGAACTGTTCCGCTTAATTAGCGGTCTGGCGCAGGAAGGCAAAGGGGTGATTTACGCCTCTGGCGAATTTTCCGAGCTGGTTGGGCTGTGCGACCGAATTTGCGTGCTCTGGGATGGACGCATCGTGGCCGAGCTGGACGGGCGCGCGGCCACCGAAGAGACGCTTCTGCTTTATTCCACTGGAGGAACCCCTGCGTGAGCAGCAAAGAGATTACCCTGACCGCGGCGACGCCGCTGCGCCATCGACTGTTCGACTTCCTCTATAAGTGGGGCATGCTGATCACGGTCGCCCTGCTGATCGCCGGCTTCGGCATCGCCTCCGACAGTTTTCTCGAGCCCAACAACATCATCAATATCCTGCGCTCTATCGCCATCGTGACGGTGATCGCCGTGGGGGTCTCGGTGTCGCTGACCGTCGGCGGCTTCGATCTGTCGGTCGGCTCCACCGCCTCGCTGGCCAACGCGCTGGTGATCTCGCTGTTCGTCTGGTACGGCATGAACAGCGTCGAGGCGATTGCGCTGACCCTGGCGCTCTGCACGCTGATCGGGCTGTTCAACGCCTTTCTGATCGTGATGCTGCGCATTCCCGATATGCTGGCGACGCTCGCCACGCTGTTTATTATCCAGGGCGTCGCGATGACCTATAGCTTCGGTGGTTCGATCACGGAAAACATGGTGATGCCGAGCGGCGATATGGCGGAAGGTACGATTCCGGCGGGCTTCGGCCTGCTCGGCCAGGTGCCGGTGATCGTCATTATTATGCTGGTGGTGACCGTTGTGGCGCAGCTGGCGCTGTCGCTCACCACCCACGGCCGCCGCATGTACGCGCTGGGCGGCAACCCGGAAGCGGCGCGCCTCTCCGGCATCCGCACCACGCGCTACCGCGTGCTGGCCTATGTAATCGCCTCGCTGCTGGCGGGCCTGGGCGGCATTCTGCTGGCGTCGCGCATCGGCTCGTCGCAGGTCAATGCCGGCGGCGGCTACCTGATGGACGCCGTGGCGGCCGCCTGGATCGGCCTGTCGCTGGCGGGTGCCGGCAAGCCCAATGCGCTCGGTACGCTGGTAGGCGCGGTGCTGCTCGGCGTGCTGCAAAACGGGCTGGTGATGCTCTCCGTTCCCTATTACGCCATGGACATTATTAAAGGACTGGTGCTGGCTCTGGCACTGGCGATGACCTACGTTCAGCGCCGCTAACGCTGATTAACCTGGAAAAAGACAATGAAAAAGATAACGCTCTCTCTGCTGGCCGCAAGCCTGTTCGCCGCCAGCGCCATCGCTGATACGGTTGTCCCTGTGCCTGCGGCCATCGCCAGTCACCAGGGACCGGTGCGCATTGCGGTGATCCGCAACCTGGGCTCCGACGACAACACCACGCAGTTTGTCGCGGGCGCCATTCAGGAGGGCCGCAAGCTGGGCTTTAAGGTCAGCACCTTCCTCAGCAACGGCGACGACGCGCGTTTCCAGGACTTCGTGAACCAGGCGATCAGCCAGAAATATGACGGCATTATTCTGTCGCACGGCAAAGCGCCCTATGCCAGCGGTCTGGTGAAGCGCGTCGCCGACGCGGGCATTAAAGTGTCGGTGTTCGACACCCCGGTTGATGCGCCGATCCCCGGCGTGACCGTCACCGCGCAGGATGACGCCTCCCTGGCGCAGGCGTCGCTCGGCCAGCTGATCAAAGATTTCAACGGCAAGGCCAATATCGTCAAGCTGTGGGTTGCCGGTTTCCCGGCAATGGAGCGCCGTCAGGTGGTGTATGAGAAGTTGCTGAAGGAGAATCCAGGCATTCATCAGCTGGAGTCGATCGGCGCGGTCTCCTCCGACGTGCAGGGCGATACCGCCAATAAGATCGGCGCGATCCTGGCAAAGTACCCGAAAGGTAAGATCGATGCGATCTGGGGGGCGTGGGACGCCTTTAGCCAGGGTGCCTATAAGGCGCTGCAGGAGAACGGCCGCACCGAGATCAAGCTCTACAGCATTGACGTTTCTAACCAGGATCTGCAGCTGATGCGCGAAAAGAATAGCCCGTGGGTGCAGACGGTCGCGGTCGATCCGAAAACCATCGGCGCGGTGAATATGCGCCTGGTGGCGAATAAGATCGCCGGCGAAGCCACGCCCGCCAGCTACGATTTTAAAGGCGCTTCAATCTCTCAGCAGCAGCTGAACAGCCAGCAGGGCGCGATTAACGTGGCGTCGCTGAACAAGATCGTCCCCGGCTGGGGCGGCAATAACGATTTCGTCGCGCCGTGGTTCGCGACGCTGGAAGCGAAATACAAAAAGTAAAACAGAAAGCGGCCTGAGGATGAATGCCTGTCAGTAAAGGTCATTTTCAGGTAAGGCCGCTGTTTTCTCAAAATGGCGGCCCTTTCTTATACGCAGGTGAGCTGTTGGGGCGGGCCAGCAGGCTGGTGCCACTCTGGGGCGGGCATTTCGCAGCGCTGAACAGAGTGAGTCTGCCAGGAGAGCCCGCAGGGAAGCGGGCGAAAGGTGGGCTGGAACAGGGATGTTCCATCCCACCGGTCCGTCAGGCAGATGAATGACGTGAAGGGACCGCGTCAGCGGCGCGAGGACCGCCAGCCCCAGAGTGGCACCAGACTGCGTTATCATCCCATGCTTAACTGACAAGCATTAGCCTGAAGGCCGTATTTCTACCGCATCGCGCCGCCGATCTTCAGCGTCGCGGCGATATTGCGCGCCGCCAGCCGCAGATTGGTCTCGGCATTCGTCAGCGCCTCCTCCAGCGTGCAGATGCTGTAAAGCACGCTGAATACCGCGTCCAGACCGTGCTGATGCACCACGCCGACATCCGCCGTCAGGCTGCCGGCAATGCCGATCACCGGCTTATTAAACTGCTTCGCCACCTGCGCCACGCCAATCGGCACCTTGCCGTTGATGCTCTGGCTGTCGATACGCCCTTCGCCGGTGATCACCAGCGAAGCGTCTTTGACCTGCTCCGCCAGCCCGAGCGCCTCGGTGACGATTTCAATGCCGCGCCGCAAATCCGCCTGGCAGAAGGCGTGCAGCGCCGCGCCCATGCCGCCCGCCGCGCCGCCGCCGGGAATATGCAGCACGTCGATATCGAGATCGCGCTGAATAATCGCCGCATAGTGCGCCAGCGCGCTGTCCAGCTGCTCGACAAGCTGCGGCGTCGCGCCTTTCTGCGGGCCGAAGATAGCTGACGCACCGTCGCGGCCGGTCAGCGGGTTGGTGACGTCGCACGCCACTTCGAAACGGCACTGCCGCACGCGCGCGTCCAGCCCGCTGATATCAATTTTTGCCAGTAAAGGCAGCGCGCCGCCGCCGAAGCCGATATCGTTCTGCTGCGCATCCAGCAGCCGCGCGCCCAGCGCCTGCATCATGCCCGCGCCGCCGTCGTTGGTGGCGCTGCCGCCGATGCCGATAATGATATGCCCGACCCCCTTGTCCAGCGCGCTCTTGATCAGCTCGCCGGTGCCGAACGAGGTGGTGGTGAGAGGATTGCGCTGCGCGGCGGGCACCAGCTCCAGCCCGCTGGCGGCCGCCATTTCGATAAAGGCGGTGCGCGCGTCGCCGGAGAGGCCGTAGAAGGCGTCGACCGGCGCGCCGAGCGGTCCGGTGACGCGCAGGTTGACGATGCTCCCTGCCGTCGCCGCCACCATCGCCTCAACCGTGCCTTCGCCGCCGTCGGCAACCGGTATCTTCACGTAGGTGGCGTCAGGAAAAATCTCGCGGAAGCCCGCCTCAATCGCGGTTGCCACCCCTGAGGCGGATAAACTCTCTTTGTATGAATCCGGTGCGATTACGATTTTCATAGGCAATCCAGGCGCTGTTGATAGACGGTTCATCATCCGTGATGGCGCAGTGCAGCGGCCGCGCCGGCCGCTGCGACGCGTTAACGGGTTATCTCAACCTTGGCTAATTTTTCATAATAGCAGGCAAGCGCGCTATGGTCGGCGTTGCCCTGGCCGTCGTTGCGCAACGCCTGCATCATCTCCATCACCGCGGCGGTGAGCGGCAGATGAGCGCCGATGCCGTGCGAGGTATCAAGCGCGTTGGCCAGATCCTTAATATGCAGGTCGATGCGGAAGCCTGGCTTGAAGTTGCGATCCAGCACCATCGGCGCTTTAGCGTCGAGCACGGTGCTGCCCGCCAGCCCGCCGCGGATCGCCTGATAGACCAGCTCGGGATTAACGCCCGCCTTGGTCGCCAGCGACAGCGCTTCCGACATCGCCGCGATATTGAGCGCCACAATCACCTGGTTCGCCAGCTTGGTGACGTTGCCCGCGCCGATATCGCCGGTGTGCACCACCGATCCCGCCATCGCCTTCATGATCTCGTAGCAGCGATCGAAGACCGCTTTGTCGCCGCCCACCATCACGGAAAGCGTGCCTTCGATCGCTTTCGGCTCGCCGCCGCTCACCGGCGCATCGAGCATTTTGATACCCTTCTCCGCCAGCGCGTCATGCACCTCGCGGCTGGCGAGCGGCGCGATAGAACTCATATCAATGACGATCAGGCCCGGCTTCGCGCCGTCGATGATGCCGTTTTCGCCCAGGCAAACCTCTTTCACCTGCGGCGAGTTGGGCACCATGGTGATCACCACGTCAACCTGTTCCGCCACCTCTTTCGGCGATGTCGCCACGGTGGCGCCCAGCGCGCTTAATTCCGCTTCGTTGCTGGCGTTGTGATCGCGCACCACCAGAGAATAACCGGCTTTCACCAGGTTTTTACTCATCGGTTTGCCCATAATGCCGAGGCCGATAAATCCAATTTTCATTGCCTTTCCCCTTCGTCAGTTACTTCTTAAATTTGTCGCACAACGCCTGCGTCGCGTTGCGGAAGACCCCTAAGTCGCTGCCCACCGCCACGAAGCTGGCGCCCCATTCGAGATAGCGGCGCGCGTCTGCTTCGACCGGCGCGAGGATGCCGCTCGGCTTGCCCGCCGCTCTGGCGCGCTCGAAGACATGCTTAATCACCTTCAGCACCTCAGGGTGCGCAGGCTGGCCGAGATAGCCGAGCGCGGCGGAGAGATCGCCTGGTCCGACGAAGATGCCGTCGACGCCCTCTACCGCGGCGATGGCGTCGATATTGTCGACCGCCTGCTGGGTTTCAATCTGCACCAGCACCGTGATGTTGTCGTTCACCGTGGCGTTGTAGTCGGGCAGCGTGCCGTACATATTGCTGCGGTGCGACACCGAGACGCCGCGAATGCCAGCGGGTGGATAGCGGGTCGAGGCCACGGCGCGCAGCGCCTCCTCTTCCGTTTCCACAAATGGGATCAGGAAGTTGTAGAAACCGATATCCAGCAGGCGCTTGATGATCACCGGTTCGTTGCAGGGCGGACGCACCACCGGCGCGCTGACGCTACCCTTGAGCGCCATCAGCTGCGGCACGAAGGTGGTAATGTCGTTGGGCGCATGTTCGCCGTCCAGCACCAGCCAGTCGAAACCGGCCAGGCCGAGCACTTCAGTGGTGACAGGGTTCGCCAGCGCGCACCAGCTGCCGATCAGGGTTTCTCCTGCCAGCAGACGACGGCGAAATGCGTTCGGCCAGGCTGTGTTACTCATCATCTCTTCTCCCGTTACAACTGCTCCCCGCAGGGAGCCTAAAAGTTAGCGCACCAGACAGGGACGTTTATTGTCGAAGGTCCAGTTCGGTACCAGAAACTGCATCGCCTGCGCATCGTCGCGCGCGCCCAGCCCATGTTTTTGATAAAGCGCGTTGGCCTGCATCACCTGATCCATATCCAGCTCGACGCCCAGCCCCGGCTTCTGCGGCACCTGCACCATGCCGCCTTTGATCTGCAGCGGCTCTCTGGTCAGGCGCTGGTTGCCCTCCTGCCAGATCCAGTGGGTGTCGATGGCGGTAATGGCGCCTGGCGCGGCGGCGGCGACGTGGGTGAACATCGCCAGCGAGACGTCGAAGTGGTTGTTGGAGTGCGAGCCCCAGGTCAGGCCGAAGTCGTGGCACATCTGCGCCACGCGCACCGAGCCCTGCATGGTCCAGAAGTGCGGGTCGGCCAGCGGAATATCGACCGACTGCAGCGACAGCGTATGGCCCATCTGCCGCCAGTCGGTGGCGATCATATTGGTGGCGGTCGGCAGGCCGGTGGCGCGGCGGAACTCCGCCATCACCTCGCGGCCGGAATAGCCCTGCTCGGCGCCGCACGGATCTTCCGCATAGGCCAGCACCCCTTTCAGCTGCTTGCCGAGCAGGATCGCCTCGTTGAGCGACCAGGCGCCGTTGGGATCGAGCGTAATGCGTGCCTCTGGAAAGCGCTTCGCCAGCGCGATCACCGCCTCCGCCTCTTCGCCGCCGCGCAGCACGCCGCCCTTGAGCTTGAAGTCGTTAAAGCCGTACTTGTCATACGCCGCCTCGGCCAGCCGCACCACCGCGTCCGGCGTCAGCGCCTCTTCGTGGCGCAGGCGATACCAGTCGCAGGCCTCATCTTCCTGGCTCTGGTAGGGCAGCGCGGTCTTTTTACGATCGCCGACGTAAAACAGGTAGCCGAGCATCTCGACGCGGTCGCGCTGCTGCCCGTCGCCCAGCAGCGTAGCGACGTTGACCTGCAGATGCTGGCCCAGCAGATCGAGCAGCGCCGCCTCAATGCCGGTGACCACGTGAATGGTGGTGCGCAGGTCAAAAGTCTGGCTGCCGCGTCCCGACGAATCGCGGTCGGCGAAGGTGCTGCGCACCAGGCTGAGTACGTTTTTGTACTCGCCAACCGTTTTGCCGATCACCAGCGCCGCCGCATCCTCCAGCGTCTGGCGGATTTTCTCGCCGCCGGGGATTTCGCCGACGCCGGTGTGGCCCGCGTTATCTTTGATAATCACAATATTGCGGGTGAAAAAAGGCGCGTGCGCGCCGCTCAGGTTGAGCAACATGCTGTCATATCCGGCGACCGGAATAACCTGCATTGCTGTGACTTTCGGTGTCGAACTCATCTCCTGCTCCTTACGCTGTGGCGCGGCCGAATGCCGGGCGCTTACGGTCGAACGTCCAACCGGGAATCAGATACTGCATGGCGGTGGCGTCGTTACGCGCGCCCGCCGGCAGCGATTTAAAGAGGTCGTTGGCCTGGCGCAGCCGATCCCAGTCCAGCTCGACGCCGAGCCCCGGCGCGTCGGGCACGGCGATTTTGCCGTTGCGGATCTGCAGCGGCTCTTTGGTCAGGCGCTGGTCGCCCTCCTGCCAGATCCAGTGGGTATCGAGCGCGGTCGGATTGCCCGGCGCGGCTGCGCCAACGTGGGTAAACATCGCCAGCGAAATATCGAAGTGGTTATTGGAGTGGCAACCCCAGGTGAGCCCCCACTCGTCGCAGAGCTGCGCCACGCGCACCGCGCCGCTCAGCGTCCAGAAGTGCGGATCGGCCAGCGGAATATCGACCGCGTTGAGCATCACCGCGTGGTTCATCTCGCGCCAGTTGGTGGCGATCATATTGGTGGCGACCGGCAGCCCGGTGGCGCGGCGGAACTCCGCCATCACCTCGCGGCCGGAATAGCCCTGCTCGGCGCCGCACGGATCCTCCGCGTAGGTCAGCACCTCGCCCATGCCTTTGCAGAGGCGGATCGCCTCGTCCAGCGTCCATGCGCCGTTGGGATCGACGGTAATGCGCGCGTCTGGAAAACGCCGCTTCAGCGCCGCCGCGGAGGCAATCTCCTGCTCGCCCGGCAGCACGCCGCCTTTGAGTTTGAAATCCTTAAAGCCATATTTGTCCTGCGCCGCCTCCGCCAGACGCACCACCGCGTCGGGCATCAGCGCCTCCTGATGGCGCAGGCGATACCAGTCGTGATTGCCGTTCTCACCGCTCTGGTAGGGCAGATCGGTTTTACGGCGGTCGCCGATATAGAAGAGATAGCCGAGCACCGTCACCTCGTCGCGCTGCTGGCCGGGGCCGAGCAGCTCCGCCACCGGCACGCCGAGGCACTGGCCGAGCAGGTCGAGCAGCGCCGCCTCCAGCGCGGCGACCGCGTTGACGCGCAGCTCAAAGGTCCAGGCGCCTTTGCCGAAGGTGTCGAAATCGGCCGACTGGTTGCCTTTGTGCACCTGCTGCACCAGCCGGTTCATGCGCGCCACCTGCTGGCCCTCGACCTGCGGGATCGCCTCGACCAGCGTCTGGTAGATGGTGTCGCCGCCCGGTGCTTCCCCGACGCCGGTATGCCCGGCGCTGTCGGTCAGCACCACGATATTGCGGGTAAAGCAGGCGTTGTGCGCGCCGCCGATATTCAGCAGCATGCTGTCATACCCGGCGACCGGGATCACCTGCATGCGGGCGATGGTTGGCGTGCTTTGCGTAGACATATTCTCTCCTTATGTCCGCGGTTTTAGTTCGATACGTTTGATATCGCCTGCAATCACCAGGAAGCTGAACGCGGCGACGAACGCATGGATGCCGACATAGATCAGCGCGCCTTCAAACGAACCGCTGGTGGCGATGATGTAGCCGATCGCGATCGGCGTGACGATGCCGGAGAAGTTGCCGAACATATTGAACAGGCCGCCGCTCAGGCCGCTGATCTCTTTCGGCGCGGTATCCGCCATCACCGCCCAGCCCAGCGCGCCGATGCCTTTGCCGAAGAAGGCGAGCGCCATAAAGAACACCACCACCCATTCGGTGTCGCTGTAGTTACACATCACCATGCTGATAGAGAGCAGCATGCCGAGCACGATAGGCGTTTTGCGCGCGATGTTGAGCGAACCGGTTTTACGCATCAGGTAATCGGAGATGACGCCGCCCAGCACGCCGCCGAGGAAGCCGCACACCGCCGGAACCGAAGCGATCATCCCCGCTTTCAGGATCGACATACCGCGCGCCTGCACCAGATAGACCGGGAACCAGGTGATAAAGAAGTAGGTGAGCGCATTGACGCAGTACTGGCCGAGATAGATGCCCAGCATCATACGCGAGGAGAGCAGCTGCTTGATCTGGAACCATTTCTCATCCCAGCTCACTTTCTGCTGCGCCTTTTTCGCATCCATATTGATCAGCGCGCCGCCCTGCTCCATATACTCCAGCTCAGCTTTGTTCACGCCAGGATGGTCTTTGGGATCGTGGATCACTTTCAGCCAGACAAAGCTGAGAATGATGCCAAGGCCGCCCATAAACCAGAACACGTGCGCCCAGCCCACCTCGGCCACCAGCCAGCCCATAATCGGCGCAAAAATTACCGTGGCGAAATACTGCGCGGAGTTGAAAATTGCCACCGCGGTGCCGCGCTCCTGCGCCGGGAACCAGGCCGCGACGATGCGGCTGTTGCCCGGGAACGACGGCGCTTCAGCCAGGCCGACCATAAAGCGCAGCAGAAACAGCGAAACGATAATGCCGAAGCCGCTGAAGATATCGACGAAGCCCTGCAGCAGAGTAAAAAGCGACCAGAGGAAGATACTCCAGAAGTAGACGCGTTTTGATCCAAAGCGGTCCAGCAGCCAGCCGCCTGGGATCTGGCCGATAACATAGGCCCACGAGAACGCCGAGAAGATGTAGCCCAGTCCAACCGCGTCGAGGCCGATATCTTTCGACATGGCGGAACCGGCGATGGAAATGGTGGCGCGGTCGCCGTAGTTGAACGAGGTGACGATAAACAACATCACCACGATCCAGTAGCGGGCGTTGGTGCGCTTCTGCACCGCTTCCGCCGTCTGGCTGTAACTATTCATGATGCACTCCTGAAATATAGCGTTTGCTACATTCGCTCTGACTGCATACACATCGCGTTGGGTATCAGAGAGAAGTCGGGTTAAACACGGCGATTTTTTATAGGGGCAAACCGATAGTGCGTCGTGACGAATAACCTAACGTCGTATAACGAAAGCCAGTATAGGAATGACAAAAGGCGGAGGCACTGGAAGAACGCCTGACAATAACGGCCCGAATGCACGCATTATCTGGCAGTTGCACAGTAGACTGCGGCGCGCCTCACGGAACCCGGTTTTTTCCGTCTGAAATGGCGATTAATTGAGCAAAGGTCGACGCCTTTGTGAGACTCTTCACTTGCTTTTGGATAAGAGAACTAAAAAGCAGCGTAAATGGAGGGAAATAGCGGACAGTTGCACAATGCGGCGGGCAACCTGCATTCATATACTAAGGCTGGCAAATCCGATGTGCGACATCAGAAACGATAACGCGCCGCCACGAACGGCGCGCCGGGCCGCTGACCCGGCCAGCAAAGGCACTTTATTAACGACTCGCGTATGCATGACTGGAAGGTGAGCGATGAACCGAATTCTCAATGAGCCGCCGCTTTATATCAAAGTCCATGAAGATGACAATGTCGCTATCGTGGTCAACAACCAGGGGCTGCCAGCAGGCACGACCTTTCCCGACGGGCTGACGCTGACGGAGCATGTGCCGCAGGGGCATAAAGTGGCGCTCGCCGCGATTCCGCAGGGCGCGGCCATTTTCCGCTATGGCGAAGTGATCGGCTATGCGCTGCGTGATATCGCGCAAGGCGGCTGGATCGACGAGTCGCTGGTGGCGCTGCCCGAAGCGCCACCGCTCGCCAGCCTGCCGCTGGCGACTAACGTGCCGCCCGAGCTGCCGCCGCTGGAAGGCTACACCTTTGAAGGCTACCGCAACGCGGATGGCAGCGTCGGCACGCGCAACCTGCTCGGCATTACCACCAGCGTGCACTGCGTGGCGGGCGTGGTGGACTATGTGGTGCAGATTATCGAGCGCGATCTGCTGCCGAACTATCCGAACGTCGATGGCGTCGTGGCGCTCAACCACCTTTACGGCTGCGGCGTGGCGATTAACGCGCCGGCGGCGGTGGTGCCGATCCGCACCATTCATAACCTGGCGCTGAATGCCAACTTCGGCGGCGAAATCATGGTGGTGAGCCTCGGCTGCGAGAAGCTACAGCCCGAGCGTCTGCTGACCGGCACCAGCGATGTGCAGGCGATCTCGCTGGACGATAGCGACATTGTGCGCTTGCAGGATGAGCGCCATATCGGCTTCGGCGCGATGGTGGAAGAGATCCTCAGCGTGGCGAAAAAACATCTTGAGCGCCTCAACCGCCGCCAGCGCGAAACCTGCCCCGCCTCTGCGCTGATTGTCGGCACGCAGTGCGGCGGCAGCGACGCCTTTTCCGGCGTGACCGCCAATCCCGCCGTGGGCTTCGCCTCCGATCTGCTGGTGCGCTGCGGCGCAACGGTGATGTTTTCGGAAGTGACCGAAGTGCGCGACGCGATCCATCTGCTGACGCCGCGCGCCATTAATGAAGAGGTGGGCAAGCGACTGCTGGAAGAGATGGCGTGGTATGACGACTATCTTGACCAGGGCCAGACCGACCGCAGCGCCAACCCTTCGCCCGGCAATAAAAAGGGCGGACTGGCGAACGTGGTGGAAAAAGCGCTGGGATCGATCGCCAAGTCGGGCCGCAGCGCCATTGTCGAGGTGCTGTCGCCGGGTCAGCGCCCGACGCGGCGCGGGCTGATCTACGCCGCCACGCCCGCCAGCGATTTTGTCTGCGGCACCCAGCAGATGGCGTCGGGCATTACGCTGCAGGTCTTTACCACCGGGCGCGGCACGCCTTACGGTCTGGCGGCCATTCCGGTGATCAAGATGGCGACGCGCAACGCGCTGGCCGATCGCTGGCACGACCTGATGGATATCAACGCTGGCACTATCGCTACGGGCGAGGAGACTATCGAGCAGGTCGGCTGGCGGCTTTTCCACCTGATACTGGATATCGCCAGTGGCCGCCAGCAAACCTGGTCGGATCGCTGGGGTATTCGCAATCAGCTGGCGGTATTTAATCCGGCGCCGGTGACCTGATAAAGGCGCGCGCTGCGCGGCGGCAGCGCGCGATTAACTCACAGCGCTTTTCCCCAGGCCTCGACCCAGGGTGAGGTGACCGTCTCCGGCTCAGGATCTTCGGTTGCGTCCACCAGCAGCACTTCGCCGACGCGCTGCGCGCCCTGCTCCTGCAACAGCGCGTCAAAGCTTTTACCCGCCCCGCAAAAATGATCGTAGCTGCTGTCGCCGAGCGCGATGACGCCGTAACGCAGCGTCGGCTGATAGCCCAGCTTATCTTTCACGTCGTGATAAAGCGCAGCGATGTTGTCGGGGAAATTGCCCTGGCCGGTGGTCGAGGTGATCACCAGCGCGACGTCGCCGCCGTACGCCTGCCACTGCGCGAGGGTCGGATCGTCATAGAGCGCAACCTCGTGCCCCTGCGCCTGTAAAACAGGCTGCGCCTCTTCCGCCACCAGCAGCGCGTTACCGTATACCGTACCTACAAAAATGCCAATCTTCGCCATGTGCCTGCTCCTTAAGCTGAGGTGCTATCCTCGCCTGCCGCGACCGCAAACTCAAGCCCTGCGGCGGCGAACGCCGCCTGCCAGCCGAACTCGCCGGCCAGCCGCTGCCAGACCGCATCCAGCCCGGCGCGGATCACCAGCGGTTCGCCGGTTACCGGGTGCGTCAGCGCCAGGCTGCTGGCGTGCAGCATCAGGCGGTCGGCGCCGAAATGCTGCGCCGCGCCGCGATTTTGCCGCAGATCGCCGTGGGTGGTGTCGCCGATAATCGGGTGGCGCAGATGCGCCATATGGCGGCGCAGCTGATGCTTGCGGCCCGTGTGCGGCGAGAGCTGCATCAGGCTATAGCGCGCGCTGGGATAGCGGCCAATCGCTATTGGCATTTCCGCCCAGGCCAGCGCCTGATAGTCGGTCACCGCTGGCTGCGGCGCGCGCGCTTCCGTAGCGAACTTATCGGCGATCTTGTCCAGCTCTTCCACCAGCGGATAGTCGAGCGTGCCGCTCTCCTGCAGCCAGCCGCGCGTCACCGCGTGGTAGGTTTTTCGCATCTGATGCTGCTCGAACTGCTGCGACAGCAGGCGTCCCACTTCGCTGGAGAGGCCCATCAGCAACACGCCGGAGGTTGGGCGGTCAAGCCGATGCGCGGTAAAGACATGCTGGCCGATCTGGTCACGTACGGTCTGCATCACCACGACCTTCTCTTTGCGATCCAGCCAGCTGCGATGCACCAGCCAGCCGGCGGGTTTATTGACCGCCACCAGCCATTCATCCTGATAGATAATCTCCAGCATCAGGCGGGGTCGTCCATAAACAGCGCGTCGAGCTGGGTCAGGCTATGCAAAATTGGCGCATGACCCGGCGTGGCGGCGGGCAGCGCGACGTCAAAATAGGGGGCGACAGCGAAATTTTGCGGCAGCGGCTGCTGCGCGGCGACAAGTGCCCGCATACGCGGAATAAGCACCCACTGGAGCCATTCGAGCGGCTCCAGCGTGTCGAGACAGAAAGGCTGGCTGCTGGCGAGCGCGCTGGCGGACGGGGGCGTTTCCTGCCAGTGATGGTGATCGCGCAGCAGCGCTTCAAGCTGCTCCAGCCGTTGTAACAGTAAAGGGGTCATAGGTCACCTCCAGCGAGCGGTAAATTCGGGCCGCAAGCATACCACCGCCAGACACGGGCGCAAAAAAAGGGAGCACTGTTAAAACAGTGCTCCCGGTTCGTTTGCAGCTTTCCCGCTACTTAGATGCTCCCTGCCTCATCCGTGACAACTTTTCCTGTACGCCATCCTGCGCTTATCGTCCTGACAACTCCTTTAGCTTCCAGGCCCACCGCGCATCATGTGCGGCTCTCATTCTCCTTCCTGGAGGTGTCCCTGACTCTCTCCTGAGTATCCTGCTTCATCCTGAAGCCTTCCGTGTGACGTAAACTCCGTTACGGTCCCGCCTCCTGGCATGACGTATCCTGACGCTATCTTCAATCCTCTGGCTTCCTGCCAACTGCTGACTATTCTGGCAGAGGGCGCTGAATAAACAAGGTACTAAACAGCGTTACTTTATATGTTTATAGACCAAATTTAGGAGTAATGCCATTAAGTCAATGATTCACAATATTTTTACATTACAGACTTCTGGACGCCTCTTGAGAATAATGCCAATCTCTCACACTACATGTAAGAGATATCTCACAAGGTCACTGGCGATTATCTGCAAAGCCCGGTATAACCACCTGTAAATTCTTAAGAAACGTCTGAGCATTTTCCGCCAGAATTTCACGTTTTTTGGTGCCGGGTTGTTCAAGAATGACCTCGCCGGTCAGATTGCAAATCGAGACGATCTCCTGCTCCGATTCAGTGGCGGCGATAAAGAGCGTCGGCGTCTGTTTCAGGCGGCGCTTCATGATCAGATGCCCGATCAGATTCTCCTGCAGCCGCAAAAAATCCTCTTCGCTCCAGACCTGCAGCAGCGACAGCTCAAGGTGCGCAAAGCGCGCCGCCATATCGCCCGCGAACTGCGCGGTATAAAAAGCGGCAATATCCGCCTGAAGCGTGATCTCCAGCGCGCGCTCTACCGCCTCCAGCGTGGTGGGTAGGGTAAAGGGCTGCGGCTGCCACCATATCTCATCCGCCTGGGTGGCGATAATACAGGGCGACGGCACGCCATAAAGTGCCTGGCTGGCGGGCGCGTGGCCGGTGCGCTGTTGCCAGGCGTCGCAGTAGCGGGCGGTAAATTCGCGCAGGGCATCCATGGTCTGTTGCATCACTCTTTTTCTCACGTCTGATGGGTTACACTTATCCACTTTGTTTTGTATCACGGGTAACCGCTATGTCTTTATATGAAAAGGATCAGGCGCTGAGCAGCCTGACCCTGGGCAAACCTACAGCCTACCACGATCGGTACGATCCCAGCCTGCTTCAGGCGGTGCCGCGCAGCCTGAACCGCACGCCGCTGGGGCTTACATCCGATTCGCTGCCCTTTACCGGCGCGGATATCTGGACGCTTTACGAACTCTCCTGGCTTAACAGCAAGGGCGTGCCGCAGGTGGCGCTGGGCGAAGTGGTGCTGAACGCCACCAGCGAACATCTTATCGAGTCGAAAAGTTTTAAGCTCTACCTTAACAGCTTTAACCAGACGCGCTTCGATAACTGGGGCGACGTGCGCCAGACGCTCGAGCGCGACCTTAGCGCCTGCGCGCAGGGCGAGGTCAGCGTCGCGCTGTTCCGCCTGAGCGAAATCGAGGGCCAGCCCATCGGACAGTTTAGCGGTTACTGCATCGACGAGCAGGATATCGCCATCACGGACTACAGCTTCAATGCCGACTACCTTGCCGGTGCGGCGGACGGCGACGTCGTGGAAGAGACGCTGGTCAGCCATCTGCTGAAATCCAACTGTTTGATCACCAACCAGCCCGACTGGGGTTCGGTGATGATCCGCTACAAAGGCCCGCGCATCGACCGCGAAGCCCTGCTGCGCTACCTGATCTCCTTCCGCCAGCACAATGAGTTCCACGAGCAGTGCGTGGAGCGCATCTTTAACGATCTGATGCGCTTCTGCCAGCCGCAGCAGCTTACCGTCTATGCGCGCTACACGCGCCGCGGCGGTCTGGATATCAATCCGTGGCGCAGCAACGTGCCTTTTACGCCGGGATATTCCCGTCTGGCGCGTCAGTAGCTTTGCGAGGCCTCTCGCAGCCTGCGCGTCAAAGGTTGCGTTCCCCTTGAGCATTGAGGGTCGACAAGGCACTCTGGTTGAGGCGGCGATCGGAGGATCGCCGACCAGGGATTTTCGCCACCGCAACGGCGGTGTCATTAGTCACCCAGGCGGGTGTAACGGAGTTCATTTGATTACGCATATCAGCCCTCTTGGCTCGATGGATCTGCTCTCTCAGCTGGAAGTGGACATGCTCAAGCGCACGGCGAGCAGCGACCTTTACCAGCTGTTTCGCAACTGCTCCCTTGCCGTCCTGAATTCAGGCAGCCAGACTGACAGCAGCCACGAACTGCTTTCCCGCTTTGAAAATTTCGACATCAACGTGCTGCGCCGCGAGCGCGGCGTCAAGCTGGAACTGATCAATCCGCCGGAAGAGGCGTTTGTCGACGGACGCATTATCCGTTCGCTGCAGGCCAACCTGTTTGCCGTGCTGCGCGACATTCTGTTTGTTAACGGCCAGCTGGCGATCGCCGGCATGGAAGAGGCGCCGCCGGATGATTCGGCGCATATCACTAACCAGGTCTTCTCAATCCTGCGCAACGCTCGCGCGCTGCATATTGGGGAATACCCGAATACCGTTGTCTGCTGGGGCGGCCACTCCATTAACGCGGTAGAGTACCAGTACTGCCGCAACGTCGGCACCCAGCTGGGCCTGCGCGAGCTGAATATCTGCACCGGCTGCGGGCCGGGCGTGATGGAGGCGCCAATGAAAGGCGCCGCGGTAGGCCATGCGCAGCAGCGCTATCGCGACAGCCGCTTTATCGGCCTGACCGAGCCGTCGATTATCGCCGCAGAGCCGCCGAATCCGCTGGTGAACGAACTTATCATCATGCCGGATATCGAAAAACGCCTGGAAGCCTTTGTGCGCATCGCGCACGGCATCATTATTTTCCCGGGTGGCGTGGGCACGGCGGAAGAGCTGCTCTACCTGCTGGGCATTATGATGAATCCGCAGAACCACGAGCAGGTGCTGCCGCTGATCCTGACCGGCCCGCAGGAGAGCGCCGACTACTTCCACGTGCTGGACGACTTCATCGTCAACACGCTGGGGGAAGCGGCCCGTCGTCACTATAAGATCATTATCGACGACGCCGCCGAAGTGGCGCGCCTGATGAAGAAAGCGATGCCGCAGGTGAAGGAGTATCGCCGCGAAACCGGCGACGCCTACAGCTTCAACTGGTCAATTCGCATCTCGCCCGATCTGCAGAAGCCGTTTCTGCCAACGCATGAAAATATGGCCAACCTCAATCTCTACACCAGCCAGCCGGCGGAGCAGCTGGCGGCAGATCTGCGTCGCGCCTTCTCCGGCATCGTCGCCGGAAACGTGAAAGAGATCGGTATACGGGAAATCCGCGAAAAGGGACCTTATAAGCTGCACGGCGAGCCAGACATTATGCGCCGCATGGATGAGCTGCTGCAGGGCTTCGTCGCTCAGCACCGCATGAAGCTGCCGGGCACCGCCTATATCCCCTGCTACGAAATCATTAAATAAACCGCAAGGAAGGCAGCCCTGCCGGGCTGCCGTTTAGCTTATGTCATTTCACCTTCTTATTGTGGATGCGCTCAATCTGATACGTCGTCTGCACGCAGTACAGGGATCGCCCTGCGCCGAGGGTTGCGTCGCGGCGCTGCGCCAGCTTCTGGGGCATACGCAGCCAACCCACGTCGTGGCGGTATTCGACAGCGAACAGCGTCACCAGGGCTGGCGGCATCAGCTGCTGCCGGACTATAAAAGCGGCCGACCGCCGATGCCGGAGGATCTGCATGCCGAACTGCCCGCGCTGCAGGAGGCGTTCCGCCACCTCGGCGTCAGCTGCTGGATCGCCGAGGCGGATGAAGCAGACGACCTGGCCGCTACGCTGGCGGTAAAAATGGCGCAGGCGGGCCATCAGGCGACCATCGTCTCTACCGACAAAGGCTACTGTCAGCTGCTGGCGCCGCAGATCCGCATCCGCGACTACTTTCAAAAGCGCTGGCTGGATCTGCCTTTTATCGAAAATGCGTTCGGCGTTGCACCGCAGCGGCTGCCTGACTACTGGGGGCTGTGCGGCATCAGCAGCAGCAAGATCCCCGGCGTGGCGGGCATCGGACCGAAAAGCGCAAAAACGCTGCTGCAAACGTTTGGTTCGCTGGAGGCGATCTATGCGCAGCTTCATGAGGTGCCGGAGAAGTGGCGCGCGAAGCTGGAGGCCGGACGTGAGTCCGCCTTTATCAGCCGACAGGTTGCGATGCTGAAGCAGGATTTAGTGCTGCAGGGGAATCTGAAAACGCTGCGCTACGAAGGCCAGGCGCCGCAGCGCCCGGCCTGACGCTTAACGTTCGTCGCGGCGGCCCGGTATGGCGCCCCAGATGCGGCGAATATGCACCGTGACCTCTTCGCGGTCATGGTAGAGCTGGCGGGCACGAATCTGCGCGTTGATGCCCTGCGCCTTCAGCGCCTCGTCAATCATCGCCAGGTTCTGCGTCACCTCTTCATAGCGCTTTTTCATCGGCAGCTTAAGGTTAAAAATCGCCTCGCGGCACCAGCCGTTGACCAGCCATTCCGTCATCAGGCTAGCGACGCGCACCGGCTTCTCGACCATATCGCACACCAGCCAGTCATTGTTGTTGCGCGTCGGGCGAAACTTAAAGCCGTCTTCGCGGCAGTGGGTGACCTGCCCGGTATCCATCAGGCTCGGCGCCATCGGGCCGTTATCCACCGCGTCAACCCACATGCTGCGCTTCACCAGCTGGTAGGTCCAGCCGCCGGGACAGGCGCCGAGATCGACCGCACGCATGCCGCCCGCCAGGCGCTCATCCCACTCGTCGGCGGGAATAAAGACATGAAACGCCTCTTCCAGCTTCAGGGTGGATCGGCTCGGCGCATCGGCCGGAAACTTCAGGCGTGGAATGCCCATATAGAACGGCGAGTTGTTGCCGACCACAGAGTAGCCGACGTAACAGGCACCTGGCGCGATAAAGAAGACGTGCACCACCGGGCGCTTCGGGCTTTCGTAGTTAAGCAGGATCCCCGCGTCGCGCAGGCTGGCGCGCAGCGGCACGGTAAACTTGCGGCAAAACTTCGTCAGCTCTTTCGCTTCGTTAGTATCGGGTACCTCGACGCGCAGTTCGCCGCCCTTCTCCACTACGCCGGTCAGCATGCCGACAATCGGCGCGATACGATCGTCCGGCGGCAGATCTTTCAGCAGCTCGCCGACCACCAGCATCTGGCGGGCGAAGATCAGCGTATCAAAAGGCAGATCGTGCGCCAGGCGATCGGCGTCTTCGTGCTGATAGCATTCGAACAGCACATAGCCGCTGTTCTCTTTTACCCGCGGGAAACCGTAGATTTCACGCTCGGCGGCGCAGGCGGCGATTTCCGCGGCGCACTCTTTTTCAAACCCTGGACGGCAATAGAGTAAAACTTTATTCATGGCGATCTGCCTTTCGTTTAAGACGCAGTGCGCCAATCAACATCAGAAACCAGCCGACCAGGAAAAAGAGGCCGCCGACCGGCGTAACAAAAACCCAAAACTTCAGATGCGACAGCGCCAGAGAGTAGAGGCTGCCGCTGAACAGCACGACGCCGAGGGCAAGAAAGGCGCTGCTCCAGTAAAACCAGAGATTGGCGCGGCGCAGCATCGCGGCGCCCAGGCCAATGACCGCCAGCGTATGGTACGCCTGATACTCGAGTCCGGTATGGATCCAGGCCATTTCGGTCGGCCCCAGAGAACGGCTTAAAACGTGGGCGCCAAAAGCGCCAAACGCCACCAGCAAAAACCCGCTGATGGCGGCAAAAATAAACATGGCACGGCTGGACATCGGACTATCCTCAAGGTGCATCTGTACATCAGGCTACAGAAACAATTAGTTAGTGTTCGTAGCGAAAGCGGAATTTTTCTTGTTCGCTGGCGGCTTTCGCGATGATCCACTGTCGAAAGGCGGCTATTTTACCCAGTTCTGCCTGACTGTCATGACAAACCAGATAAAAAGCATTTTTGCTTACCAGCACGTCGTTAAACGGACAGATCAATCGGCCAGCTTCGATTTCGCTCTGCGCCATCACGTTGTTCGCCAGCGCCACGCCCTGGCCGTGGATCGCGGCCTGCAGCACCATGGCGCTGTGGCTAAAAATGGGCCCCTGCTGAACGTTGATATGCTGCAAGCCTAGCTGCCGAATATAAGATTGCCAGTCGCGCCGCGAAGCGTCATGCAGCAGCGTGAAGCGCGACAGATCCATTGGCGTTTTCAACGGATTGTCGCCGGTCATCAGCGCGGGCGAACAGACCGGCAGCAGATATTCGGCGTACAGTTTTTCCACGCGCAGTCCTGGCCAGTTGCCGCGGCCGTAGAAAATCGCCACGTCGACGTCGTCGGCCAGCTTCTCTTCATCGCGGTCGACCGCCTGAATACGCACGTCGATGCCCGGATAAGCCATATTAAAGCTGGAGAGTCGAGGCACCAGCCACTGAATGGCGAAGCTGGGCAGCAGGCTGACGGTTAAGGCGCCTTTTGCGCTACGCGCCTGAAGTTTGCGCGTCGCGTCGTTAAGCGCGGTGAAAATCTCTTTGATATCGAGATAGTAGCTTTGCCCCTCTTCCGTCAGCAGCAGCGAACGATTCCTCCGGCGAAACAGCTTAAGTCCCAGAAAATCTTCCAGCGATTTTATCTGATGGCTGACGGCGGCCTGGGTGACAAACAGCTCTTCGGCGGCCTTGGTAAAGCTGAGATGGCGCGCCGCAGCGTCAAACACGCGGAGTGCATTAAGAGGAGGAAGGCGTTTCGACATGGTTTTCCGTGCTCGGATCGGGGGTAATATAGGTGCGCTTATAAAAAGCGGTCACATATTAGTTTTAGTAATCCGAGGCATTATAAATTGTCCGTTGAGGAAGCTCCAGCAAATACCTATAGTTGCCGCACTTCCTGAGCCGGAACGAAAAGATTTCAGGATTTGTGAGTGAGTTCGCAGATTTCCGGGAAGCTTTTGGCTTGTGGTCGTGATGTTGTGTTTGCATTTTGATCTGACGCTTGCAGATCAAGCTTTTAATTCCTGTAGATTTACCCTGTCTGTCCATAGTGATTTTGAATAGCACCGCAAACTGCGGTGCTTTTTTTTTGCCTGCAGCCGCCGCCGAAGCGCTTACTGCATCTCAACCATCTCTTTGACGTCGGCGCGGTTAATCTGCTGCTTGTTGCCGTTAGCGTCTTTATAGCTGATCATACCGGTATCACTGTCTACCGAAGGCTTGCCTTCTGAGACAATGGTGCGACCATCGTTAGTATGCATAACATAATTGCTTGAACACGCGGCCAGTGTAAAAGCCATAGCGCAGACAGCCAGCACTGCTGAAAGTTTTTTCATTTTCTATCTCCTTGTAGATGATTGCATCAAACCGCCCGCGTTGGCTAACCCTAGTCAAATCGACTAAAGAAGGTTGCTCCTTGTGCGGGTTTTGGTTTAAACCTTGCATTAATCAGCATAACGCGCTTTTACAGCTTTGCCAGGAGAAGGCCAGGCTTTTGATCTGGCCCTGATTATTTGTATGACGAGACAAAGCATGACCGCATTCAACCCCACCGCTTTCCGCCAGCAGTTTCCCGCGCTGAACGACGCCGGTGTTTATCTCGACAGCGCCGCCACGACGCTCAAGCCGCAGGTGGTGATTGATACCACGCAACAGTTTTACAGCCTGAGCGGCGGCACCGTGCATCGCAGCCAGTACGGCGCGGCGCGTCAGCTTACCGAGCGCTATGAACAGGCGCGGCATCAGGTGGCGCACCTGCTGAATGCGGCGCACGACCACCAGATTGTCTGGACGCGCGGCACCACGGAGGCGATTAATCTGGTCGCCAACGGCTGGCTATTACCGCGGCTGAAGGCTGGCGACGAGATCCTGGTGAGCGAGGCGGAGCATCACGCCAACCTGGTGCCCTGGCTGATGGCGGCGCAGGCGCGCGGCGCGAAGGTGGTGAAGTGGCCTGTCGGCGCCGATCGATTGCCAGATATGGCGCTGCTGCCGTCGCTGCTTAATGCGCGCACCCGGCTGCTGGCGATCGGCCAGATGTCCAACGTCACCGGCGGCTGTCCGGATCTGGCGCAGGCGATCGCGCTGGCGCACGGCGTCGGCGCGAAAGTGATGGTTGATGGCGCCCAGGGCGTGGCGCACTGCCCAACCGACGTGCAGGCGCTCGATATCGACTTTTACGCCTTCTCCGCCCATAAAATCTACGGCCCGACCGGCATCGGCGCGCTCTATGGTAAAGCCGAGCTGCTGGAGGAGATGTCGCCGTGGCAAGGCGGCGGTAAGATGCTGACCCATGTCGATTTTAACGGCTTCACGCCGCAGCCCGTGCCCTGGCGCTTCGAGGCCGGCACGCCGAACGTGGCGGGCGTAGTGGGACTGAGCGCCGCGCTAAGCTGGTTTGAGCAGCACGACCGGCTGAAAGCGGAGATGTGGAGCCAGCAGCTTGCCAGCCTGGCTGAGGAGCAGCTGGGTGAGTTTCCCGGTTTCCGCAGCTACCGTGCGGGCCGCACGAGCGTGCTGGCGTTTGATTTCGAGGGCGTGCACCACAGCGACATCGTTACGCTGCTGGCGGAACAGGGCATTGCGCTGCGCGCTGGCCAGCACTGCGCGCAGCCGCTGATGGCGGCGCTGGGGGTCAGCGGCACGCTGCGCGTCTCTTTCGCGCCCTATAATAATTTACAGGATGTCGACGCGCTGACGCGCGCTGTCTACACCGCACTCGATCTGCTCTCTGAGGAGGAAGCATGAGTCAGGCTCTGACTGGCCCGCACCCGTTTGGCGATCTGATTACCCTGGACGGCCTGAAAGAGAAGTTCGCCCATTTTCAGCAGTGGGAGGATCGCTATCGCCAGCTTATCCAGCTCAGCCGCCAGCTGCCTGCGCTGCCGGAGGCGCTGAAAACGGCCGACATTGAGCTGACCGGCTGCGAAAACCGCGTCTGGCTCGGCAGCCAGCTGCGCCACGACGGCACGCTGCATTTCTACGGCGACAGTGAAGGCCGCATCGTGCGTGGTCTGCTGGCGGTGCTGCTGACCGCCGTGGAGGGAAAAACGCCGCAGGCGCTGCTGGCGGACGATCCGCTACAGCTGTTTGACGAACTGGGGCTGCGCGCCCAGCTCAGCGCCTCGCGCAGCAGCGGACTGAAAGCGCTGGCGGAGGCGGTACATCAGGCCGCGCGCGCGGCGCGCGCCTGAGGTTCTACGCCGCCTGACGCGCCGCGCGCGCCAGAAACTTCTTCAGCGCATGGGAAACGGCGACAAAGCCGAAGGTGGCGGTCACCATGGTGGCCGCGCCAAATCCCGCTTCGCAATCCATTCTTTTCGGTCCTTCAGCAGTGCTGCGCGCGGCGCAAACGCTGCCGTCCGGCTGCGGATACATCAGCGCTTCGGTCGAGAAGACGCAGTCGATGCCCAGCTTGCCTTTGCTGTTTTTTACCACGCCGAGCGTCTTCAGCCGCTCGCGCAGCTTAGCCGCCAGCGGATCCTGAATCGTCTTCGCCAGATCGGCCACCTGGATCTGGGTCGGATCGATCTGGCCGCCCGCGCCGCCGGTGGTGATCAGCGGGATCTTGTTGCGGCGGCACCAGGCGATCAGCGCCGCCTTCGGACGTACGCTGTCGATGGCGTCAATCACGTAGTCGTAGCCCGCCGCCATCAACTCGGCGGTGTTGTCCGGCGTGATAAAGTCGTCGATGCAGATCACCTCGCAGTCGGGATTGATGGCGCGCAGGCGCTCAGCCATCACCTCGGTTTTCGCCCTGCCGACGTTGCCGTTCAGCGCGTGGATCTGCCGGTTGGTATTGGTGATGCAGACATCATCCATGTCGATCAGGGTAATTTTGCCGATGCCGGTGCGCACCAGCGCTTCCGCCGCCCAGGAGCCGACGCCGCCGATGCCGATCACGCAGAAGTGCGCCGCGGCGAAACGCGCCAGCGCATCCTGCCCATAAAGACGTGCCGTGCCGCCAAAACGCTGACGCCAGGCGTCGTTAACTACACTCATAATTAACCTTGTCACCTCATGCGGGCCGCGCGGCCCGCCGAGTAATCAGTTTGAACCCAGTAACAGAGAGCCATTATCGCCGTTTTGCGGGTTGCTGAACAGCGGCTGCCCGGCGCCTGGCGCCGCCTTTAGCACCCAGACGCGGCCGTAGTGGTTATAGAAGCCCGCCAGGTGCGCCGCGTCGGGCCCGATGCCCTGATAGATGTCAAAGTGCTGGCCCTTAATGGCCCCGCCGACGTCCAGCGCCACCATCAGGCGCATCTCATACTTACCGTTGAACTTGCCCTTTTCGTTCAGCTGCGGCACTTCCGCCAGCAGCGCGGTGCCCGCCGGGATCAGCGAGCGGTCCGACGCCACAGAGGCCTTCGCCACCAGCGGCACCGCGCTGGCGCCGCGCACCGGCGTGTAAGGTTCCGGCTTGAAGAAGACGAACGACGGGTTGGTTTCCAGCAGCGCGCGCACCTCCTGCTCAGAGTGCGACGCCGCCCAGTCGCGAATCGCCTGCATCGACATATCCTCGCGCTTCACCTCGCCGCGATCGATCAGCTCTTTGCCGATGCTGTGATAGGCCCAGCCATTTTTGCCGCCGTAGCCGAAGAAGGTCATCGGACGGCCGTCGCCGTAGTCGACGTAGCCGCTGCCCTGCACGTCCATAATAAAGTTATCGATCAGCGAATTGCTCCAGCCGATGACGTAGCGTTCGTCCAGCGCGCCGCTATAGATAGAGGCGCGGCTCGGCAATTTTGCGCCGCGCTTGCGCGGCGGCATGCGGTAGATGGGGTACTGGAATTCGCCCTGGCGCGTATAGCGCGCCTGCACCACCGGCGTGTAGTAGCCGGTAAATTGCACGTTGCCGTAGTTGTCGGTGCCCTCCATCTGGAAGGCGTTGAGGCCGAACTGGCGCAGCTGGCGCGTATCGGCACCCGCCATCAGCCAGCTCTCGATAGCGCTGTAGGTGCCGGTGTGGCGTCCATACAGGGCAGACGAGGCGGACTGGATTTGCCGCACCTGCTCGCCGAAATCTCGGCCATTCACCGGTCGGCCTTTGGCATTAGGCTGGTTAACCAGCGCCAGCGGCTGTTCCAGCTTGCCGTCTTTATATTGCTGCCCGCGATCGGTCGGCTTCGAGCTACAACCCGCCAGCAGCGCAAACATTGCACCAGTAAGTGCGTACTTCGCCCAGTGTCCTTTATTCATCGCCATCTCTTTTATTCATCAGTGTTCGCCCCGCGACGATAGCAAAGCGCCTGCCAGATTGAAATCCGCCTGCCCCTTCCGCGCACACGGCTGTGCGATAATTAGCCAGATGGAGAAAATATTCAGCAAACGCACGCTAATTTGACGCTCTGCGCTAAAAAGGGGTTGCATCATCAGCGCCAGGCGGTATAGTGCGCATCCACGGACGCGGGATGGAGCAGCCTGGTAGCTCGTCGGGCTCATAACCCGAAGGTCGTCGGTTCAAATCCGGCTCCCGCAACCAACTCTTCTTTTGAAGAGACAATGTGAAAAAGACGCAATGCGCACTACGGACGCGGGATGGAGCAGCCTGGTAGCTCGTCGGGCTCATAACCCGAAGGTCGTCGGTTCAAATCCGGCTCCCGC